>NZ_CP110395.1:3523958-3844318 GCF_029910215.1 Paraburkholderia sp. D15 | reverse complement strand
ATCCGCTCGCCACGCGTCTCGCGAAAGACAAGCCGGAACTGCAGGCGTTCATCGAGGAATGCAAGCGCGGCGGCGTCGCTGAAGCCGACGTCGCGACCATGGAAAAGAAGGGCATGGGCACCGGCTTCACGGTCACGCATCCGCTCACGCAGGAACCGGTCGAGGTGTGGATCGGCAACTACGTGCTGATGAGCTACGGCGAAGGCGCGGTGATGGGCGTGCCGGCGCACGATGAGCGCGACTTCGCGTTCGTGAAGAAATACGGTCTGCCGCTCAAGCAGGTGGTGGACGTCGCGGGGCAGGCGTTCTCGGCCGACGCCTGGCAGGAATGGTATGGCGAGAAGACCGGCACGCTGATCAACAGCGGCAAGTACGACGGCCTCGGCTACGAACAGGCGGTCGATCGGATCGCCGCCGACCTGAAGGAACTCGGCCTCGGCGACAAGCAGATCACGTGGCGTCTGCGTGACTGGGGCGTGTCGCGCCAGCGTTACTGGGGCACGCCGATTCCGATCATCCACTGCCCGACCTGCGGCGACGTGCCGGTGCCGGAAAAAGATCTGCCGGTGGTATTGCCGGAAGACCTCGTGCCGGACGGCACGGGCAACCCGCTCGCCAAGTCCGAAGCGTTCGTGAACTGCACCTGCCCGACCTGCGGCGGCGCGGCCAAACGCGAAACCGACACCATGGACACCTTTGTCGATTCGTCGTGGTACTTCTACCGCTACGCGTCGCCGAACGCGTCGACCATGGTCGACGAGCGCACCGATTACTGGGCGCCGATGGACCAGTACATCGGCGGTATCGAACACGCGATTCTGCATTTGCTGTACTCGCGTTTCTGGGCGAAGGTCATGCGCGACCTCGGCCTCGTCAAGTTCGGCGAGCCGGCCAAAAACCTGCTCACGCAGGGCATGGTGCTCAACGAAACCTATTTCCGCGAAAGCGAAGCGGGCAAGAAGACCTGGTACAACCCGGCCGACGTCACCGTCTCGTTCGACGACAAGGGCCGCCCGTCCGGCGCGGTGCTGAATTCGGATGGCCAGCCGGTCGTGCTCGGCGGCGTCGAGAAGATGTCGAAGTCGAAGAACAACGGCGTCGATCCGCAATTGCTGATCGACCAGCACGGCGCGGATACCGCGCGTCTGTTCGTGATGTTCGCCGCGCCGCCCGAGCAGTCGCTCGAATGGTCGGGTTCGGGCGTGGAGGGCGCGAGCCGCTTCCTGCGTCGCGTATGGAGCTTCTGCCAGTCGAACGAAGCGGCGCTGCGCTCGGCGGGCGCGCTCGATGTCGCGCAACTCGGCGATGTCGACAAGACGCTGCGCCGCGAGATCTACACCGTGCTGAAGCAGGCGGACTTCGACTATCAGCGTCTGCAATACAACACGGTGGTGTCGGCCGCGATGAAGATGCTCAACGCGCTCGACGGCGCGAAGGGTGCCCAGCCGGCCGTGCTGCGCGAAACCTGCAGCGTGATGCTGCGCGTGCTGTATCCGGTCGTGCCGCATCTGACGTTCCAGCTCTGGCAGGAACTCGGTTATGCCGATGCCCACGGTTCGCTGCTCGACGCGCCGTGGCCGAAGGTCGACGAACAGGCACTGGAGCAGTCGGAGATCGAACTCGTGCTGCAGGTGAACGGCAAGGTGCGCGGCGCGATCACGGTCGCGAAGGAAGCCACGCGCGAAGCGATCGAACAGCTCGCGGCCGCGCACGAAATGGTCGCGAAGTTCAGCGAAGGCCGGGCGCCGAAGAAGATCGTCGTGGTGCCGGGCCGTCTCGTGAACGTGGTCGTCTGACGGTACACCACAGCCTCGCGGCGAACGGGCGCAGCCACCTGCGGCGTCCGTTTGTCGCGACGGAATCCACTGCGAACCAGGAGCGAATGTGACTCGCAGAATGTTATTGACGCTGGCGTGCAGCGTGCTGATGTTGTCCGCGTGCGGCTTCCAGTTGCGCGGTCAGCAGGACTACGCGTTTAAACGCCTCTTCATTGCCGGCGGTTCGCCGGCGGCCAACGCGCGCCTCACGCGCCTGGTGCAGGGCGGCAGCGACACGGTGGTCGTCAGTTCGGTGGCGAACGCGGATGCCACGCTGACGCTGGCCGAGGGCCGCGGGCTCAGCACCCTGACGCTGAATTCGCTGGGCGTGGTCGAGGAGTATCAGATCAACCTCTCCATGAGTTACTCGCTGGTCGGCAAGGACGGCACCGTGTTGATCCCGAGCAGCGTGATCTCGCTGAATCGCGCGATGACGTATAGCGACCAGTACTCGCAGGCCAAGGTGGCCGAGAGCGACATCCTGTTCAACGACATGGAAAGCGACGCGATCGATCAGCTCACGCGGCGTCTGTCGATTGTCCGTTCGCTGCATCCGGCGCCTGGACAGGAAGCGCCTGCGGTGGTGCCGCGCGCACCGTTGCCGCCGCCGCCGCTGTGAGCGCGATGCCGTGTCCGACACGTCTCATCCGATCCACTTCGCCAGCCGGTAGCCATGCAACTGCGACTTGACGCGCTCGAAGCGCATCTCGCCAAGGGGCTCGCCGGGCTCTACGTCGTGTATGGCGACGAGCATCTGCTCGCTCAGGAAGCGTGCGACCGCATCCGTGCGGCGGCGCGCGCGGCCGGCTTCACCGATCGCTCGGTGTTCACCGTCGAGCGCAGTTTCGACTGGAGTTCCTTGCTCGGCGCCAGTCAGTCGATGTCGCTGTTCGGCGACCGTCAACTGGTCGAGCTGCGGATTCCGTCGGGCAAGCCCGGCAAGGAAGGCGGCGAGGCACTGAAGACGCTCGCCGGCGCCGTCAACGACGACGTGTTGACCATCGTCACGCTGCCGCGCCTCGATGCGGCCACGCAGAAGTCGGCGTGGTTCAGCGCGCTTGCCGATGCCGGGGTCGCGTTGAAGATCGATCCGGTCGAGCGCGCACAGTTGCCGAACTGGGTCGGCCAACGGCTCGCCGCGCAAGGGCAGCGCGTTGCGGCTGGCGAGGAAGGGCGCCGCGCCTTGGCATTTATCGCCGAGCGCGTGGAGGGCAATCTGCTCGCCGCGCATCAGGAAATCCAGAAGCTCGGGCTGCTTTATCCGGCCGGCGCGTTGAGCTTCGAACAGATTCACGACGCCGTGCTGAACGTCGCGCGTTACGACGTTTTCAAACTGAACGAAGCGATGCTGGCGGGCGACGTCGGCCGTTTGTCGCGCATGCTCGACGGGTTGCGCGGCGAGGGCGAGGCCGCCGTGCTGGTGCTGTGGGCGGTCGTCGAGGAAGTGCGCACCCTGCTGCGGATCAAGCGCGGCGTCGCGGCGGGCAAGCCGCTCGCCATGCTGGTGCGCGAGAACCGCGTGTGGGGTCCGCGCGAGCGTCTGATCGGCCCGGCGTTGTCGCGTGTCACGGAAGCCGCGCTGGAAAAAGCGCTGGCGCTGGCGGCGAAGCTCGACCGGCAGGTCAAGGGCCTGTCGGGCGGGACGCCCGGCAATCATCGTAACGATCCGCCGCCCGATCCGTGGGACGGTTTGTTCGAGCTCGCGATGACGGTGGCGTCGCCGAAAACGGCGGCCGTATCGCCGCCACGGCCACGCGTCGGCGGATCGGGCGCCGCTGCCACCTCCGTGCGCAGGCCTGCCTGAGCGAGGCCACGGCACTCGCCTTACAATCGTTTGATGTTTCGCTAATTTCTGCCAGTCCGCCGCACGCGAATGTGCGCGGCACCAAGAGAATCACCATGGATATCGACCAGTACATGACCGACCTCGGCCGCCGCGCGCGTCACGCTTCGCGCGCGATGGCGCGAGCGTCGACGGCGGCGAAGAATGCCGCGCTCGCGGCTGTCGCGGACGCGATCGAGCGCGACGCCGCGTTGCTCAAGGAAGCCAACGCGCGCGATCTTGCGAAGGCGCGCGACAAAGGGCACGACGCGGCGTTCATCGATCGCTTGACGCTGTCGGACAAGGCGCTGAAGACGATGGTCGAAGGGCTGCGGCAGGTGGCCGCGCTGGCCGATCCGATCGGTGAAATCAGCAACATGAAGTTCCGTCCGAGCGGCATTCAGGTCGGGCAGATGCGCGTGCCGCTCGGCGTGATCGGCATCATCTACGAATCGCGGCCGAACGTGACGATCGACGCTGCCGCGCTGTGCCTGAAGTCGGGCAACGCGACGATTCTGCGCGGTGGTTCGGAAGCGCTCGAATGCAACACCGCGCTCGCGAAGCTGATCGGCGAAGGCTTGCAAGCCGCCGGTCTGCCGCAGGACGCGGTGCAGGTGGTCGGCACAGCAGACCGCGCGGCGGTCGGCAAGCTGATCACGATGACCGAATTTGTCGACGTGATCGTGCCGCGCGGCGGCAAGAGCCTGATCGCGCGGTTGATCGAGGAAGGCCGCGTGCCGATGATCAAGCACCTCGACGGCATCTGCCACGTGTACGTGGACGATCGCGCCGACGTGGCGAAGGCGCTGAACGTCTGCGACAACGCGAAGACGCACCGCTACGGCACCTGCAACACGATGGAAACGCTGCTGGTGGCGCGCGGTATCGCGGCTGAAGTGCTGCCCGCGCTGGGCAAGCTGTATCGCGAGAAAGACGTCGAGTTGCGCGTCGACGCGGCGGCGCGCGCGGAGCTGGCCGATGCAGGCGTGACGCCGCTGGTCGACGCGACGGAAGAAGACTGGCGCACCGAATACCTCGCGCCGGTATTGGCGATCAAGGTGGTCGACAACCTCGACGCGGCGATCGGGCACATCAACGAATACGGCTCGCATCACACCGACGCGATCGTCACCGAAGATCACGACCGCGCGATGCGCTTCCTGCGCGAAGTGGACTCGGCGAGCGTGATGGTCAACGCGTCCACGCGTTTCGCCGATGGCTTCGAATTCGGCCTCGGCGCCGAAATCGGCATTTCGAACGACAAGCTGCACGCACGCGGTCCGGTCGGACTGGAAGGCCTGACGTCGCTGAAGTACGTGGTGCTGGGACACGGCGAAGGCCGCCAGTAAACGCGTGGCGCGCGATCGCACCATCAACCATCCGCACAGGTACAGGTACTACTGATGCTCTGGGTAAAAACGTTTCACATCGTCCTGATTGCTTCCTGGTTCGCCGGCCTGTTCTATCTGCCGCGCATCTTCGTCAATCTGGCGATGGAAACGGAGCCCGCCGCGACCGCGCGTCTGTTGACGATGGCGCGCAAGCTGTTCCGCTTCATGTCGTTTATCGCGGTGCCGGCGCTGGCCTGCGGGCTGTGGTTGTGGCTCGTGATCGGCATCGGTCGCGGGCAGGGCTGGATTCACGCGAAGGTCGGCGTCGTCGTGTTGCTGATCGTCTATCACGCTTACTGCGGCGTGCTGCTGCGCACCTTCGAGCGCGGCGAGAACAAGCGCTCGGACAAGTGGTACCGGATGTTCAACGAATTGCCGGTGCTCGGCATGCTGGCAGCGGTGGCGCTGGTGGTGATCAAGCCGTTCTGAGGCTGAGCCCACGAGATTGACGGGACGATAAAAAAGGCGGGTTGCCGATTTCGGCAACCCGCCTTTTTTTGCGACGGCCGTCCCGACACGCCGCGTTCGCTATCCGTGCGAATCCACCCGGCGCCGATGAATCACTTCCTTCGTCTGCGCGAGCTTCTCCACCAGCTCGGGCCCGCGGCTTAGCGCCACGCCCACCGCCAGAATGTCGCCGATCGCCAGGTGCGACACGCGTGAGGTCATCGGCGAAAAGATATCCGTGTCTTCGTCGACATTGGCGAACAGTCCCACCGAGGCGAGCCGCGCGAGCGGCGAATTGCCGTGCGTGATCGCGATCACTTTCGCGCCCGCCGCGAGTGCGGCTTTGGCCGCGTCGAGGATATCGCGCGTGCGGCCGGTGTTGGAGATCGCCACCACCACGTCGCCCGGCCCCAGCAACGCCGACGACATCAGAAACGTGTGCGGGTCCGAATACGCGACGCTCGGCATGCCGAGCCGGAAAAACTTGTGCTGCACATCGAGCGCGGCGATGCCCGACCCGCCCGCACCGTAGAACTCGATGCGGCGCGCCTGCGCCAGCAGCGCGATCGCCGCCGCCACGCTGTCCGACGACAGATTGTTGCGCACCTGGATCAGCGCGCCGATGGTCCGGTCGAGCACCTTCGCGGCCACGCCCGGCGTCGGCTCGTCGGGCCGCACATCGCGGTACACCGCCGGCACCTCGGCCGCGATGCCCTGCGCGAGCCGGATCTTGAACTCGCGAAACCCCGAAAAACCGAGCGCATGACAGAACCGCGCGATGGTCGGCTGACTCACGCCCGCGCGGGCGGCCACTTCCGTCATCGAGAGGTCGAGCACCTCGCGCGGCGCCTCGACGATGTAATCCGCGAGCTTGCGCTCGGACGGGCGCAATTGCTCGCGCATCGCTTCCACCTGGGACAGCATCATCGGAAAACTCGCACTATGCTGAAGAATGCGTGGACTATAGCCGATTGTAGAAAAAGCTACAAAAACTACAGATTCGCAGCTAGGTGTAATCCCTAGGTTTGCTCCATTTCTCGTTGACCGGCCGCCAGTATGGCTCGGTGGGAATGGATGGGATGTGGCGCTGCAGCAGGAAAGCGCGTTGCGATCATGTAGTTTTTCTACTAACATCGCGTTTGTCGACTGATCCGACATCCCCTGCGATACCTACCTGGCCACGTGCGCGCACGCCTGAATGCCAGCGACGAAGGAGCTCCGATGGTTTCCCCGCATTCGCAATTGTTGAAGGTCACGCAACGCGTGATCGAGCGCAGCAAGCCCACGCGCGAGGCCTACCTGGCCCGCATCCATCAGGCGCAGGGCAAGTTCCCGGCGCGCGGCGCGCTGTCGTGCGCGAACCTGGCCCACGGCTTCGCGGGCATGGAAGGCAACGACAAACTCGTCATCAAGCAGATCCGCGAGCCGAACATCGGCATCGTGTCCTCGTACAACGAGATGCTGTCGGCCCACGCGCCGTACAAAAACTACCCGGACATCATCAAGCAGGCCGCGCGCGAAAACGGCGGTGTCGCGCAATTCGCGGGCGGTGTGCCGGCCATGTGCGACGGCATCACGCAGGGCAACGCGGGCATGGAACTGTCGCTGTTCTCGCGTGAAGTGATCGCGATGAGCACGGCGGTCGCGCTGACCCACAACATGTTCGACGCGGCGCTGTGCCTGGGCATCTGCGACAAGATCGTGCCGGGTCTGCTGATCGGCGCGCTGCAATTCGGCCATCTGCCGACCATCTTCGTGCCGGCCGGCCCGATGGGCAGCGGCCTGTCCAACGACGACAAAGCCAAGACCCGCCAGCTCTTCGCGACCGGCCAGTGCGGCCGCGACGCGCTGCTCGAAGCGGAAGCCGCCGCCTATCACAGCCACGGCACCTGCACGTTCTACGGCACCGCCAACAGCAATCAGATGCTGATGGAAGTGATGGGCCTGCATCTGCCGGGCTCGGCCTTCGTGCATCCGCATACCGAGCTGCGCGACGCGCTGACCGCGCAGGCCGCGCGCCGCGTGCTCGACCTCACGGTGGAGCGCGGTCACTACATGCCGATCGGCCATGTGGTCGACGAGAAAGCGATCGTCAACGGCATCGTCGCGTTGCTGGCGACGGGCGGCTCGACCAATCACACGCTGCACCTCGTCGCGATTGCGCGCGCGGCTGGCATCGTGATCGACTGGGACGATTTCGACACGCTGTCGCAGGCCGTGCCGCTGCTCGCCAAGATCTATCCGAACGGCAAGGCGGACGTGAATCACTTCCACGCGGCGGGCGGCGTCGCGTTCCTGGTGCGCAATCTGCTGGAAGGCGGCTTGTTGCACGAAGACGTCAACACCGTCGCGGGCAAGGGTCTGAAGCACTACACCGAAGAGCCGAAGCTGATCGACGGCAAGCTGCAATGGGTGCCGGGCGCACCGGCGAGCGGCGACACGACGGTGCTGCGCGGCATCGCGGAACCGTTCCAGCCAGACGGCGGCTTGCGTCTGATGCAGGGCAAGCTCGGCCGCGGCGTGATCAAGATTTCGGCGGTGGCGGCGCAGCATCGCAAGGTCAAGGCGCCCGCGATCGTGTTCGATTCGCAGGAAGCGGTGCAGGAAGCGTTCGACAAGGGCGAGTTGAAGCGCGACTTCATCGCCGTGGTGCGCTTCCAGGGCGCACGGGCAAACGGGATGCCCGAGCTGCACCGTTTGACGCCGCTGCTCGGTGTGTTGCAGGATCAAGGCTTCCATGTCGCGCTGGTTACCGACGGCCGCATGTCGGGCGCGTCCGGCAAGGTGCCGGCGGTGATTCATCTGTCGCCGGAAGCGTTGCTGCAAGGGCCGATCGGCAAGGTGCGCACCGGCGACATGCTGGTGATCGACGCCGAAGCGGGCGTGCTCGACATCGAGATCGACGCCGCGCAATGGGCGGCGCGTGAGGGCGCCGCGCCGCAGCATCAGGCGGACAACGAAGTCGGCTTCGGCCGCGAGCTGTTCGGCGTGTTCCGCGCGGCGGCCGCGCCGGCGGAGCAGGGCGCGTCGGTGTTCGGTGCGATGGTGGGCGAGCGTCCCGCGCATCACGCTGGACATCAGGCGGAAGCCGCGGCGGCGCACCGCCACACACAAACAAGCACCACCCAAGCCAGCTGAATGCTGCGCAAACAAGGAGTCTGACTATGACGGCGAAAACAGTAAGCGATATCGTGCGCCTCGGCCCGGTGATTCCGGTGCTCGCATTCGACTCGGCCGAACAGGGCGAACACGTGTCGCGCGCGCTGCACGCGGGCGGCGTGAAAGTGCTCGAAATCACGCTGCGCACGGCGGCCGGCCTGGAAGCGATCGAACGCGCGAGCCATCTGGCCGACGACATCGTGGTCGGCGTCGGCACGATCACGAAGCCCGAGCATTGCGCGCAGGCGAAGAAAGCGGGTGCGCAGTTCGGCGTCTCGCCGGGCCTCACGAAAGACATGCACAAGGCCGCCCAGGACGCCGGCCTGCCGTTGCTGCCGGGCGTGATGACGCCGAGCGACATCATCCAGGCACTGGAACTCGGCTATGAAATCGTCAAGTTCTTCCCGGCGCAGCAGGCCGGCGGCGTGCCGATGCTGCAGGCGTTCCACGGTCCGTTCCCGACGCTGAAGTTCTGCCCGACCGGCGGCATCACCGCGGAAACCGCGACCCACTTCCTGTCGCTGCCGAACGTGGTGTGCGTGGGCGGTTCGTGGCTCACGCCGAAGGCGGCACTGGCCGCGCAGAACTGGGACGAAGTCACGCGTCTCGCGCGGGCCGCGAGCCAGTTGGCCGCGCCGGCGCACTAACTGACGCGCACGCATTAATCCGTCCACCGGGCCCGAACCGAAGGAGCCTCGTCGAACCAGCCGTTCAGGCTGTCGCGGCGAGGCTTCTTTTTTGCTGGTGAGTTTCGCCGATGCGTCGTTCGAATGACGGCCTGCAGTTCGTGCCTTGATCGCGCATCGCCCGATTGGCAGGCGTTTTAAGACGACAGACAGTAAAATTCAGCGTCCGCGCGGTCAGCCCGGTTTTCAGGCGTCGCGCAGGTCGCCGTGAGACATGGTGCTGGCCGCTTTTTTCCTGCACTCCAGAATCTACAACGCAAAGGAGGAGCTTCATGGGAGCTACCCACGGCAGCCTGCTGCTGGTCTTCGCGGTGATCGCCATCGCGCTGCTGATCCTGTTGATCACGCGCTACAAGGTCTATCCGTTCCTCGTGCTGATCATCGTGTCGCTGCTGCTGGGACTCGCGTCCGGCATGCCGATGTCGACCATCGTCAAATCGTTCGAGACGGGTAACGGCAACACGCTCGGTCACATCGCGATCGTGGTCGGCCTCGGCACCATGCTCGGCAAGATGATGGCCGAGTCCGGCGGCGCGGAGCGGATCGCCACCACGCTGATCGACTGGTTCGGCGAGAAGAACATTCATTGGGCGATGATGGTCGTCGCGATCATCGTCGGCTTGCCGGTGTTCTTCGAAGTCGGTTTCGTGCTGCTGATTCCGATCGCGTTCAACGTCGCGAAGCGCACCAACAAGTCATTGCTGCTGGTCGGCCTGCCGATGGTCGCGGGGCTCTCCGTCGTGCACGGTCTGATTCCGCCGCATCCGGCCGCGATGCTCGCGGTGCAGGCTTATCACGCGGATATCGGCAAGACGATCGCCTACGGTCTGATGGTCGGGGTGCCGACGGCAATCGTCGCGGGGCCGCTGTTCGCGTTGCTGATCAGCCGCTATATCAAGCTGCCGAAAGATAACGCGCTCGCCGCGCAGTTTCTCGGCGCGGCCGATGGGTCGAAAGATGGCGCGAAGGACGGCGCGAAGGACAGCACGCAAAGCACCGCGCCGAAGCGTGAATTGCCGAGCTTCGGCATCACGCTGTTCACCGTGCTGCTGCCGGTGATTCTGATGCTGGTCGGCAGTTGGGCCGATCTGATCACCGAGCCGAAAACGCTGCCGAACGATCTGCTGCGCTTCATCGGCAATTCGGACGTCGCACTGTTGATCGCGGTGCTGGTCAGTTTCTGGACCTTCGGCGCGAGCCGCGGTTTCACGCGCGATCAGATCCAGAAATTCTGCGGCGAATGTCTCGCGCCGATCGCGGGCATCACGCTGATCGTCGGCGCGGGCGGCGGGTTCGGCCGCGTGCTGATGGACAGCGGCATTTCGAAAGAGATCGTCAACGCGGCGACTTCCGCGCATCTGTCGCCGCTGCTGTTCGGCTGGCTGGTCGCGGCGCTGATCCGTCTCGCGACGGGATCGGCCACGGTTGCGATGACCACCGCTTGCGGCATCGTCGCGCCGATCGCGGCGGCCGGCGCCGTGCAGGTTCAGCCGGAGTTGCTGGTGCTCGCCACCGGTTCGGGCTCGCTGATCTTTTCGCACGTCAACGACGGCGGCTTCTGGCTGATCAAGGAATACTTCGGGATGACGGTGGGGCAGACCTTCAAGACATGGTCGCTGCTGGAAACCATCATCTCGCTGATGGGTTTGGGTTTGACCTTCGCACTCGCGGCGGTCGTGTAAGGAGTATCGAATGATTCTGATCGCAATGGGCGTGTCGGGCGCCGGCAAGACCCGCATCGGCGAAATGCTGGCGGAACGCCTGCACTGCGCGTTCACCGACGGCGACGCGTTCCACAGCGCCGCCAACAAGGAAAAGATGCATCACGGCATTCCGCTGACCGACGAGGACCGCTGGCCGTGGCTGCAAACCATCCGCGCGGCGATCGTCGAGAAGCAGAAGGCGGGCGAGACGGCGGTGTTCACGTGTTCGTCGCTCAAGCGTTCGTATCGCGACGTGCTGCGCGACGGCGACAAGGACGTGTGCTTCGTCTATCTGAAGGGTTCGCGCGAGGTGCTGGAGGAGCGGCTGACTACGCGCACCGGTCACTTCTTCGATCCGTCGCTGCTGCAGAGTCAACTGGATACGCTCGAGGAGCCGGGCGCGGATGAAGCGATCACGGTGAGCATCGAGTTGACGCCGGAGGAAATCGTCGACGAAGTGTTGAAGCAGGTCGAGCAACGCTGAAATCGCGGGACGAAAAAAAGCCGCTCCACGTTTTCTGGAGCGGCTTTTTCCTTTTTCATGCCTCCTCGGCCAGCGAGGCATTCATCGAACGATGACGATGCGGCCTTTATCAGGCAATCCGCTTCGCCAGTTCCACCGCCTTGCCGATATACGAACCCGGCGTCATGGCCAGCAAGCGGTCCTTCGCGTCCTGCGGAATCGCGAGACCGCTGACGAAGGTCTGCAGCGCTTCGCGCGTGATGCCCTTGCCACGCGTCAACTCCTTCAACTGCTCGTACGGGTTTTCGATGCCGTAACGGCGCATGACCGTTTGCACCGGCTCGGCCAGCACTTCCCAGCAGTTGTCGAGGTCTTCGTTCAGACGCTGCGCATTCACTTCGAGCTTGTCCAGACCGCGGATCAGCGAGTCGTATGCGAGCAGCGAATAACCGAACGCGACGCCGATATTGCGCAGCACCGTCGAGTCGGTCAGATCGCGCTGCCAGCGCGACACCGGCAGCTTGTCGGCGAGGTGACGCAGCGTGGCGTTCGCCAGGCCGAGATTGCCTTCCGAATTTTCGAAGTCGATCGGATTGACCTTGTGCGGCATGGTCGACGAACCGATTTCGCCGGCCTTCGTGCGCTGCTTGAAGTACCCGACCGAAATGTAGCCCCACACGTCGCGGTCCAGATCCAGCAGGATCGTGTTCGCACGCGACACCGCGTCGAACAGTTCGGCCATGTAGTCGTGCGGCTCGATCTGGATCGTGTACGGATTGAAAGTCAGCTTCAGACGCTGCTCGACGACTTCGCGCGAGAACGCTTCCCAGTCGAATTCCGGATACGCGGACAGATGCGCGTTGAAGTTGCCGACCGCGCCGTTCATCTTGCCGAGCAGTTCGACCTTCGCGATACGGTCGATCGCGCGTTCCAGACGCGCGGCCACGTTCGCGAGTTCCTTGCCGAGCGTGGTCGGGCTGGCCGGTTGGCCGTGCGTGCGCGACAGCATCGGCTGCGCGGCGTGCGCGTGCGCAAGCGCGACGAGACGCTGATGCACCGAGCGCAGCGCCGGCAGGATCACATGCTCACGTGCGCCGGCCAGCATCAGCCCGTGCGACGTGTTGTTGATGTCTTCCGACGTGCAGGCGAAATGGATGAACTCGCTCGCGCGCTCCAGTTCTTCCTGACCTTTCACCGATTCCTTCAACCAGTATTCGACGGCCTTCACGTCGTGATTCGTCACGCGCTCGATGTCCTTGATGCGCGCGGCGTCGTGCGCGGTGAAGCGCTCGGCCAGTTGCAGCAGGAACTGTTCGGACGCTTCGGAAAAGCGCGGCACTTCGGCGAAACCGGCACGCGACAACGCGATCAGCCAGTGAATTTCAACCGTCACGCGATTGCGCATGAAAGCGGCTTCGGACAGCCATTCGCGCAGGGCTTCGGTTTTCGACGCGTAACGGCCGTCGAGCGGGGAAAGCGCGTTCAGCGCGAAGAGGGTGTCGGGGCGGGTGTCGGACATGATGAGGACCGGGTCGAAGCGTTGAGCGCTCGGAGAGCGCTAAGGGGCGCTTGGGGAGCGGAGGGAACCGCGAATTTTACCACTGTGCGGGGGCGAGCCCCGGCCGCGCCGCTAGAATGCTGAGTTCCTCCCACCCGCCGGCAGCAGGCCCCGCATGGAACTGAAATGGCTCGAAGACTTCGTTTCGCTCGCGGAAACGCGTAGTTTCAGCCGCTCGGCCGAACTGCGCCACGTCACCCAGCCCGCCTTCTCGCGACGCATTCAGGCGCTGGAAGCGTGGCTCGGCACCGAACTGATCGACCGTTCGGTTTATCCGACGCGGCTCACGGCGGCCGGCCAGGTGTTCAACGAGCAGGCCCTCGCCATGCTGTCGCAGTTCCACGAGGCGCGCGCGCTGCTGCGCGGCCATACCGCGACGCCGCAGGCCACCATCGAATTCGCGGTGCCGCACACGTTGTCGCTCACCTATTTCCCGCGCTGGCTGCAACGCATCGAAGCGCAGATGGGCCCGATCCACACGCGGCTGCGTGCGCTGAACGTGCACGACGCGGCGCTCTCGCTGGTGGAGGGCGGCTGCGATCTGATGATGGGCTATCACCACCCGAGCCATCCGGTCGCGCTCGATCCGGGCCGCTACGACATGCTGACGCTCGGCAACGAGCCGATCAGTCCGTTCTCGGCGCCGGGCCGCGCGGGCCGTCCGCGCTATACGTTGCCGGGCACTGGCGAGGCGCCCGCACCGTATCTGTCGTACACGCCGAACGCCTATCTGGGCCGGATGACCGAGGTGATTCTCGCGAATGCCCCGCAGCGTCTTTTTCTGGACCGTCTCTACGAAACCGACATGGCCGAAGGTCTCAAGGCGATGGCGCTGGCCGGCCACGGCATCGCCTTCCTGCCGCATAGCGCGGTGGAAGACGCGGTCGCCGACGGCAAGCTGATCCGCCTTGACCGCGCAACGCGCGGCACCGCCGAAGGTCAGCTAACGCTGACGATGGAAATCCGCCTGTATCGCGACAAACTCGCCGCGAAGAGCGACGATGCCCGGCAGATCCTCGTGCGGCAGTTGTGGGATGTCGTCGCCGAGGAACTCGCGCAAGGCGCGGCTTGACCTGGACGAAATGTCCTGTGCCGCCACGACGCAAAATTGCGACTTCCTGAACGTTATGCATAAAAAACATAATCGGATAAGGAAACGGCATTGGATTTCAAATCGGCGTTTTTCGACAATGCTGCTATTCGATCAACGCCGGAGCGTTCATGTCTTCCCAGCAGCAAGTCGCACAATCCGCATCAACGTTGCAGTCGGTTCCTTCCTACCTCAATAAAGACGATCTCGGCCCGTGGGGTAACTACCTGCGTCAGGTCGACCGCGTCGCGCCGTACCTTGGCTCCCTGTCCCGCTGGCTCGAAACCCTGAAGCGCCCGAAGCGCATTCTGGTGGTCGATGTGCCTATCGAACTCGATAACGGCACCGTCGCGCACTTCGAGGGTTATCGCGTGCAGCACAACGTATCGCGTGGTCCGGGCAAGGGTGGCGTGCGCTATCACCAGGACGTGACGCTGTCGGAAGTGATGGCGCTGTCCGCATGGATGTCGGTGAAGAACGCGGCGGTGAACGTGCCGTACGGCGGCGCGAAGGGCGGTATCCGCGTCGATCCGCGCACGCTGTCGCGTGGTGAGCTGGAGCGCGTGACGCGCCGCTACACCAGCGAAATCGGCATCATCATCGGACCGAACACCGACATTCCCGCGCCGGACGTGAACACGAACGAGCAGATCATGGCGTGGATGATGGACACGTACTCGATGAACCAGGGCCAAACGGCCACGGGCGTCGTGACCGGCAAGCCGATCACGCTCGGCGGTTCGCTGGGCCGTCGCGAAGCGACCGGCCGTGGCGTGTTCGTGGTGGCGAGCGAAGCGGCACGCCGCATCGGCGTCGAAATCGAAGGTGCGCGGATTGCCGTGCAGGGCTTCGGCAACGTCGGCGGGATCGCCGCGCGTCTGTTCCAGGAAGCGGGTTCGAAGCTGGTCGCGGTGCAGGATCACACCGGCTCGCTGTACAAGTCGACGGGTATCGACGCGGTCGCGTTGCTCGATCACGTCGCGAAGACGGGCGGCGTGGGCGGTTTCGCGGAAGCGGACGCCGTCACGAACGAAGAGTTCTGGAATGTCGAATCGGACATCCTGATTCCGGCGGCGCTGGAAAACCAGATCACCGAAAAGAACGCCGGCAAGATCAAGACGAAGATCGTCGTGGAAGGCGCGAACGGCCCGACCACCACGGCAGCGGACGACATCCTGCATGATCGCGGCATCCTCGTGATCCCGGACGTCGTGGCCAACGCCGGCGGCGTGACCGTGTCGTACTTCGAGTGGGTGCAGGACTTCTCGAGCTTCTTCTGGACCGAAGACGAAATCAACCAGCGTCTCGAACGCGTGATGCGCGAAGCGTTTGCCGCGGTGTGGCAAGTGTCGAGCGAGCAGAAGGTGTCCGTGCGGACGGCGGCGTTTATCGTCGCGTGTAAGCGGATTCTCGAAGCGCGCGAACTGCGCGGTCTGTATCCCTGATCGTTCTGTCTGTTCAGTCTGACATGGCGGGCCTGCTTTTTTAGCGGGCCCGCTGGCTGTTTCAGCTTCAAATCGTTTGCTTCAACGCGGTTCACAAGACGGCGTGTTTGACCCGGCGGGCGGCATCGGATCGATGCCGCCCGCCTTTGCATGTCCGCGGCATCTTCGCACTGCCGCGAAACTGTCACGAAAGTCGCGGTGAAACGTCTTTTCCCGCTCCAAAAAACGGGGTCTTGGGATGCACGCAACACCATGGTTTATCGCGATACTTTCAGAATAATTACTTTGCTAAACTGGCGCCGGTTCTTGCCAAGGAGATCACCACATGAAGGTTAAAAAAGCTGCACTGCTGCTCGCGACTCTCGGACTGTTCACGGTTGGCGCGCATGCGCAGGACGCCGGCACGCTGAAGAAAATCAAGGACACGGGCGTCATTTCGCTGGGTCATCGCGAATCGTCGATCCCGTTCTCGTATTACGACGACAAGCAGAATGTCATCGGCTACTCGCAGGAATTCGCGCTGAAGGTGGTGGAAGCCGTCAAGCAGAAGCTGAACATGCCGAACCTGAAGGTGAAGCTCACGCCGGTCACGTCGCAGAACCGCATTCCGCTGGTGCAGAACGGTACCGTCGACATGGAATGCGGCTCCACCACGAATAACGCCGAGCGCCAGCAACAGGCCGCGTTCTCGAACACGATCTTCGTGATCGGCACGCGTCTGATGACCAAGAAAGACTCCGGCATCAAGGACTTCGCGGACCTGAAGGGCAAGACGGTCGTCACGACCGCCGGCACCACCTCCGAGCGCCTGCTTCGCAAGATGAACCAGGACAAGAGCATGGGCATGAACATCATCAGCGCGAAGGACCACGGCGAGTCGTTCCTGACGCTGTCCACCGGCCGCGCCGCCGCGTTCATGATGGACGACGCGCTGCTCGCGGGCGAACGCGCCAAGTCGAACAACCCGGGCGATTTCGTGATTGTCGGCGCACCGCAATCGCACGAAGCGTACGGCTGCATGATCCGCAAGAACGATCCGGAATTCAAGAAGGTCGTGGACGACGCGATTGCCAAGGTCGAAACCTCGGGCGAAGCGGACGCGATCTACAAGAAGTGGTTCGAATCGCCGATTCCGCCGAAGGGCCTGAACCTGAACTTCCCGGAAAGCGATAACATGAAGGCGCTCTTCAAGAGCCCGAATGACAAGGCTATCGACTAAATCCGGGCGGTTTTTCTGAAACGCTGCAAGGAACGGAAGGGGCGCGTGCTTCTTCCGCTTTTTTTTGCCGGTTTTTGCTGGTTTTTGCTGGAGTCCTGGTCATGTCATATCACTGGAACTGGGGCATTCTGCTCAGCCCCGTCTCCACCGGCGAGCCGACCACCTATCTGGGCTGGCTGCTGTCGGGCTTCTGGGTGACGATTACCGTGTCGCTGTCGGCATGGGTGATCGCGCTGATCGTCGGTTCGATTTTTGGCGTGTTGCGCACGGTGCCGAATAAATGGGCGTCGGGCGCGGGCACGGTGTACGTCGCGGTGTTCCGCAACATCCCGCTGATCGTGCAGTTCTTCATCTGGTATCTGGTGATTCCGGAGCTGCTGCCCGTTTCCATCGGCAACTGGTTCAAGCAGTTGCCGCCGGGCGCGCAGTTCTTCTCGTCGTCGATCCTGTGTCTGGGGCTCTTCACCGCCGCGCGCGTGTGCGAGCAGGTGCGCTCGGGCATCAACGCGTTGCCGAAGGGCCAGCGCGCGGCCGGTCTCGCGATGGGCTTCACGCAGTGGCAGACGTATCGCTACGTGCTGCTGCCGGTCGCCTACCGGATCATCGTGCCGCCGCTCACGTCGGAGTTCCTGAACATCTTCAAGAACTCGGCGGTCGCCTCGACGATCGGTCTGCTGGATCTGTCCGCGCAGGCGCGTCAGCTGGTCGACTACACGTCGCAGACGTACGAGTCGTTCATCGCGGTCACGCTCGCCTACGTGCTGATCAATCTGGTCGTGATGCAACTGATGCGCTGGGTCGAAGCGAAAACCCGGTTGCCCGGCTATATCGGAGGCAAGTAATGCACCATTTCGACTGGAGCGGTATTGCGGGCGCACTGCCCACGCTGTGGACCGGTGCGATCGTCACGTTCAAGATCACGCTGATCGCGATCGTGTTCGGCATCATCTGGGGCACCCTTCTCGCGATGATGCGGCTGTCGTCGTTCAAGCCCTTCGAGTGGTTCGCCAAAGGCTACGTGACGATCTTCCGTTCGATCCCGCTGGTGATGGTGCTGCTGTGGTTCTTCCTGATCGTGCCGCAGGTGCTGCAGAACGTGCTGGGTCTGTCGCCGGACATCGACATCCGTCTGGCGTCGGCGATGGTCGCGTTCTCGCTGTTCGAGGCGGCCTATTACTCGGAAATCATCCGCGCCGGCATCCAGGCGGTGCCGCGCGGGCAGGTGAATGCGTCGTTCGCGCTCGGCATGAACTACGCGCAGGCGATGCGTCTGGTGGTGCTGCCGCAGGCGTTCCGCGCGATGGTGCCGCTGCTGCTCACGCAGGGCATCGTGCTGTTTCAGGATACGTCGCTCGTCTACGTGATCAGCCTCGCCGATTTCTTCCGCACCGCCACCAATATTGGCGACCGTGACGGTACGAATATCGAAATGGTACTGTTCGCGGGCGCGTGTTACTTCGTGGTCTGCGTGATCGCGTCGAGCCTCGTCAAAGGTCTTCAGAAAAAGGTCGCAAGATGATCTCAATCAAGAATGTTTCGAAGTGGTACGGCCAGTTCCAGGTGCTGACGGACTGCACGACGGAAGTCAGGAAGGGTGAAGTGGTGGTGGTGTGCGGACCGTCGGGTTCGGGCAAGTCCACGCTGATCAAGACGGTCAACGGTCTCGAACCGTTCCAGAAGGGCGGGATCGTGATCAACGGCGAGTCGCTGACGGATAAAAAGACCAATCTGTCGAAGCTGCGTTCGAAGGTCGGCATGGTGTTCCAGCACTTCGAGCTGTTCCCGCATCTGTCGATCGTGCAGAACCTGACGCTCGCGCAGGTCAAGGTGCTCGGCCGCTCGAAGGACGAGGCGACCGCGAAGGGGCTCAAGCTGCTGGAGCGCGTGGGCCTGCGCGCGCATGCGGACAAGTTTCCGGGGCAGCTGTCGGGCGGTCAGCAGCAGCGCGTGGCGATTGCGCGCGCGTTGTCGATGGATCCGATCGCGATGCTGTTCGATGAGCCGACCTCGGCGCTCGACCCGGAGATGATCAACGAAGTGCTCGACGTGATGGTCGAACTCGCGCAGGAAGGCATGACCATGATGTGCGTGACGCACGAAATGGGCTTTGCGAAAAAGGTCGCGCATCGGGTCATCTTCATGGACAAGGGTTTGATCGTGGAGGACGACCGCAAGGAAGATTTCTTCGCGAATCCGAAGTCGGATCGAGCGAAGGATTTTCTGGCGAAGATTCTGCATTGAGGGTGGAAGGGCTTTGCGGGCCGGGCGCATTGGGCTCGGCCAGCGGGCTCGGAGTCTCGGAGTCTCGGCAAACAAAAAAGCCGCTCCCCGGAGCGGCTTCGTGCAGATCACAAAACCCCACGCTTTATCTGAAGCGTGGGGTTTTGCTTTTGGATCAGGATGACTCGAACGCGGCGGTGTCGTCGGCGGCTTCGAGATCGAGTTCGGCTGCGATCGACGGCGCCTCGGCATCCACGCTCGCGGCGATCGTGGTGGCCGATGCGGACGCATCCAGCGCCGGATTACGCAGCTTCTCCAGCACGGATTCCGGCACCGGCACGTTGACGCGGCCAATCACCTCGCCGTGCTGGAACATCATCAGATCGCCCGGTTTGAAGGCGCTCCACACTTCGTTGTCGGTCAAGGGCTTGGTGGCGATGACCGCGACGCGGTCTTCCGGCGTGGTGTATTTGGCGAAGTCGATCGACACGTCCGCGTCGACCAGATGCGCGGTGGAGAACGGCCAGCGCCGCACGATGTAGTGCAGATGCGTCGAGCAATGCGCGAACAGCGCCTGGCCGTTCGACATCAGGAAATTGAACACGCCGAACTGCGTGATTTCGCGCGTGAGCGTCTGCAGCGTGGCGAACAATTCGTCGAGCGGCGGTTGCTGCGCGCCGGGAAATGCCTTGCGCAAACCTTCCAGCAGCGCGCAGAACGCGAGTTCGCTATCGGTCGTGCCGACCGGCTGATACACGCCCGACAGCACCGGCGAATAGTCCTTCAGATCGCCGTTGTGCGCGAAGATCCAGTGACGTCCCCACAGTTCGCGCATGAACGGGTGGCAGTTTTCCAGCAGGATGTGCCCTTGCGTCGCCTTGCGGATATGCGCGATGGTGTTCTTCGACTTGATCGGATAGCGCTTGACCATTTCGGCGATCGGCGACGTGGCCGACGACTGATGATCGATGAACAACCGGCAGGCTTTATCCTCGAAGAAGGCGATGCCCCAGCCGTCGGCATGGTGGTCGGTGACGCCGCCGCGCGCCGCGAAGCCGGTGAACGAGAAGGTGACGTCCGTCGGCGCGGCGCAGTTCATTCCGAGAAGTTGGCACATGTTGCAGGTAAGCCTGTGAACGGAACGAGCCGTTACAATGATGATTCTCCAAGCATATCACCGAGCCAGAAGCGCCAAATAGCAAAATTGACGCGGATTTGTGCCGCAAATGACGGTTTGACCGCATCAATTACCTTTCATCGCCGCCGCTGAGCTCCGACTTTCGCTCCGTTCCTCGTCCTCGATCGCCATGACCGCATCCAACTCCTCCGCCGCCCTCGACTCCATCACGCTCGCCCGTCCCGACGACTGGCACCTGCACGTTCGCGACGGCGAGATGCTCGCGGCCGTGCTGCCGGACACCGCACGCCAGTTCGGCCGCGCGATCATCATGCCGAACCTGAAGCCGCCGGTCACGACCACCGCGATGGCCGAGGCATACCGCGGGCGCATCGTCGCCGCGATCCCGGCCGGCGCGAAGTTCGAACCGCTGATGACCTTGTACCTGACCGACAACACGCCGCCCGACGAGATCCGCCGCGCGCGCGAAAGCGGCTTCGTGCATGGCGTGAAGCTGTATCCGGCGGGCGCAACGACCAATTCGGACGCGGGCGTCACCGACATCATGAAGTGCGCGAAAACGCTCGAAGTCATGCAGGAAGTCGGCATGCCGCTGCTCGTGCACGGTGAAGTGACGGATTCGTCGATCGATCTGTTCGACCGCGAGAAGGTGTTCATCGACCGCGTGATGACGCCGCTGCGCGCGGCGTTTCCGGCGCTGAAGGTGGTGTTCGAGCACATCACGACGAAAGACGCCGTCGACTACATCCGCGAAGCCGGCGTGGCGCCGGGGCTGCTGGGCGCGACGATTACCGCGCATCATTTGCTGTACAACCGCAACGCGATTTTCCAGGGCGGCATTCGCCCGCATTACTACTGCCTGCCGGTGCTCAAGCGTGAAACGCATCGTCTCGCGTTGGTCGAGGCGGCAACGTCGGGCAATCCGCGCTTTTTCCTCGGTACCGACAGCGCGCCGCATCCGAAGGGTTTGAAGGAGCACGCATGCGGTTGCGCGGGCTGCTACACGGCATTGCACGCGCTTGAGTTGTACACGGAAGCGTTCGACAAGGCCGGCGCGCTGGACAAGCTCGAAGGCTTCGCGAGTTTCTTCGGCGCGGACTTCTACGGTCTGCCGCGCAGCGCGGAACAGGTCACGCTGCGTCGCGAGGAATGGACGCTGCCGGCCGAGCTGCCGGTCGGCGACACGCCGGTGGTGCCGCTGCGCGGCGGTGAATCGATCGGCTGGCGCCTCGTTTAAGGCCGGCCGGTTGGTTGTGCATCCGATGCAGATCGACGAGGCCCGTCGGCCGGGTTTCGCCGATATCGACTGGTCGCGGCCGTGGTTCGCGCCATTCGCGCAGCGCGGCGCGCGCTGGCAGAACGCCGCGCTCACTAACTATGCGGCCTTGCTCGCCGGGATGAACGCCGACGCCGCCGCGCTCGGCCAGACGACCGGACGCGGCCAGCGCCTCGCGTTCATCGCGCAGGACGATCTGCCGCCCGGCGCGGCGTACGAGGCGCATATCGGCGCGACCGGCTGCGTGCCGACGCGCCACAACCTGCACGATTTCTTCAATGCGTCGATGTGGTTCGCGTTTCCGCGCATCAAGGCGGCGTTGAATGCGCGGCAGTCGGCGGCCATCGATGTGCTGGGCGTCGGCCCGACGCGCGGCGGCGTGCGCGACATGCTGACTTTGTTCGATGAAAACGCGTTGCTGTTCGCATGCGCCGATCCCTCGTTGGGAGACGCGTTGCGTGGTTTCGACTGGCGCACGTTGCTGGTCGAGCGGCGTGACGCGTGGGGCGTGGCCTGCGAGGTGCGCTGTTTCGGGCACGCGCTGCTGGAAAAGCTGATCGTGCCGTTCAAGGCTTGCACGGGACATGCGTGGATTGTCCACGTACCGCCCGAGTATTTTGACTGGGATGCCGACGCGCGCGATGCCTGGCTTGACGCGTCGGTCAGCGCCGCGCTGTTGACGACCGACGCGCTGACAAGCCGCCTGTTTGCGCCGCTTCCCGTGCTCGGCATTCCGGGCTGGTGGCCCGACAACGAAAGCGCCGCGTTCTACGACGATGTCACCGTTTTCCGCTCCGGGCGACGCGTACGCCCCATCCGTTAGGGACAGGATTGGGCGGTGAACCCGCTTCATTTCCCGGCGCCGCTGCGGTAGATGTTAAAATCCGCGCCAGCAAAGCAGGCCAGGCAGTCGCGGCCTCTGCGGCTTCGGCCAACGAGGGCGAGGAAAGTCCGGACTCCATAGGGCAGGGTGATGGCTAACGGCCATCCGTGGCGACACGCGGAACAGGGCAACAGAAAGCAAACCGCCGATGGCCCGGCGCAAGCCGGGATCAGGTAAGGGTGAAACGGTGCGGTAAGAGCGCACCGCGGCTGCTGCAAGGCAGACCGGCACGGTAACCTCCACCCGGAGCAATTCCAAGTAGGCAGGCTAGCATCTTCGAGATGCAGGGCGGGGCCCCCGTCACGTCTGCGGGTAGGAAGCTTGAGCGCGTCAGTAATGGCGCGCCTAGAGGAATGACTGCTACGCGCGTCGCGTCTTCGGACGGGACGTGTGCACAGAATCCGGCTTATCGGCCTGCTTTGCCACCTGAATAAAAAATGCCGGCGTCCGCGAGGACGTCGGCATTTTTGTTTTCACAACCCATTGATTCCCGCGCCATCAACCCGCGACGATGTCGAACGAATGCGTCAGTTCGGCGGTTTTCGCGATCATGATCGAGGCCGAACAGTATTTGTCGTGCGACAGATTGATCGCGCGCTCCACCGTGGCCGGGTTCAGGTTCTTGCCTGTCACCGTGAAGTGGAAGTGAATTTTGGTGAAAACCTTCGGATCTTCGCTGGCGCGCTCGGCTTTCAGCGTCACCGAACAGCCGGCGATTTCCTGACGGCTCTTTTTCAGGATCATCACGACGTCATAGGCGGTGCAGCCGCCAGTGCCGAGCAGCACCATTTCCATCGGACGCGGCGCCAGATTGCGGCCGCCGCCTTCCAGCGCGCCGTCCATGGCGACCAGATGGCCGCTGCCCGTTTCGGCCGCGAACGCCATGCCGTCCTGACCCATCCAGCTTACTTTGCATTCCATGCTGTGCTCCACCGCGCTTCGCAATATCGAGACGGCATTGTAGCCCGGTGCGTGCGTATCCGCCCGAGGCGACTTTCTACGGAACTTATGCGCAATGACGGCTTGCGTGCTGCGTTGCGGCATGATTTAACAATTCGGGAATGCCCTGATCGCTTTAGGGGTTTTACTCTAGGATATGTCTGTGCGGGGACGGTGATTATTGTTGTAAGTATTTGATTTTGCGTAAGTTATCTCGGATTTGTCTTGATATTTGATATTCCCATATTGTGAAATTGCATTTCGCAATGCAAATGTTCTTGCGTCGCACAAGGGTGACTCATATAATCGTCTTCATCGGTTGCAGCAGTGTGCAACCTCCGCTGTCTCCTCCACCTCCTCCTTTGGTGGATTAAACCCGAACCGCTCGTTCGGGTTTTTTTTCGCCCGTCCCGCCGATCTTTCGCCCAGCGATCTTGTCCGCTGCTTGCCTCGCGGAACTTCCGTTTCTGGGCGGTGCATGAAGTCAAAAAACGTCGATTCGCGCCCGGTTTGCGCCGCCGATCGCGAGACTTTTCCGGCAGACCACCGGACGTTTTGACTTGGCAGTACAAATTCCTTTATAATTCAGGGCTTTTCCGCATCCGCGCCCGCGGAGGAAGAACCAGGGAGAGCCTGCACGCGCCTCGATGCGCACACTACAAGCAGGAAAAAACACTTTGGGCGCAGCAATTTTTTTGGATCGATCATGAAGACGTTTTCCGCAAAAGCCCATGAGGTTACGCGTGAATGGTACGTGATTGACGCGACGGATAAGGTTCTCGGGCGTGTCGCCAGCGAAGTGGCACACCGTCTTCGCGGCAAGCACAAGCCTGAATTCACTCCGCACGTCGACACCGGTGATTTCATCATCGTTATCAACGCCGGCAAGCTGAAGGTCACGGGCAACAAGGTTACCGACAAGAAGTACTACCGTCACTCGGGCTACCCGGGCGGTATCTATGAAACGACGTTCGGCAAGATGCAGGAACGCTTCCCGGGCCGTGCGCTCGAGAAAGCGGTCAAGGGCATGCTGCCGAAGGGCCCGCTCGGCTACGCGATGATCAAGAAGCTGAAGGTCTACGCTGAAGCAACGCATCCGCATTCGGCACAACAGCCGAAAGCGCTCGAGATCTAAGGGGAGCCCATATGATCGGTAACTGGAATTACGGCACGGGCCGCCGCAAGAGCGCCGTCGCACGCGTGTTCATCAAGGCAGGCAAGGGCGAGATCATTGTGAACGGCAAGCCTATCGCCGATTACTTCTCGCGCGAAACGTCGCTGATGATCGTGCGTCAGCCGCTGGAACTCACGAACCACGCTGCTACGTTCGACATCAAGGTCAACGTGAACGGTGGCGGTGAAACGGGTCAAGCCGGCGCGGTTCGCCACGGCATCACCCGCGCGCTGATGGACTACGACGCAACGCTGAAGCCGGAACTGTCGAAGGCAGGCTTCGTGACGCGTGACGCTCGTGAAGTCGAACGTAAGAAGGTCGGCTTCCACAAGGCACGTCGCCGGAAGCAATTCTCGAAGCGTTAATCGTTTCGGGCGCCAACTGGCTCTTGGGCCGGTTCGCTGCAAAAAGCCGCCAACGCTCGTGCGAAGGCGGCTTTTTCTTTGTAGGCACCACGTTTTCCGCGGAAAGAACCCATTGATTTCGTGGGGTTAAGCACGATATCAAGACAAGCCCTACAATAGCGGCTAGAAGCTTTCTGGAGAGTCCGAATGAACGCAGTCACCGAAACACCCGTGACCGACATGCCCGCCCCCTTCGTTTTTACCGACGCAGCGGCTGACAAGGTCAAGCAACTGATCGAAGAAGAAGGCAATGCGGACCTGAAATTGCGCGTTTTCGTGCAAGGCGGCGGCTGCTCGGGCTTTCAATACGGTTTTACGTTCGACGAAGCCGTCAATGAAGACGACACCGTCATGAACAAGAGCGGCGTCCAGCTGCTGATCGATTCGATGAGCTACCAGTATCTGGTTGGCGCTGAGATCGACTACAAGGACGACATCAACGGCGCGCAGTTCGTCATCAAGAACCCGAACGCCACAACCACTTGCGGTTGCGGTTCGTCGTTCTCGGTTTGATGACGGGTTAGCGGCGAGTTGGATGAGAAACGGGGCGCAAGCCCCGTTTTTTATTTGACCTGCCGGACGACGAATGGTCCGGGCGGTTCTGCTCCGTGTAGCGCGGCGCGCGAACCGTGGGCGAAGGATACCGCCCGGTAGGTAATCGGTCGTGCGTACATTAGGCAAGCGCGGCAACGTCCGGTCACGGCGCTTGAGGCACGTCTATCGCGGATAAATCGCCCCCAGCACCCGTTCTGCAGCCGCGCCGGTGACGGCCGGCAAATTGCCCGGTTGCCGTCCGACGCAGCGCATGGCCAGCCACGCGAACGCCAGTGGTTCCACCTGGCTTGGCGGTACGCCGAGGGCATCGGTGGTCATCACGGGTACGCCGCTCACGCCGCTGTCCTCCAGCGCCTGCTGCAACGCCTTCAGAATCTCCGGATTGCGCGCGCCGCCGCCGCACACGTAGACCGCTTTCGCGTCCGACGCATGCCGTTCGATTTCGCGCGCCACCGAGACGGCAGTCAGGGCCACGAGCGTCGCCTGCACGTCGGCGGGTGCGAGGGCGGCGAACGGTTGAAGCTTCGCGTCCAGCCATTCGGCATTGAACAGATCGCGGCCGGTGCTTTTCGGCGGTTGCAGCGTGAAGTAGGGCTCGTCCAGCAACGCATTCAATAGCGAGCGATCCACCTGGCCGCTGGCTGCAAACTGGCCGTTTTCATCAAACGGTTTGTTGAGATGGCGGTGCGCCCATTCGTCAAGCAATGCATTCGCCGGGCCGCAGTCGAAGCCGCGCACGCTGCCCGTCGCGTTGAGAATCGTGATGTTGCTGATGCCGCCCAGATTGCAGACCACTCGCGTTTCGTTCTTCGCGCCGAACACCGTCGCGTGGAACGCGGGCACCAGCGGCGCGCCCTGGCCGCCTGCGGCGACATCGCGGCTGCGGAAGTCCGCGATCACGTCGATGTGCATCATTTCCGCGAGCAACGCCGGATTGTTGATCTGCCGGGTGTAGCCCTTTTCCGGCCGATGCCGCACCGTCTGCCCATGCACGCCGATCGCGCGAACTTCCTCGGCGGACACGCGGCTTTCGCGTAGCAGTTCGTGGCAGCACACGGTGTAGCGGGTGGCGAGCGCATTGGCCGCCAGCGCTTCGCGTTCGATTTCGTTGTCGCCGGGCTGTTGCAGCGCGAACAGCGCCTCGCGCAGGCCGGCCGCGAAGCCGACGAACGCCTCGGCCAGCACCACCGGCGGTTTGCCCTCGGCGAACCGGACGGCCACGCCGTCCACGCCGTCCATGCTGGTGCCGGACATCAGGCCAAGGTAGACGCCGTCTGCGGTGTCATGCGTCACGTTACTGCTCCTTTCGAGAGATCGTTGCGAACCGTTGTCGTTGTAGCAGATTATCCGGCCAAGCGCGCCTGGGAATAAAGCGCGCGATGGCGCGGCTCGGTGCGCTTATCACGGGGTCCGTGGGCGCGGCGGCGCGCATCTATGGGACAATCTCCTTTTTTCGCGACCTCCCGTTTCCAGCATGAGCACCGAGTCCACCAAGCCCAACCCCGCTGCCGCCTTCCCGATCACCGACGAAGTCCGCCACGCGCTCGCCGTCACCAAGCGCGGCGTCGACGAATTGCTGATCGAAGACGAATTCGCGCAGAAACTCGCGAAGAGCGCGGCGACCGGCAAGCCGCTGCGCATCAAGCTCGGGCTCGATCCGACCGCACCGGACATCCATATCGGCCACACGGTCGTGTTGAACAAGATGCGGCAGTTGCAGGATCTCGGCCATACGGTGATTTTCCTGATCGGCGATTTCACGTCGCTGATCGGTGACCCGTCGGGCCGCAACGCTACGCGTCCGCCGCTCACGCGCGAGCAGATCGAATCGAACGCGAAAACGTATTTCGAGCAGGCCGCGCTGGTGCTCGACCGCGACAAGACCGAGATCCGCTACAACAGCGAGTGGTCGATGCCACTCGGCGCCGACGGCATGATCAAGCTCGCGTCGCGCTACACGGTGGCGCGCATTCTCGAGCGCGAAGATTTCACCAAGCGGTTTCAGGGCGGCGTGCCGATCTCGATCCACGAGTTCCTGTACCCGTTGATGCAGGGCTACGACTCGGTCGCGCTGAACGCCGACCTCGAACTCGGCGGCACCGACCAGAAGTTCAACCTGCTGGTGGGTCGTGAGTTGCAGAAGCAGTACGGCCAGGAACAGCAGTGCATCCTGACGATGCCGCTGCTCGAAGGGCTCGATGGCGTCGAGAAGATGTCGAAGTCGAAGAACAACTACATCGGCATCAGCGAAAAGCCGACCGACATGTTCGGCAAGCTGATGAGCATTTCCGACGTTCTGATGTGGCGTTATTTCGAACTGCTGTCGTTCCGTCCGATGGACGAGATCGCGGGCTTTAAAAAGGAAATCGAAGCAGGCCGCAACCCGCGCGATTTCAAGGTGATGCTCGGCCAGGAGATCGTCGCGCGCTTCCATTCGCCGGCGGACGCCGAGCGAGCGCTCGAGGATTTCAATCATCGTGCGAAGGGCGGCGTGCCGGACGACATTCCGGCAGTCGCACTCGCGGGCGCGCCGCTCGCGATCGGCCAACTGCTCAAGCAGGCGAACCTGGTGCCGTCGACCAGCGAAGCGCTGCGCAACATCGAGCAGGGCGGCGTCAAGATCGACGGTACAACCGTGTCCGACAAGGGTTTGAAGGTCGAGGCAGGCGAGTATGTGGTGCAGGTCGGCAAGCGCCGTTTTGCACGCGTCACGCTGACGGCTTGATCGCCCGGAACAACCCATGACGATGATGCGCACGCGCCGTCGCGGAGTTCACCGGTGATCGCGCTGATCCAGCGCGTGCGGCGCGCGGAAGTGCGCGTGGCGGACCGCGTGACGGGCGCGATCGAGGCCGGTCTGCTCGCGCTAGTTTGCGCGGAGCGTGGCGACACCGAGGCGGCCGGGGACAAGCTGCTCGCCAAGGTGCTCGGTTATCGCGTCTTCAGCGACGCGGCCGGCAAGATGAACCTGTCCGTGCAGAATCTGGACGGCGCGGGGCGCGCGGGCGGCTTGCTGCTCGTGTCGCAGTTCACGCTGGCTGCCGACACGAACAGCGGCCTGCGCCCCAGCTTCACGCCGGCCGCGCCGCCGGACGAGGGCAAACGTCTGTTCGACTACTTCGTCGCGGCCGCGCGCGCGAAGCACGCGATTGTCGAGACCGGCGAGTTCGGCGCCGACATGCAGGTATCGCTGGTCAATGACGGGCCGGTGACGTTCTGGTTGCAGACGAACGCGTGAACGGCGGGCGGTTTTTCGCCGTTACGTGAGCTTCTTGCGACCCGTGATCCCTCACTGAGCCGCTCCATTCTCGAGGTAGTCGACGCAACGCATCGGCGTTTGCGCGCGCCTCATCCTTTCACCGCTTTTTGCGACAATAGCGCCTCGGCATAACCGGCGAATGGCGCCCACTCCAATTTCATGACCACGCAGATTCTGTTCATCCGGCACGGCGAGACCGATTGGAACCGCATCAAACGCATTCAGGGGCACATCGACATTCCGTTGGCCACGACGGGCCTCGCGCAGGCGCAACGCCTCGCGCGCCGTTTCGCGGATGAAGCCAGCCGCGGCGCGCGGCTCGACGCGATCTATTCGAGCGACCTGCAGCGCGCGCGGCAAACCGCGCAACCCATCGCCGACGCGCTCGGCTTGACGCTGCAGCTTCGTGAAGCACTGCGCGAGCGGTCGTACGGCGCATTCCAGGGACACGACAGCGACGAGATTTCGCAGCGCTTTCCCGATGAATACGCGCACTGGCAAACGCGCGATGCGGGCTTCGCGCCGCCGGGCGGCGAGTCGCAGCGCGAGCTTTATCATCGCGTGCTGCACGCGATCGAGCCGTTGGTCGCGGCGCATGCTGGCGGCCGGATCGCGGTGGTCGCGCATGGCGGCGTGCTGGATTGCGTGCGCCGTTTTGCCTGCGATCTATCGCTCGATGCGCCGCGCGACTACGCGCTGCTCAACACGAGCGTGAACGCGGTGGACTTCGATAACGGCCGTGCGAAGGTCGTGTCGTGGGCGGATGTATCCCACCTCGACGCGCCCAGCGAGGACGATAGTTTCAAGAAGGTGCCGGAACCGGGCCGTTGATGGCCGGCACGCGCTGAGGGCAGGTGTGGCGCGCGCGGAGCACAGATCGGGTGTCCCGTACGCGCGGTTGGTTGCAGAGATGCGTGCAGCGCGCCAGGCCACGCACCGGCCTGTCGTGATCTCCAGGCGCTTCGGCTCCGGCTACAGCTTGATTCAGCTCGAAGCCGAATCCCACAACCCCGGCAGCGCGCTCGACGCGTCCGGCGCCGCAAGCCCGAAATGCCGGTACGTGAGCAGCGTAGCCACGCGACCGCGCGGCGTGCGCTGCAAAAACCCCTGCTGGATCAGATACGGTTCGAGCACGTCTTCAATGGTGTCGCGCTCCTCGCCGATCGCCGCAGCCAGATTGTCCACGCCGACCGGGCCGCCGTCGAACTTGTACAGGATCGCTTCGAGCAGCTTGCGGTCCATCAGGTCGAAGCCGACCGCGTCCACGTCGAGCATGCGCAACGCGGCGTCCGCGACCTGCGCGGTGATGTTGCCGTCGGCCTTCACTTCGGCGAAATCCCGCACGCGACGCAGCAGGCGGTTCGCGATCCGCGGCGTGCCGCGCGCACGCTTGGCGATTTCGAATGCACCGTCCGGATGAATCTGCGCATTCAGCAACGACGCCGAACGCGTGACGATCCGCGCCAGTTCCTCGGCGTTATAGAACTCGAGCCGCGCGACGATCCCGAAGCGGTCGCGCAGCGGGTTGGTCAGCATGCCCGCGCGCGTGGTCGCGCCGACCAGCGTGAACGGTTGCAGGTCCAGCTTCACGCTGCGCGCGGCCGGCCCCTCGCCAATCATGATGTCGATCTGATAATCCTCCAACGCCGGGTACAGAATTTCCTCGACGACCGGCGAGAGCCGGTGAATTTCGTCGATGAAGAGGACGTCGTTGGCTTCGAGATTGGTGAGCAGGGCGGCGAGGTCGCCGGCGCGTTCGAGCACCGGTCCTGACGTCTGTCGCAGATTCACGCCCATTTCCCGCGCGATGATGTGCGCGAGCGTGGTCTTGCCGAGGCCCGGCGGCCCGAACAGCAGCACGTGGTCGAGCGATTCGGAACGGCGCTTGGCAGCCTCGATGAAGATTTCGAGCTGGCCGCGCACCTTTTCCTGCCCGACATATTCTTCGAGCTGGCGCGGGCGTAACGCGCGCTCGAACGCTTCTTCGTTCGGCGAGACGGGCGTGGCCGCGATGATGCGCTCGGCGGCGAGTTTGTCGGTTTCGATCATCCGGGCATTGTACCGCGCTGGCCTCGTGGCGAAACTCGGCCGAATGGCCAGGGTGCGTTAGGGCGCTGGGCTGTGAGAAGCTTGGCGGGTCGAATGCCAGCGGGCGCCAGGTGACTGGCTCGATGCGGCCGCCTCTTGACCGACCGACACCGCCTCAGCCCTTGGACAAGGCCTTCAACGCAAGCTTGATGCCCTCGGAAACGCCGGTGCCGGCCGGCACGTTCTTGACGGCCGCCAGCGCTTCTTTTTCGGAGTAGCCCAAGGCGAGCAGCGCGTTCAGGATGTCGGACGCATGGTCGGATGCGGAAGCCGCGCCCGCCATTGCGCCGAGGTCGGCGCCGAGCTTGCCCTTCAGTTCGAGCAGCAGGCGTTCGGCGGTCTTCTTGCCGATGCCCGGCACGCGGGTCAGGCGTGCCGCGTCCTGCATCGTCACGGTTTGCGCGAGTTCGTGCACGCTCATGCCGGAGAGTACCGCGAGCGCCATGCGCGCGCCGATGCCGGAGATCTTCAGCAACTCGCGGAAGGTCGCGCGTTCCTCGGCGGTACCGAAGCCGTACAGCAGATGCGCGTCCTCGCGCACGATCATCTGCGTGAGCAGCACCACGCGCTCGCCGTTTGACGGCAGGTTGTAGAACGTGCTCATCGGCACGTCGACTTCGTAGCCGACGCCGTTGCAGTCGACGAGCAGATGCGGCGGGTTTTTTTCCAGCAGAACGCCGGCGATGCGACCGATCATGGGGAGGAGTCAATCCGGAGAGAAAGGGCGAGTGTAGCGCAGCAAACGCGGGCTGCGGATCATGTGCCGGTGCCGCCGCAGTGGTACCAGAAGCCGTGGCCGGAGCGGGCAGGCTCGCGGTCGCGTGAAGAAGGGGCCCAACCGGTCGAGTTGGCCTGGGCTTAACCCACCAGCCGCCCGCGCCGCACCCGCAAGCCCTTCTTCGCCAGCCCGGGTGCGATGCCGCCCAGCGTGCTCAGCGTGGAGCCGCCGTGCGCGTGACAGATCGCCATGCCGAGCGCGTCGGCGGCATCGGTGCCGGGCACGCCGGAGAGGTTGAGCAGCCGCACCACCATCTGCTGCATCTGCTCCTTGGTCGCGCGGCCGTAGCCCACCACGGACTGCTTCAGCTGCAGTGCGGTGTATTCGGCCACCGGCACGCCACCGGCAACCAGTCCGCAGATCGCGGCGCCGCGGGCCTGCCCGAGCAGCAGCGTGGATTGCGGGTTGACGTTGACGAACACTTTTTCGATCGCCGACTGATCCGGCGAGTGCTGACGGATCAGCGTCGAGATGCCTTCGAAGATCGTGCCGAGGCGCGACGGCAGATCGGCGTCCGCGGTTTTGATGACGCCGCTCGCGACGTAGCTGAGCGTATGGCCGTGTTGATCGATCACGCCGAAGCCCGTCACGCGCAGGCCGGGGTCGATACCGAGAATTCTCATGAAGTGCCGCGAATGCCGTAAAAACCAGGTGCTTGGATACTACCGCACGCGCGTCGCGTGACAGCAGCAAGAAACGCCTCGGTGCGTCCGGGGTGAGAAAAAAGCCGTAAAAGAAAACGGCCTGGCGGATGAACCGCCAGGCCGTTTAACGAAAGGCTCGTTATATCGACAGGCATCGACACACATGGACTGATGCCGGTCTGTAGAGATCGGCCTCGATAAGCTCGGGTCGCGCCGGCTTCAACCGCTAGCTACTACTAGCCGTCCAGCCCAACGCCGTCCCCCATCGCTCAATGCCGGAAGTGACGCACGCCCGTCAGCACCATCGCGATATTGTGCTCGTCCGCCGCGCCGATCACTTCGTCGTCGCGCATCGAGCCGCCCGGTTGAATCACGCAGGTCGCGCCCGCCGCCACCACCACATCGAGGCCGTCGCGGAACGGGAAGAACGCGTCCGACGCGACCGCCGAACCGGTCAGCGTCAGCCCGGCGTTCTGTGCCTTGATGCTGGCGATGCGCGCCGAGTCCACGCGGCTCATCTGACCCGCGCCGACGCCGAGCGTCATGCCGTTGCCGCAGAACACGATTGCGTTCGACTTCACGTACTTCGCCACGCGCCACGCGAACAGCAGATCGTCCATTTCCTTCGGCGTCGGGTGACGCTTCGTGACCACGCGCAGTTCGTGCGGCTGCACGTTCTTCGAATCGAGCGATTGCACCAGCAGGCCGCCGCCCACGCGCTTCAGATCGAATGCGTTATGACCGTCGCCCAGCGCGATTTCCAGCAGACGCACGTTCTGCTTCGCCGCGAACACCTGACGCGCCGCCGCGCTGAACGACGGCGCGATCAGCACTTCGACGAACTGCTTCGCCACCGCTTGCGCCGCCGCTTCGTCCACTTCGCGGTTGAACGCGATGATGCCGCCGAATGCCGAGGTCGGATCGGTTTGCAACGCCTTCGCATACGCGTCGTGCGCATCGGCGCCGAGCGCCACGCCGCACGGGTTCGCGTGCTTGACGATCACGCAGGCCGGCACGTCGAACGTCTTCACGCATTCCCACGCTGCATCGGAATCCGCGATGTTGTTGTACGACAGTTCCTTGCCTTGCAACTGGTTGTAGTTCGCCAACGCGCCGGCCGGCACCGCCAGATCGCGGTAGAACGCCGCGCTCTGGTGCGGGTTTTCGCCGTAGCGCAGATCCTGCACCTTGTCGAACGCGAGGTTGAAGGTGGCCGGATACGTGTTGCGCGACTTGTGCTGCAACTCGTCGGTCAGGCTCGTCAGGTAGTTCGTGATCGCGCCGTCGTACTGCGCGGTGTGCGAGAACACCTTGGTGGCGAGGCGGAAGTTCGTCTTGTACGACACCGCGTTGCCGTTCGCGCGCATTTCCTCGAGGACGACCGCGTAGTCGGTCGGGTCGACCACCACCGTCACGTCGCGATGATTCTTCGCGGCCGAGCGCAGCATGGTCGGGCCGCCGATGTCGATGTTCTCGATCGCATCTTCCAGCGAGCATTCTTCCTTCGACACGGTCTGCACGAACGGGTACAGATTCACGACCAGCAGGTCGATGGTCGGAATGTCGTGCTTTTCAAGCGCGGCCATGTGTTCCGGCAGATCGCGGCGCGCGAGAATGCCGCCGTGCACCTTCGGATGCAATGTTTTCACGCGCCCGTCCAGCATTTCCGGGAAGCCCGTGTAATCGGCGACTTCGGTAACGGACAGACCCGCGTCCGCGAGCAGTTTCGCGGTGCCGCCGGTCGACAGGATCTTGACGCCGAGGTCTGACAGCGACTTGGCGAAGTCGACGATGCCGGACTTGTCGGAAACGGAGATGAGCGCTTGCTTGATCATGATGAAGACGAAAAGCCGAAGGGGAAACGTGGCAGGGCGCGAAGAAACGGCAACGAAACGCGATGGAACTACAGCAAACCGTGCTGTTGCAGCTTCTTGCGCAGCGTATTGCGGTTGATGCCGAGATACTCGGCGGCCAGCGACTGATTGCCGCCGGCCTGCTCGAGCACCACTTCGAGCAGGGGTTTTTCAACGCACGAAATCACCATGTCGTAGACGTCGTGCGGATTGGAGCCGTCGAGATCCTGGAAATACACGCCCAGGCTGTCGCGGACAGATTGTTCGATATTGTTCTTGCTCATGCTGCTAGTCGGTCGGTTGGGTCCGGCTCACCGTTCTCGTTGAGCGTTTCGTCGACGTAGACGAGGCGGTCGGAGATCGCCTTCTGTGCGTCGAAGAACTCGTTGACGGCGAGGAGTTGTTCGCGCGTGGTGTCCAGCGTATTCATGCGATGCCGGAACACATTGGCGCCAGAAAGGCCGCGAGTGTACCAGCCGATGTGCTTACGCGCAGTGCGCACGCCGGTAAACTCCCCATAGAACGCGTAGTGATCTTCGAGATGCTCGTTCATCACCTGCTGGATTTCGTCGATGCGCGGCGGCGGCAGCAATTCGCCCGTTTGCAGGAAGTACTCGATCTCGCGGAACAGCCACGGGCGCCCCTGCGCGGCGCGGCCGATCATGATGGCGTCGGCGCCGGTGGCGGCGAGCACTTCGCGCGCCTTGCGCGGCGACGTGATGTCGCCGTTGGCCACCACCGGAATGCGCACGGCGGCTTTCACCGCGGCGATGGTCTCGTATTCGGCGTCGCCGTGATAGAGATCGGCGCGGGTGCGGCCATGCACGGTCAGCATCGAGATGCCGGCGTTTTCGGCGAGGCGCGCGACGTTCAGCGCGTTCTTGTTCTCGCGATTCCAGCCGGTGCGGATTTTCAGCGTGACGGGCACCGCGTCGGGCCCGATGCCCACCGCGCCCACCACCGCCTCGACGATGCGCTGCACCAGCGGTTCGTTCTGCAACAGCGCGGAGCCGGCCGCGACGTTGCAGACCTTCTTGGCCGGACAACCCATATTGATGTCGATGATCTGCGCGCCATTCGCCACGTTGTAGCGCGCGGCCTCGGCCATCATGGCCGGATCGGCGCCGGCGATCTGCACGGCGATCGGTTCGACCTCGCCGGTATGGTTCGCGCGACGCATGGTCTTTTCGCTTTTCCACAGCTGCGCGTTCGAGGCGACCATTTCCGACACCGCGTAGCCCGCGCCGAGACGCTTGCAGAGTTGCCGGAACGGACGGTCGGTCACCCCCGCCATGGGCGCGACGAACAGGTTGTTGCGCAGATTGTGGGAGCCGAGAGTGGGCATGACGTGGACGTGCGATGCGGCCGATTGCCGAAAGTGTCAATCGGAGCGTTCGCGAATTGCGAGGGAAAACCGCTATTTTAGCGTTAACGGATTGCCGGCACCCGACATGTAGCCGTCGTAACCCATTAAATCTTCTATGAAAGTGGGCCGGTTCATAGACCCGGCGTCTCACTGCGGGAGCGCGCCGCGCCGCCTGAAAAGACGGCGCGGCGCGTGCGTGATGGACCGGCTCGGCCGGCTAAAGCTGCTGAATCAGGCTCGGGCAGATTCAGCGGCGCTGGCCGAACATCATCTGACGCGCCAACGCGGTTTTGACCGGCGGCACGAATTCGAGCGCGGTCAGCGCGAGGCCGCGCATGATCGCGAGCGGCGCGAAATCGACGGTGAACAGGCGCGCGAGCGTGTCGGTGGCGCCGATCGTCAGGCGCCGGTCGAGCGCGCGGCGTTGTGCGAAGGTAGCCAGCGCGAGCGGGGTCGGGCCTTCGGTGGACAACGCGTCGACGAGCGAGTGGGCGTCGCGCAGACCGAGGTTCAGGCCCTGGCCCGCCACCGGATGCAGCGTCTGCGCCGCGTTGCCGATCGAGACGACGCGGCCGTTCACTTGCGTATCGACCGCGTTCAGGCCCAAGGGGAACGACGCGCGCCCCTTGATCTGCGTGAAACGGCCCATGCGGTCGCCGAACGCCGCGCCGAGCTCGCGCAGGAAATCGGCGTCGGCAAGCTGCGCGCGGCGCGCGGCTTCTTCCGGCGCGCAGCACCACACCAGCGCGTAGTCCGCGCCGCGTACGCCGCCCATCGGCAGCAACGCGATCGGGCCTTGCGAGGTGAAGCGTTCCCAGGCGACGTGCGGTTGCGGTGCGGATACCGTCACCGTGCCGACCAGCGCGGTTTGGCCGTAGTCGCGTGAGCCGTTCTTCGTGGCGGGTTGGCGGCGAGGCGTGGGCGCAGTGTCGTCGGATGCTTCTTCGGCGCGCTTGCCGGTATCCCCATCCGCACCCGCATTCGCACCAACCCCCGTTCCTTTCCCCGTCTTCTGATCGCCGAACAAGCCGCCCTCGGCACTGACCAGAATCCGCGTACGCAGCGTGCGCGCGACGCCCGCGGTTTCGATCGGCAGCGTCACGCCGTCGTGTTCCTGAACCGGCGCGGCGGCCGACGTCGAGCGGAACCAGTGCACCGGTGTGGCGTGCACCGCCTCGGCCAGACCATGCACGATCGATCCGTAACGCAGCACGTAGCCGAGCGCCGGCAGTCCATGCTCGGCGTGATCGATCAATGTGCGCCCGAAGTGCCCGCGCTGCGACACGTGAATGCGCTGGATCGCGGTGGCATCGGCGGGCCAGCGCAGCGGTTCGAGAATCATCCGGCTGCCGTGCGATACGGCGATCGCGCGCGGATCGGCGATCGAATCCTCCGGCTCGCGCGCGTCGATCAGCGCGATCTTCAGCGCCCGCGTCGCGCTGCGGCGGGCGAGCCACCCGGCCAGCGCGAGCCCGACCGGACCGGCGCCGACGATCGTCACGTCGAAATCGTACGGATGCGCGGCCGAGGCCGGCTTCAGAATCACCGTCGACGGGGAAACTTCGTTCATTGCGGATTACTTCCTTGTGTCGTGGGCCGCGCGGGCTTCCTGCATCAATGCCTCGATCTCGTCGGCGGCCACCGGCACGTCGCGGGTGATCAGCTCGCAGCCGGTCGGCGTGACGATCGCGTCGTCCTCGATGCGGATGCCGATGTGCCAGTAACGCTCGGGCACGCCTTCCGCCGGGCGAATGTAGAGACCGGGCTCGATGGTCAGCGTCATCGACGCCTGCAAGGTGCGCCACGGCAGCACGCCCGCCTCGTCGCGCGGCGCGCCGCGCTCGCGGTAATCGCCGACGTCGTGCACGTCCATGCCGAGCCAGTGGCCGGTACGGTGCATATAGAACGGCGCGTAGGCGCGCTCGGCGATCACGTCGTCGACCGACGCGAACTTCGTGCGGTCGATGATGCCGGTGTCCAGCAAGCCTTGCGACAGCACGCGCACGGCCGCCTGGTGCGGCTCGTCGAAAGTCGCGCCGGCGCGCGTGGCGTCGACGGCGGCTTGCTGCGCGGCCAGCACGATGTCGTACAGCTCGCGCTGCGCGGGCGTGAAGCGGCCGCTGGCGGGAAACGTGCGGGTAATGTCGGACGCATAGCCGTCGAGTTCGCAGGCTGCGTCGATCAGGATCAGGTCGCCGTCCTGGGCGATCGCGTTGCCGGCCGGGTAATGCAGCACGCACGCATTCGCGCCGGCGGCGACGATGGAGGTATAAGCCGGCGCCTGCGCACCGAATTTGCGGAACGTGTAAAGCAGTTCCGCCTCGAGTTCGTATTCGCGCACGCCTGGCCGGCAGGCGGCCATCGCACGGCGATGCGCTTGCGCGGAAATCTGCCCGGCGCGGCGCATGATCGCGAGTTCGTGGTCGTCCTTCACCAGCCGCATCTCGTCGAGCAACGGAATCAGATCGCCGGCGGCGGTGGGCGTCGCCACACCGCTGCGGCCTTGCGCGCGCACCGCGTCGAGCCAGCCGCGCACCTGTTCGTCGAGTTGCGCGGAACTGCCGAGCGCGTAGTGCAGCGACGGTTTGTCGGCGAGCACCCGCGGCAACTGCACGTCGATTTCGCCGATGGCGAATGCCGCGTCGACGCCGAACGCCGTGCGTGCCCCCTCCGGGCCGAAGCGGAAGCCTTCCCATGTCTCGCGCTCGACATTCTTCTCGCGGCAGAACAGGATCGACGCCGGCTCGCGGTCGGCCGCGCTGGCGTCGAGCACCAGCAGCGCTTCCGGTTCGGTGAAGCCGGTCAGATAGTAGAAGTAGCTGTCGTGCCGGTACGGGTAGTCGGCGTCGCGATTGCGCAGCGCTTCGGGCGCGGTGGGAACGATGGCGACGCCGCCACCCGTCGCGCGCAGCGCGGCGAGGACGCGCTCGCGGCGCGTGCGGTAGACGTCGAGGGCGAGGGTGGGTTCGGTCGGCTGGTTCATCGTGCGATTGTAGCGCCCAATGCGCGGACTTATTTTGCGCGGATACTGGGGAAAGCGCGGCCGCGGCGGTGTTGCAATCCGTCCACGAATCTGGCCACGGCTCGGCCACGGTTCGTCCATGATTCGGCTACAGGCAGGCTGCGCGCGGCTCGCGACGCTGCGCGGGCCTGCTCACGAAGGCCGCCAGCACTTATACTTTCGCCGGATTCAGGAAAAGGCAGATGGTAATGATGAAACTCATCGGTTCGCTCGCCAGCCCGTTCGTGCGCAAGGCGCGCGTGGTGCTGGCCGACAAGAAGATCGACTACGAACTGGTGCCCGAGAACGTCTGGGCGCCCGACACCGCGATTCACACCTTCAATCCGCTCGGCAAGGTGCCGTGTCTCGTGATGGAAGACGGCGAAGCGGTGTTCGATTCGCGGGTGATCTGCGAATACGTGGACACGCTGTCGCCGGTCGGCAAGCTGATTCCGCAGTCCGGGCGCGAGCGCGTCGAAGTGCGCTGCTGGGAGGCGCTCGCCGACGGCATTCTCGACGCCGCCGTGCTGATTCGTCTCGAAACCACGCAGCGCGCGCCCGAACAGCGCGTCGATGCGTGGGTTGCACGCCAGCAGCGCAAGATCGACGAAGCGCTGATCGCGATGTCGCAAGGTCTGGGCAGCAAGACGTGGTGCGCGGGCAATCACTACACGCTCGCTGATATCGCGGTGGGTTGCGCGCTCGGCTATCTGGATTTCCGCATGCCGGATCTGAACTGGCGCGAGCCGTATCCGAATCTGGATAAGCATTTCCAGAAATTGTCGCTGCGTCAGTCGTTTATCGATACGGTGCCGCGCGATTAAGGTGATTCATGGAAGATTGCAAAATGATGTCGATGCGCCTTCCAAAAGCATGAATTAAAGCTTTCGTTTGTGGTAAAAATGCGCCTGCCCGTCAGGCGCATTCTTTTTTGTCTGTCGCGTGGCGTAGTGGTTTATGCAGCCGTCATAACAGGTAATTTCAGCCGGGTTGCGGCCATTGCGAATCAGCGTCGCAGGTAAAAATGCGTCGCTCAGATTAATAAACACAGTAGAGAGACTGTCACCATGAAAACGAATCGCTTTGTCATTGCCGCTGCCGCCTGCACGTTGTTCGCCGCGTGTTCGAATGTCAGTAATGTCGGCAGCGTGGATCCGTCCGCGCTGATCAAATCCGGCCAGGCGGCCACGCAGGCCGCCACGCTGAGCGACGCCGACGTGCGTGCGCTCACCGACAAGTCATGCGCGCAACTCGACAGCGAGAACAAGATCGCCGCCGCGAACAGCAAGTACCAGAAGCGCCTGAACAAGATCGCCGCGCAACTGGGCGACAACATCAACGGCACGCCGGTCAACTACAAGGTGTACATGACCAAGGACGTCAATGCATGGGCCATGGCCAACGGCTGCATCCGCGTCTATAGCGGCCTGATGGACATGATGAACGACAACGAAGTGCGCGGCGTGGTCGGCCATGAAATGGGCCACGTGGCGCTCGGCCATACGAAGAAAGCGATGCAGGTGGCGTACGCGACCTCGGCGGTGCGCGGCGTGGCGTCGTCGGCGGGCGGTCTGGCGGGCGCGCTGTCGGGTTCGGAACTGGGCGATTTCTCCGAGAAGCTGATTAACGCACAATTCTCGCAAACCCAGGAAAGCGCAGCCGACGATTATTCGTTCGATTTGCAGAAAAAGAAGAATCTCGATCCGTCGGGTCTCGTGACCGCATTCAACAAGCTGTCGCAACTGGATGGCGGTAAATCGAGCATGCTGAGTTCGCATCCGGCATCGCCGGCGCGTGCGCAGCATATTCAGCAGCGTATCGCTTCGAATCAGTAATGCAATAAGGCTTCGCCCGTGAAAAACGCGCGCTCTGGCATGTCAGTGGCGCGCGTTTTGTTTTGAGGTTATTTGTTGCGGCGGTTAAATGCGGCGGATCGTTTTGCGATTCGCCACCGGTTTATAGGCGGCGCGGCGCACCGGCACGCCGCGGCGAGTTACGGCGGGGCGCTGCCATTAGCCGCGCTAGCAGCCATTAGCCGCCTTTAGCAGCGGCTATTTATCCGTATCCCGGCGCCTCTTGATGCCCGGCCCGAACGCGAAACCAAACGCCAGCAACAGCAGCGATACCGCCAGCACCGTATTGTTGCCGCTCGTCACATACGGCGTGCTGCCCGACGTGCCTTGCACGGTCACGTCGAGCGAACCGATCGTGTACGGCTTGAGACGGCCGAGCACCTTGCCGTCCGCATCGATTGCGGCGGTCATGCCGGTGTTGGTCGCGCGCAGCATCGGGCGGCCGGTTTCCAGCGAGCGCATGCGCGCGATCTGCAGATGCTGGTCGAGTGCGATCGTGTCGCCGAACCAGGCGAGGTTGGTCGAGTTGACCAGCACGCCGGCCGGCGTCGCGCTCTCGCGGATGCTGCGGGCGATTTCCTCGCCGAAGATATCCTCGTAGCAGATGTCGACCGAGACCGGCTGGTTATGCACGATGAACGGCTTCTGCACCGGCGCGCCCCGGAAGAAATCGCCGAGCGGGATGTTCATCAGATTGACGAACCAGCGGAAGCCCCACGGCACGAACTCGCCGAACGGCACGAGGTGGTGTTTGTCGTAGCGGTACACGTCGCGCGAGCCGGGCGTGACGCCGAACAGGCTGTTCGTGTAGTCGACCAGTTGACCTTCCGGCGTGACGGTCGCGCCGAGCGCGCCGAACAGCACCGCGCTGCCGGTGGAATCCGAGAAGTTGCGCACCGCCGATGCGAACGGCGCCGGCAATTGCTGCACGAACACGGGAATCGCGGTTTCGGGCGTGACGATCAGATCGGCGGGCTTCGACGTGATCATCTGCTGATACATGTCGATGGCGGCGCGCATGCCCGATTCCTCGAACTTCATTTCCTGTTTGACGTTGCCTTGCAGGAGGCGCACGGTCAGCGGCGCGTTGGCCGGCAGGGTCCAGTGCGCGAGTTGCAGCAGCAGGCCGGCCGCGATCAGGGCGAGCGCAAAGACACCGGGCAACGCGGCGCGTGCATTGGTGAGCTGCGTACCGGCTGCGGCGCCGGACACACCGGCCGTACCGCCCGCACCGCCCGGTCGTGCTTTGCCCGCTACGCTCGCGCGGCGCAGTGCCGCCAGTTGCGTGAACGCCTGCACGATCAGCGCGGCCGTGAGTGCCAGCATCCAGCCCACGCCATATACGCCCGCCACCGGCGCAAAGCCGGCGAACGGACCGTCGACCTGCGCGTACCCGCTCGCGAGCCACGGAAAGCCGGTGAACACCGTGCCGCGCAGCCATTCGCCGATCGCCCACGCGCTCGCGAAGGCTAGCGCGCCATGCCAGGTCGGCGAGAACGGCGCGCGGTCGTCGGCCGTGCCGTTGCGCGCGTGACCGGCGCAGAACGACCACAGCACGGCGGCGAACGCCGGATAGATCGCGAGATACAACGAGAACAGCACGACGGCCGCGGCCGCGAGCGGCGCAGCCATCCCGCCATAGAAATGCATGCTGACGTACAGCCACCACACGCCGGTGACGAAGTTGCCGAAGCCGAACGCGCCGCCCGTCAACGCCGCGCTTTTCCAGCCGGTGCTGCGCGTGAGCCACGCGAAGAAGAACGCGAAGAGCGCGAGTTCGAGCCAGCCGCCGTGCGGTGTCGGTGCGAACGACAGCGTGTTGGCCGCGCCGGCGGCCAGCGCCACGAGGTAGTGCCAGCGGGGCAGCGTGCGGGCGCGGCGTGCGCCGGCGGCGGAAGTGCGCTCGTCGGCGCGCGAACGGGATGTCGTCGGGTCGGCCATTGTTGCGTGGTCGGCGTGAGGTCGTGAGAAGGAAACACAGCGCGCGGTCGAGCATCGCGCCAAAAGTAAGCCGGCGATTTGCCGGCTCGGGTTCGAGTCAGTTCGACTCAGTTCGGACTCAGGTCTGCACGTGCTGCGCTTCGCGCTCGCGCTGACCGGCGAGCGGATCGCGGCGTACCAGCAGCATGTGAATCTGGCGCGCGTCGCCGCGCAGGATTTCGAAAATCAGGTCGTCTAGGCGCACCTTCTCGCCGCGATGCGGCACGCGCCCGAAATGATGCGTGACGAGGCCGCCGATCGTATCGACTTCGTCGTCCGGGTAGTCGGTGCCGAAGGCTTCGTTGAACTGTTCGATCTCGGTCAGCGCGCGCACGCGGAACCGGCCGTCCGGCGACGCGATGATGTTGCCGCTTTCCTCGTCGAAGTCGTATTCGTCCTCGATGTCGCCGACGATCTGTTCCAGCACGTCTTCGATCGTGATCAGGCCGGCCACGCCGCCGTATTCGTCGACCACCACCGCGAGGTGATTGCGATTCACGCGGAAGTCGTGCAGCAGCACGTTCAGCCGCTTCGATTCGGGGATGAACACGGCGGGGCGCAGCATGCCGCGCACGTCGAACTCTTCCTCGGCGTAGTAGCGCAGCAGGTCTTTCGCGAGCAGCACGCCGATGATGTTGTCGCGATTGCCCTCGTACACCGGATAGCGCGAGTGCGCCTTTTCCAGCACGTAGGGGATGAATTCGGCGGGGCTGTCCGCGATGTTGATCGCGTCCATCTGCGCGCGCGGCACCATGATGTCGCGGGCACTGAGTTCGGAGACCTGGAAAACGCCTTCGATCATCGACAGCGAGTCGGCGTCGATCAGGTTGCGCTCGTGCGCGTCCTGCAGGATTTCCAGAAGTTCTGCGCGCGAGTCGGGCTCGGGCGAGATGAAGTCGGTCAGACGCTCGAGGAGTGAGCGTTTTTCTTGCGGTTTGTCGAGTTGGCGTCGACTGGGATACGTGTCGTTCATGGTAGTGCGCCCGACGAGTCTGGGCGCGCTGTTGCGGAGCATTAAGGATACACCAGGCACATGGCAGGACCGTGTCCCGCCGGGCTGGGCGATGGGTGACGCTGGGGTGAAACCGCGGCGAGGCGGCCTGAGCCGCGGAGAGTCACGGCCTCGCGCGTGGGTCCATCCTAACTGATTACGTGGCGATGAGCGTCGCGAAGCAAAAAACCCTGCCGGGTTTCATGCCGATCGCGTGCCGGTCGAGGGCGTATCGGCTCGACGTTGCGCCTCGCGTTCGTCTTCGCAGCCTTGCTCGCGGCAGCGCGCGAGCAGCGCTTCGAGCGCGCGATCCGGCATGCCGCTTTCGCGCAGCGCCTGCACGGTGCGGCTGACGTAGTCGAGGGTGGTGCCGTAGCGTCCGCTCGCGCAACCGAACACCGTCTTGACGATCTCGTCGCGCAGCTTGCCGGTGTAGGTGGGCACGTCGCGGCGCATCACGAAGGCCAGCGCGTCGACGCGCCGTCCGTCCGCGAGATTGCACGGCAGCCATGCCGGACGGTAGGAGCCCATCGCCATTTCGCGGCGCCACAGCGCTTCGAGATGCGGCATCGCGCCTTCCGCCGCGACGCGAAACGCGATGCCGGTGCACGAGCCGCCACGGTCGAGCGCCAGCACGAGGCCCGGTTGTTCCGGCGTGCCGCGATTCACGCGCGACCACAGGTACAGCCCGCGATGATAGCCATGCACTTTCGAGCGGCTGGCCTCGACGGTCGGCAGGCCGGGATTCCAGATCAGCGAGCCATAGCCGAACAGCCACAGATCGCCCCGGCGATCCCAGTCGCGCAGCGTGCAGTCGAGCGACGCGCGCAATTCCTCGTCCGTCAGCAGCCTCGATTCGCCGAGCGCCGGCGGGTAGTCGGGGCAGGGCATGCGGGTGGCGGCTTCAGGGGACGAGGTGCTCACGGTCTGGTTTCGATCAGAGGGGCGGCAGGCGCGGGTGGCCGTTAAAGATAAGGATCGGGAAACCCGAGTTTGCCGAGAATCCCGGTTTCGAGCGCTTCCATTTCCTCGGCTTCTTCCTCGACTTCGTGGTCGTAGCCCTGCGCGTGCAGCGTGCCGTGCACGAGCAGATGCGCGTAGTGCGCGAGCAGCGGCTTGCCTTGTTCGGCGGCTTCTTTCTCGACCACCGGGCAGCACAGGATCAAATCGCCCGTCACCGGATCGTCTTCCGTTTCGGCATACGCGAACGTCAGCACGTTGGTCGAATAATCCTTGCCGCGATAGGTGCGGTTCAGCGTGCGGCCTTCTTCGGCATCGACGAAACGCACGGTCAACTCGCCGTCCGCGAACAGCGCCGCCTTGATCCAGCCGGCCACCGTGGCGCGCGGCAGCAGCGCCTTGTGTTCCGGCCAGGCCTTGGCGGCGGGGAATTGCAGATTCAACGTCAGTTTCGGGGCGCGGCTCATGCAGTTTGAATATCTAGCGGTTTGGGCTGCGGCATCGGATCAGCGCGAATCCGTCGATGCGGTGTTTTTCTGCGCATGCGCATCGTACGCCTCCACAATGCGCGCGACCAGCGGATGCCGCACCACGTCGGCGCTGGTAAAGCGCGTGAGCGCGATGCCGCGTACGTCGGTGAGTACCTGCTGTGCCTCGATCAGCCCGCTCTTGTGGCCGCGCGGCAGGTCGACCTGGGTCGTGTCGCCGGTGACGACCGCCTTCGAGCCGAAGCCGATCCGCGTGAGGAACATCTTCATCTGCTCGGGCGTGGTGTTCTGCGCCTCGTCGAGGATGATGAACGCGTGGTTCAGCGTGCGGCCGCGCATGTACGCGAGCGGCGCGATTTCGATCATCTGCCGCTCGAACATCTTGGCGGTCTTGTCGAAACCGAGCAGATCGTACAGCGCGTCGTACAGCGGCCGCAGATACGGATCGACCTTCTGCGCGAGATCGCCCGGCAGGAAGCCGAGCCGCTCGCCCGCTTCGACGGCCGGACGCGTCAGCACGATGCGCTTGACCTGATCGCGTTCGAGCGCGTCCACCGCGCAGGCGACCGCGAGGTAGGTCTTGCCCGTGCCGGCCGGGCCGATGCCGAAAGTCACGTCGTGCGACACGATCTGCTTCAGATACTCGCGCTGCGCCGGCGTGCGGCCGCGCAGGTCGGCGCGCCGCGTGTACAGCTTCGGGCCGAGTTCTTCGAGGTCGTCGCCGGCGGGGTCGGCCGGTTGGTCGAACGGGTGGTCGGGGTTGCCCGCGAAACGCGGGTCGGCGGCTTCGTCGCTGTTGCCGTTGCCGTTTCCATTGCCATTCGGCCGATGCCGCGCCGGATGCCGCACTTCGACGAGCGCGAGCTGGATGTCGTCCACCGACAGCGGCTCGCGCGCGACGTTGTAGAAGTTTTCGAGCGCGGTGAGCGCGAGCTTCGCGCCGCGTCCGCGAATCGTGATGCGATGGCCGCGGCGTTGCAGCGTGACGTCGAGCGCCTGCTCGATCTGCCGCAGATTTTCGTCCAGCGGGCCGCAGAGGTTGGCGAGCCGCGCGTTGTCGTCGCGCGGTGCGGTGAATTCCAGGTGCTGCTGAGTGGTCTTCAAGGCGGTAGTTCGATCCTGTCGGTTTCGATACGCGAGTGGCGGGCGCGGCTTGCCGTCGCTCAGTGGGTGCTTGCGTTGGCGTCGTCGTGCACCAGCACGAGTTCGCCGCGCAACGAATGCGGGTACGCGTGGACGATCTTCACGTCCACCATCTGGCCGATCAACCGCGCGTGTGATGCGACCGGCGCCGGGAAATTCACCACCCGGTTGTTCTCGGTGCGGCCCGCGAGTTCGTTCGGGTCTTTGCGCGCCGGGCGCTCGACCAGAATGCGCTCGACCTTGCCGACCATCGAATCGCTGATGCGCTGCACGTTTTCCTCGATGGTGGCCTGCAGATGCTGCAGCCGCTTGAGCTTCACTTCGCGCGGCGTGTCGTCGTGCAGATTCGCGGCCGGCGTGCCGGGACGCGGGCTGTAGATGAACGAGAAGCTGGTGTCGTACTGCATCTCGTGCACGAGCGCCATCATCTTGTCGAAGTCTTCCTCGGTCTCGCCGGGGAAGCCGACGATCATGTCGGTGGACAGCGACAGGTCCGGGCGGATCGCGCGCAGCTTGCGGATCACGGACTTGTATTCGAGCACGGTGTAGCCGCGCTTCATGGCCATCAGGATGCGGTCGGAACCGTGCTGCACCGGCAGATGCAGGTGGCTGACCAGCTTCGGCACTTTCGCGTAGGTGTCGATCAGCCGCTGCGTGAATTCCTTCGGATGCGACGTGGTGTAGCGAATCCGCTCGATCCCCGGAATGTCGGCGACGTATTCGATCAGCGTCGCGAAGTCGGCGATCTCCGGCGAACCGAGCGTCAGGCCGCCGCGATACGCGTTCACGTTCTGGCCGAGCAGCGTCACTTCGCGCACGCCCTGGTCGGCGAGACCGGCGATTTCGGTCAGCACGTCGTCGAGCGGGCGGGACACTTCCTCGCCGCGCGTGTACGGCACGACGCAGTAGCTGCAGTACTTGCTGCAGCCTTCCATGATCGACACGAACGCGCTCGGACCGTCGACGCGCGCGGGCGGCAGATGATCGAACTTCTCGATTTCGGGGAACGAAATGTCCACCTGGGCGCGGCCGCTCTCGCGGCGCTTGTCGATCATCTGCGGCAGACGGTGCAGCGTTTGCGGGCCGAACACGACGTCGACATACGGTGCGCGCGCGACGATCGCCGCGCCTTCCTGGCTCGCCACGCAGCCGCCCACGCCGATGATCAGATTGGGGTTCGCTTCCTTCAGTTCGCGCACGCGGCCGAGGTCGGAGAAGACTTTCTCCTGCGCTTTTTCGCGCACCGAGCAGGTGTTGAACAGGATCACGTCGGCGTCTTCCGGCGTGTCGGTCTTGACGAGGCCTTCAGCCGCGCCGAGTACGTCGACCATCTTGTCGGAGTCGTACTCGTTCATCTGGCAGCCAAAGGTCTTTACATAAACTTTCTTGGTCATCGAATTTCGCCGGTCGCAGTGGTTAACCTGGGGGCGTCTTTTAAAGGTGAAGTGGGGGCCGACCGCGTGTCGGCGTGCCGTAGCGCGCGTGGGCTGGCCGCAGGTGCAGGGGGGTGCACGTGGTGCTCGCGCGGGCCGGCTGCGGAACTCATCATTATAGCCGCTCGGCGGCGGCGCCTGCCGTGCCCGCCGCGCCGTGCGGGCGCGTCTGCGGCAGGCCCAGCAGGCTTTCCAGTTCGTCCGACACCTGCGCGAAACGCTCGCTCAGAAAATCCAGCAGCACGCGCACGCGCGGCGCCATGAAGCGGTTGCGATGGTAGAGCGCGTGCAGCGGCGCGTCCGGATAGCGCCAGTCGGGCAGCAGCACCTTCAGCCCGTCGGCGCGCAGATCCGCCTCCACGTCCCACATCGACTTGATCACGATGCCGTAGCCGCGCAGCGCCCATTCGCGGGCCACCGCGCCGTCGTTGGTTTCGCGCGCGGTTTCGAACGGCACCGTGTAGTGCTGCGTCTCGTCGCCGCGCGTGAAGCGCCATTCGTTCGCGAGGCCGGTCGCGGTGCCCAGCACGATGCAGTCGAAGTTGGCGAGATCCAGCGGATCCTTGGGCTCGCCCTTGCGCGCGATGTAGTCCGGCGACGCGCACAGCACGCGCCGGTTCGGCGCCAGCTTGCGGGCCACCAGCGAGCTGTCCTGCGGCACGCCGAAGCGGATCGCCAGATCGATGTCCTCCTGCACGAGGTTCGACAGCGAGTCCGAGAGCGTCAGCCCGAAGGTCACGTCCGGGTAGAGCGCGTTGAACTCGTCGAGCCAGTGCATCAGCAGATTGCGGCCGAAGTCCGAGGTCGCGGAAATCCGTACCTTGCCGCGCACCACGCCTTGACCCGCCTGCAGCGCGGCTTCGGCGTCGTCGAGCGATTGCAGCGCCTGGCGGCAGCAGTTCAGGTAGAGACGGCCTTCGTCGGTGAGCCGCAACTGCCGGGTGGTGCGCTCGAAGAGACGCGCTTTCAGGCCGGTTTCCAGCTTGGCGAGACGCGCGCTCGCGGCGGCGGGCGTCAGGCCCATCTTGCGGCCCGCGGCCGACAGGCTGCCCTGCTGCGCGGCTTCGACGAAGAGACGGATGTCGCCGAGATTGTCCATGACGTGTCTTTAGAAAATAACTTTCAAAAATTATTTGAAAATGCTTCAAATGCTACGCCAATTATCAAAACACCGCTTCGCGCCGACAATCGCCTCCTTGAAAACCCTGATGCGCTGCCTTCAGCCGACCACGCCATGCACCTCGATCACGCAACGATCGTCACCGCCGACCTTGAAACCGCGCGACGTTTTTTCGTCGATATCGCGGGTCTGGACGAGGGCGCCCGCCCGCCGTTTTCGATCGACGGCTACTGGCTGTACGCGAACGGCCGGCCGGTGCTGCACCTGATCGACGCGACGGCGCCCGCCGCGCCCGGCAGGTCGGCGCCGCGAATCGACCACATCGCGTTCCGGCTGGAGAGCGCGGAGGAATGGCAAGCGCTGCTGGCGCGTCTGCAGGCGGCCGGCGTCGCCTACCAGAGCGCGCGCGTTCCGCCGATGGGGCCGCAAGCCGCCGAGGTGCAGCTTTTCGTGGCGCTCGCGCCGGGTGTCGTCATCGAATTCGTGACCGCGTTGCAGAACGCATGACGGCGCGCAAAGACAACACGCACAACCTTTGAATCTGGAGTTAAAAAATGCCCATCCCATTACTGGCGCTGGCGATCAGCGCCTTTGCCATCGGCACCACGGAGTTCGTGATCATGGGCTTGCTGCCCGACGTCGCGCGCGATCTGGCGGTGTCGATTCCCTCGGCGGGTCTGCTGGTGAGCGGTTATGCGCTCGGTGTCGCGGTCGGCGCGCCGCTGCTTGCCGTCGTGACCAGCAAGATGCCGCGCAAGCTCGCGTTGCAATTGCTGATGGGCGTGTTCGTCGTCGGCAATACGCTGTGTGCGATCGCGTCCAGCTATTCCGTGCTGATGATCGCGCGCGTCGTCACGTCGTTCGCGCATGGCTCGTTCTTCGGGATCGGCGCGGTGGTGGCGGCTTCGCTGGTGCCGGCCGAAAAGCGCGCCAGCGCGATCGCGTTGATGTTTACCGGGCTGACGCTGGCGAACGTGCTGGGCGTGCCGTTCGGCACCTTCGTCGGGCAGGAATTCGGTTGGCGCGCGGCGTTCTGGATTGTCAGCGCGTTCGGCGTGTTGTCGCTGGCGGGCGTGACGGCGCTGGTGCCGAACCGGCACGACGCCGGCCCGGTGGGGCTCGGCCACGAAGTGCGCGTGCTGAAGGACCCGCAAGTCTGGACCGCGCTCGCGATGACGGTGCTCGGCTTCGGCGGCGTGTTCGTGGTGTTCACGTACATCGCGCCGATCCTCGAACAGGTGAGCGGTTTTTCGCCGCGCGGCGTGACGCTGATTCTGGTGCTGTTCGGCGTGGGGCTGACGGTCGGCAACACGGTGGGCGGCAAGCTGGCCGACCGCACGCTGATGCCTTCGCTGATGGGCATTCTGGTCGCGCTCGCGGTGGTGATGGCGATTTTCGCGCGCACCAGCCATTCGCAGGTGGCGGCGGCGATCACGATTTTCGTGTGGGGGATCGCGGCGTTCGCGACCGTGCCGCCGTTGCAGATGCGCGTGGTGGAGAAAGCGGCGGCCGCGCCGAATCTGGCATCGACGCTGAATATCGGCGCATTCAACGTGGGTAACGCGGGCGGCGCGTGGCTGGGCGGGTTGGTGATCAACCACGGTTATGCGCTGGATACGCTGCCGTGGGTCGCGGCAGCGGTCAGCGTGGCGGCGCTGTTGCTGACGTGGTTCGCCGCGCGGATGGATGCGCCGCGCGCGGCAGTGGCGCAGGGGGCTTGAGGATTTGTCATCCTCCGCAATGCTGATAACAGTGTGAAGATAACTTCGTTGGGCATGGCGAATCGCGGTGCTATCTTGCTTCCACCAATCGCTTTGCCCGCCGTCCGGCGGCGCTCCTGGAGGCAAACATGCATTCCCCGCTTGCGCTGGTTCGCGATCCCGCGGCTGATCCCGCAGCGTCGCCGCGTGCCGCCGAACCTTTCGATGCACTCGAACATCTGGTGGGCGTGAATCTCGCCCGATTGCGCGCCGAGCGCCAACTGTCGCTCGATGCGCTCGCCCGTGCTTCCGGCGTGTCGCGTGCAATGCTCGCGCAGATCGAGTCGGCGCGCAGCGTGCCGTCCATCAAGGTGCTGTGCAAGGTCGCGGCCGCGTTGAAAGTGTCGGTGGCCGCGTTCCTGCGGCGTCACGCGACCAACGGTTTCGAGCATTTGCCGGCCGACCGCTCGTCGCGTGTCGTCAGTTCGAATGGACGCTACTCGGCCCGCCCGCTGTATCCGGACGCCGAACCGACCGCCGCCGAGTTCCACGAGTTGCGCATTGCGCCGTTGCACACCGAAGCCGGCACGCGCCGCGCGCCGGGCACGACGGTGAACCTCGTCGTCAGCGAGGGCACGCTCGAAGTCAGCGTGCACGATCAGCGCCAGTTGCTCGCCACCGGCGACGCGATCGTGTTCGACGCCGACCAGCCGCATAGCCTACGCAATCCCGGCGACACCGAAGCGCGCGCGTTTCGCGTGACCTTGAAGGCGGAAACGCCGCCGCGCTGGGATGTGCCGCCATCGCAGGAAAGCGCGCGCGAAGCAGCGCGCGAGGTTGCCCCGAACCCGGTCAGGGAAGCGCCGGCATCGCACGACGCGATCCGCGAACCGGCGCGCGAGGTTGCACCCGTCTGATCGCTATCTTCTCGTTTTAACCCGGACGGATACGCTCGCGAGCATTTAGAGATATCCGTCTGAACCGTGGGGGTTGCGCTGCAGGCGCGGTGTGACTCCTGTATGCTTTGCCGGCCGGTCGATCCGGCAATCAGTGCGTCTTCAGGGCGGGGCGAAATTCCCCACCGGCGGTATGCCGGCAGCGCGACAAGCGCGAGCCGGTGAGCCCGCGAGCGCCCGCATCGCGTGATCGTTCGAGTCGGCAACGAATCGAAAAACACGCAGCGGGGTCAGCAGATCTGGTGAGAAGCCAGAGCCGACGGTCACAGTCCGGATGGAAGAAGATGTGCAGATAGTCATCTGCGTTTCCGTTGCGCCGCTCGCGGGTTGGAGCGGTGCGCGAGCGTCGCTGCGTGCGGCGTTCGCCGGCGCGTCTTTGTCTGTTTGCAATGCCCTGAAACGTTTTTCGCCCAACTTTTGCGATGAGCGTTTCAATCATGACCTTTGCTACTTTTCCTGCTCCATCGACGATTGCCGAAGATGCATTCGCCGACCTCCCGCTGCTCGCCACCGAACCCGTTCCGCCGCGTATCGCCGCCGCATTGCAAGCCATGCGCGATGGCCGCGCCGTGGTCCTGCAAGACGACCATGACCGCGAGAACGAAGCCGATCTGATCGTTTCGGCCGAGCGTCTCTCCGTCGAAACCATGGCGTTGCTGATCCGCGAATGCAGCGGCATCGTCTGTCTGTGTCTGCCGGACGACAGGATCCGCGCGCTCGAGTTGCCGCCCATGGCCGTCAACAACGAGAGCCGTCACGGCACCGCGTTCACGGTCTCGATCGAAGCGCGCGACGGTGTCACCACCGGCGTGTCGGCGCTCGATCGCGTGACGACGATCCGCGCCGCCATCGCCGACTCGGCGAAACCCGCCGACATCGTCCGGCCGGGCCACGTGTTCCCGTTGCGCGCGATGCCGGGCGGCGTGCTGGCACGTCGCGGCCACACCGAGGGCACGGTGGATCTCGCGATTCTCGCGGGTCTGAAGCCGGCCGGCGTGCTGTGCGAATTGATGAACGCCGACGGCACGATGACGCGCGGCGCGGAAGTGGAGCGCTTCGCCGCGCAACACAATCTGCCGATGCTGACGATCGCCGAGCTGGTGGAGTTTCGCCGGGCGCTGGCGCAGGCGCGCGAATGCGTGGCCGACGAGGCGTAGGCGCACAGGCTGCGTGCCGCGAAGTAGCGCAGGCCTGGCTGCAAGACGGCAACGCGGCACGACGCTGACGCGACGCGCGGCGTTGACGTCTGCTTCAACGCAAAAGGCCGGCTCTGATCAACATCAGAGCCGGCCTTTTTGTATGCAAATCAGCGCGCTGATCAAATCAGCCCGTTGACGCGTCATCCCCTACGACTGCACGTCGCCGAAATCACCGCGCACACCCGCTTCGACGAGCGCCGGCAGTTCATCCATATGCTTCATGATGCGCGTCATGCCCATCTTGCGCAGCGCGTCCGCGTACCCGTCGGGAATATGGCTCGCGCCGACGAAGGCGATCGTCTTCATGCCCGCCGCGCGCGCCGCGTTCAAACCCGCCACGCTGTCTTCCACCACCACGCAACGCGATGGCGCCACGCCGAGCGTCTGCGCGGCGAACAGGTAGACGTCGGGATACGGCTTCGGCCGCGCGACCTGTTCGGCGCTGAAAACACGCTCGCCGAAAATCTGCTGCAGGCCCGCGCGCCGCACCGACGCATGCACACGCGCCATGCGGCTGTTCGACACCACGGCCGCCGGCAGCACGACGCGCTGCAGCGCCTCGCGCACGCCGTTGATCGGACTGAGCGACGCCGCGAGTTCGAGCTCGACGTTGTATTCGACGGTATTCAGGAAATCGGCGGGCAGCGCGATATCGAAGGTCTTCTCGATGCCTTCGAGAAAGCGCGACATCTGCTGGCCAAAGGCCGTCTTGACGACGGGTTCGAAGTCGAGGCCGGGGAAGTGGGCGCTGAGCGTGTCGAGCATCACACGGTCGGCGATGATTTCGCTGTCGACGAGCACGCCGTCGCAGTCACAGATGAGGTGGTCGATCATGCCTGAAAAACGGAAAGCGAAACGCGCATGAACACGGCAATAGCCGGTTCATGCGCGTAGATGGAAAGCATCATGATACGTGCTTTGGCGCCGGGTGCGCGGCGCCGCCGCTTTCCATCGACGCCGGGACGGCCCTCGTGGGTGTGTCGTCCCGGCGCTGACCCGCGCGGTCCGCGTGCGTGAGACGCGGTGCGCGGGCAGATTGCGTGGTACGCAAACTGGTTCAGTGCGCGGCCAGGCCGCGCGGCTCAATGCGCGCTGTGGAGATACATGTACAGCGCCGCGGCGGCGGCGCCGCCGAGCAGCGGACCCAGCACCGGAATCCACGCGTAGCTCCAGTCGCTGCCGCGCTTGCCCGGAATCGGCAGCAGCGCGTGCATCAGACGCGGCGACAGATCGCGCGCCGGGCTCATCGCGTACCCCGTCGGGCCGCCGAGCGAAATGCCGATGCCGAGCACGAGCAGACCGACCGGCAGCGCGTCGAGCGCACCCAGGCCGACTTGCGGCGACGCCAGATACAGCACGCCGAGAATCAGCACGAAGGTGGCGATCATTTCGGTGAGCAGGTTATGCGGGATGCTGCGAATCGCCGGCGCCGTGCAGAACACGCCGAGCTTGATGTCGGCATCGGCTTCGTTCTCGAAGTGCTGACGGTAAGCGAGCCACACGAGCAACGCGCCCGCCATGCCGCCGAGCATCTGCGCGGCGACGTAGCCGGGCACCTTGGCCCACGCGAATTTGCCGGCTAGCGCGAGACTGATCGTCACGACCGGATTCAGATGCGCGCCGCTGAACGATGCGGTGACGTAGACGGCGATGAACACGGCCATCGCCCAGCCCATCACGATCACGATCAGGTCCGCGCCCTTGCCCTTGGTGCGCGCGAGCAGCACGTTGGCGACCGCGCCGTTGCCGAGCAGCACGAGCAGCGCGGTGCCGATGAATTCCGCAATATAAGGATGCATGGTTGGGTATCCGAAATATAGTTGTTAGGGAAGCCGCAGGATTGGCGGCTTCGTTATGTCGAAAGCGGGTCTGGAGAAGTAATGCTGTGTCGCCGGGATCAGGGCGTGTCGGCCCAGGCCTTCGCGGCACGGATCGCGCGTTGCCAGCCGTCCAGGTTGGACTTGACTTCGGCGTGCGGCAGCGCGGGCGTGAAGCGGCGGTCGAGCGCCCACTGGCTTTGCAGTTCGTCCACATCTTTCCAGTAGCCGACTGCCAGACCGGCCAGATAGGCGGCGCCCAGCGCGGTGGTTTCGGCGACCTTCGGACGCACGGCGTCGACGCCGAGAATGTCCGCCTGGAACTGCATCAGCAGATTGTTCGCGCAAGCGCCGCCGTCCACGCGCAATTCGCCGATGCGAATGCCCGAATCGGCTTCCATCGCCTTCAGCACGTCGAGCGACTGATAAGCGATCGAATCGAGCGCGGCGCGCGCGATATGCGCGGAGCTCGTGCCGCGCGTCACGCCGAACAGCGTGCCGCGGGCGCGGGCATTCCAGTGCGGCGCGCCGAGGCCGGCGAAGGCGGGCACGAGATACACGCCGTCGGTATGCGGCACGCTGCGCGCCAGCGTTTCGATTTCAGCAGCGTTCTTGATGATGCCGAGACCGTCGCGCAGCCACTGCACCACCGCGCCGCCGATGAAGATGCTGCCTTCCAGCGCGTAGTTGATCTTGTCGCCGATCTGCCAGGCGATCGTGGTGACGAGGTTGTTCTTCGATTCGATCGGCTTGTCGCCGGTGTTCATCACGAGGAAACAGCCCGTGCCGTAGGTGTTCTTCACCATGCCCGACTGCGTGCACATCTGGCCGAACAGCGCGGCGTGCTGGTCGCCGGCGATGCCCGCGAGCGGAATCTTCGACGCGAACACGGTGGTCTTGGTCGGCCCATACACTTCCGACGAAGGGCGCACGTCCGGCAGCATGTTGCGCGGAATGTCGAGTGCTTCGAGCAGTTCGTTGTCCCACTGCAGCGTGTGAATGTTGAACAGCATGGTGCGCGACGCGTTGGTCACGTCGGTGACGTGCAGGCCGCCCTTGGTGAAATTCCACACCAGCCAGCTATCGACGGTGCCGAACGCGAGGCGGCCCTGCTTCGCTTTTTCGCGCGCGCCTTCGACGTTATCGAGAATCCAGCGGATCTTGGTCGCCGAGAAATACGAGTCGATCGGCAGACCGGTTTTCGCGCGGACTTTTTCCTCCAGACCCTGCTCCTTGAGCTGGTCGCAGAAGTCGGCGGTGCGGCGGTCCTGCCAGACGATCGCGTTGTAGATCGGGTGACCGGTTTCGCGATCCCACACGATGGTGGTCTCGCGCTGATTCGTGATGCCGATCGCGGCGATCGACGTGCCGTTCATCCCCGCGCGCGTGACGGCCTCGGCGGCGACGCCGGCCTGGGTCGACCAGATTTCCTGCGGATCGTGTTCGACCCAACCCGGACGCGGATAGATTTGCTGGAATTCCTTCTGCGCCGTCGACACGACATTGCCGAGCCGGTCGAACAGCATGGCACGCGAGCTGGTGGTGCCTTGGTCAAGGGCGAGGATGTACTGATCCTGCATTGTCTCTTCTCCATGCGTTTTATGAATCGCCGGACTGTTGCCCGGCGACGGGAACGGCTTCTTGTTTTAAGCGGGCTGCAACAGTTGTGATGATGCGTCCCGGCTTGGTCCAGCCGAGGGGTAAAAGAAACCGGTTTTGCCGCGGGCGTCGAAGCTGATGCCCGCCTGGGTTTGCCTGGCTCTGCTAGGCGCTTTGCTTCGACGGTTCTCTTGCGAACCAGCCGTCGATTTCCTGCGTGATCGAGTCGAGCGTGCCGGGTTCGACGTGCAGGCCGAGTTTCGAGCGGCGCCACAGCACGTCCTGCGCGCTGCGCGCCCATTCGGTATCGCGCAGATAAGTCAGTTCGGCTTCGTAGAGACCCGGCGCGAATGCGCGGCCGAGGTCCGCGACGCAGCGCGCCTGGCCGACCACCTGGCGCACGCGCGTGCCGTAGGCACGGGCGAGGCGATGCGCGAGATCGGCCGCGAGCCACGGATATTGCTGACGGAATTCGCTGAGGAAGCGTTCGAAGTTCGCGTTCGGCATGTCGCCGCCGGGCAGCGCCGCGCCGGCAGTCCACGACGGCGCGCTTTTGCGCAGCGCCTGCGTGAGCTTGTCGACGGCTTCTTCCGCGAGCTTGCGGAACGTGGTGATCTTGCCGCCGAACACCGACAGCAGCGGCGCTTCGCCGGACGGCGCGTCGAGTTCGAGCGAGTAGTCGCGCGTCACCGCCGACGGGTTGTCCGCGCCTTCTTCCTCCAGCAGCGGACGCACGCCCGAGTAGGTCCAGCGCACGTCGGCAGGCGAGATCTTCTGCTTGAAATAGCGGTTGATCGAGTCGCACAGGTACTGCGTTTCGTCGGCGGTGATCGCGACTTGCGACGGATCGCCGCCGTATTCGATGTCGGTCGTGCCGATCAGCGTGAAGTCGTGTTCGTACGGAATCGCGAAGATGATCCGCTTGTCCGGATTCTGGAAGATGTACGCGTGATCGTGATCGAACAGGCGCCGCGTGACGATGTGGCTGCCTTTCACGAGCCGCACGCTGTGCGTCGCTTCGCGTCCGAGGGCGCCGTGCAGCAGTTCGCCGACCCACGGACCGGCGGCGTTCGCGATCGAGGCGGCCCGCACGTCGAGCAGCGTGCCGTCGCCGCGCTTGAGTTGCGCGCGCCATTCGCCGCCGGCGCGCACCGCGCTTTGCAGCCGGGTGCGCGTGAGGATGGTCGCGCCGCGCTCCTGCGCATCGAGCGCATTCAGCACGACCAGACGCGCGTCGTTGACCCAGCCGTCCGAATAGACGAAGCCGCGCTTGATCGAATCGACCAGCGGCGCGCCCGCCGGATGGTTGCGCATCACGATGCCGCGCGAACCCGGCAGCATTTCGCGTTTCGCCAGATGGTCGTACAGGAATAGCCCCGCGCGGATCATCCACGCCGGACGCAGATCGGGCATGTGCGGCATCACGAAGCGCAGCGGCCACATGATATGCGGGGCGGCGCGCAGCAACGTTTCGCGCTCCTGAAGCGCTTTGCGCACCAGCCCGAACTCGTAGTACTCGAGGTAGCGCAGACCGCCGTGGATCAGCTTGGTACTCGCCGACGACGTATGCGCCGCGAGGTCGTCCTGTTCGCACAGCAGGACGGACAGGCCGCGGCCTGCCGCATCGCGAGCGATGCCTGCGCCGTTGATCCCGCCGCCGACGACGAGCAAATCGTATCTCGAGCCTTGCGTCACCTGCTGTGTCCTTTGCGTCTGTCCGAAGAGCTGTTAGGAAAATCTATCGAACCGATAGTGTTCGTTTGCGAACTTTAATGAACATATTCGAAAAAGTAAAGTTCGGTTCCCATAGGGAAAGCTCTAACGCATGAACCGGGATGGTGGCGCAACGCGCGGCCACGGACGATACTCTCGGCAGCAGCCATTTCGAGGGGAATTCATGCGTGGACTTTTGATGATCGGCGCGGCGGCGATGCTTGCCGGATGCGTCAGCTCGCCGAGCCTGAACGGCACGATGGGCGCACCGTCGTTCGTATCGCTGCAGCAAATGTGCAGCGCCCAGACGGTCGACTACGGCAGCGATGCGCAAGGCGTCTACGCCGCGCTGTTCGACGCGTACGTGGCGAATCGGCACGGCAAGCTCTCGAAGGACGATTTCTGCGGCTTCCAGGCGGCGTTCGCGCAGCGCTACACGAGCCAGGGCACTAGCACGGATCCGCAGGTGCGCAATCAATGGGTGGCCTTCTTCACCGATCAGCGCGCCAAGGCAATAAGCTGGCGTGCGGCGGTCGATCCAACCTTGCGTAACGGCTAACGGCTAACGATTGACGAGCGCGAGTTTGAATCGCGCTTGCTGGAGCGATGAAGCGTCAGGCGCTCATGACTCTTCGGCGCGCCGCGGTTGCGCGCCGCGCCACAGCATCATGCGGATCTGCGCGAGGATCGCTTCCCTCGTCGGCCCGCCATGACCGGCCGGCTGCTGCGCCTCGGGCAATGGCAACTGGTTGGCGAGCGCCAGCATCGTGAATCCGTGCAGGCTTGCCCAGTACGCGTAGCCGATCAGATGCGGATCGCCTTCCAGCAACCGCGCCTCGACCAGTTGCCGGAAATGCTCGCTCAGCATTTGCCACGCGCGCTGCGACGCGGCGTCGAGTTCCGCATAGCCGCCCGCCGGTTGCGCGAAATCGAACATCAGACGATACGCATGCGGTTCGTCGAGCGCGAATTCGACGTAGGCATCGCTGACCGCGAGCCGGGTGTGGTCCGCCGGGTGCTGCGCGGCAGCTTCGATGCGCGCCGCGAAGCGATTGAACGCCGCCGCGCGGACCATCGCGAGGATCTCGTCCTTGTCGCGGAAGTAGCGGTAGGGCGTCATCGCGCTGCATCCCAATTCCTTCGCCAGTTCACGCATGGTCACGCCCTGCGCGCCGCGCGTCGCGAACGCGTCCTCGGCCACGCGTCGCATGGCTTCGCGGAATTGCCGGATGTCGTCGGGGGAAAGCGTTTTGGGCATGCGCGAAGGTAGGAAGTCCGTCGCGGCAATTTACTGTGTAAATGTGTTCCGCACAATAAAAAGGGGAGGCTCGAGCGAGCCTCCCCTTATCCGGGATCAAATCTGATGCGTCGAGTGGCGGCGCCGGCCAGCGCCCGCCAAGGCTAGGAAAGACGTTTGATGGCTCGTAACGCGCTGTCGCCGGTTTCCGTCACGCGCCATTGTTCGCTGCCCGACGCGAGCCGTTCGAGCTGCACCAGCTGGCGTTCCAGCAGGGCGTCGAGTTCTTCCCGCTCCATGTCGACCTGATTGGGAGCGTCCTTGACGAGCAACAGCGTGGCGAATTCATGCGGACTCAGCATCGTTCTCTCCATGTCAAGCTAACGCGGACGGCCTTGCCGGCGACTGGCCCGAAGCCAGTGAGGTCCGCTAGAGGATCAGGCGGGAAGTACGGCTCACACGACAGATTCACGCAACCGGCGCTACGCGAAAAGCGGAACGGACGCCGGGGAACTGGAGTGTAGTCAACCGCACGTTAAACACCAACTCGGCCCCAGTAAATTTTCCCTTTGACAATTAGCCGTTAGAGAGGCGGTTTGGAGCCGCGGCTAGAAGCTTGATTTCACTCGAAGTTTTGCGTGCGTTGCAGCATGGCGGAAAAGGCCTGGAGCAATAGGCCGCGCGCATGCGCTTCTCGCCGTCGAGCCCGCCCTACCCGGCGACGTACACCTGACAATTGGCCGCGGCCAGCGTCTCCGTCATCTCGGCCGGCGGCGGGGCGTCGGTGAAGAGGGCGTCGATCTGATCGAGGTGCCCTTGACGGACCAGCGCCGGGCGGCCGAACTTCGAGTTGTCGGCGGCGAGGAACACGGTGCGCGCGTGCTGGATGATCGCCTCGGCCACGCGCACCTCGCGCGTGTCGAAGTCGCGCAGCGTGCCGTCCGTTTCGATCGCCGATGTGCCGATGATCGCGAAGTCCACCTTGAACTGGCGAATGAAATCGATCGCCAGTTCGCCGACGATGCCCTTGTCCCACGGCCGTACGATGCCGCCCGTCACCAGCACCTCGCAATCCGGATAGCCGCTCATCATGCTGGCGACGTTCAGATTATTGGTGATCACGCGCAGGCCGCGATGCCGGTTGAGCGCGCGGGCGACTTCCTCGGTGGTGGTGCCGAGGTTGATGAACAGCGAAGCCTGATCGGGAATGTGCGTGGCGACTAACGTCGCGATGCGCCGTTTCTCTTCGTGGAACATGCGCTGGCGCGCGGTGTACGAGACGTTCTCGGAACTGGTCGGCAGACTCGCGCCGCCGTGATAGCGGCGCAGCAGGTTCATATCGGCGAGCCAGTTGACGTCGCGGCGGATCGTCTGCGGCGTCACGTCGAAGTGTGCCGCGAGGTCGTCCACGGTCACGAAGCCGTCGCGTTGCACCCACTCCAGCAGTTCCTGTTGCCGGGCGTTGAGAGTCAGGCGGGGGTCTCGGGTCATGTGTCTCGGTTCTGTTTTTTGCCGTCGCCGCCGGCTTTCGCGGTGACGCGCTAAGCTGGAAAGGCGGATTCGGGGTGAACGGGGTGGGGCCGGGGTGAGGCCGAGTTGGGGCCGGGTTGGGGTTATTGTAAGACCATCGCCCGGGTTGTCCGCGAACTCGCGCGACATCCATAAGATAAGGGGCGACCTGGCGCGAAGCGATGTCGCGAGTCGGACTGCATCGCGTCGGGTCATTCGTTAAAACATTCATTCAGGCCATTTGTGCATTTATTCATTTGATAAATGAATTTGTTTTTTGGGCCGGATCACGCTGCAATTCGAGGTCCTGTGTTGGCTTGATGTAATTCGCCTTAGAGAGTGTTCGACATGACTGGCTTCAACTGGCAAAACCCGTATCCGACGCCGCGCCTGCCCGTATTCGCGCGCAACATCGTTTCGACTTCGCATCCGCTCGCCGCCCAGGCCGGCCTGCGCATGCTGTGGAAAGGCGGCAATGCCGTCGATGCGGCCATCGCGGCCGCCGCGGCCATCACGGTGGTCGAGCCGGTGTCGTGCGGTCTCGGCGGTGACGCGTTCGCGCTGGTGTGGGACGGCCGGAAGCTGCACGGCCTGAACGCGTCGGGCGTGTCGCCGGCGGCGTGGAACGTCGACTACTTCAAGCGCAAATACGGCGAGGACAACGGTCTCGCGATCCAGCCCAAGCGCGGCTGGGACTCGGTGACGGTGCCGGGCGTGATCGCCGGTTGGGAGGCGCTGCACCAGAAATTCGGCTCGCTGCCGTTCGCCGATCTGATGGAGCCCGCGATCGAAATCGCCGAGCGCGGCCATGCGGTGGCGAGCATCGTCGCCTACAAATGGGCGGCCGCCGTGCCCGAACTGAAAGACCTGCCAGGCTTCGCGCCAACCTTCATGCCGCGCGGCCGCGCGCCGGAGGTCAGCGAGCTGGTGCGCTTCCCCGGCCACGCGAAGACGCTGCGCAAGCTCGCCGAACAGGGCCCGCGCGCGTATTACGAAGGCGAGATCGCCGAGCAGATCGCGGCATTCGCCCGCGAAGGCGGCGGCGCGATGACGCTGGACGACCTGCGCAACTACCGCGCGGATTGGGTCGAGCCGATCGGCAAGGATTATCGCGGCTACACGGTGCACGAGATTCCGCCGAACGGGCAGGGGATCGCGGCGTTGATCGCGCTGGGCATCCTCGAAAAATTCGACGTGAAGGAACTGGCGGTCGATAACGTCGAATCGCAGCATCTGCAGATCGAAGCGATGAAGCTCGCATTCGCCGACGTCTACCGCTACGTGGCCGACCCACGTTCCATGGACGTCACGCCCGAACAGATGCTCGACGACGCGTACCTCACGTCGCGCGCGAAGCTGATCGATCACAAGCGCGCCACGCAGTTCGACTTCGGCATGCCGAAGGCGGGCGGCACGATCTATATGTCCGTGGCGGACGAGCGCGGCATGATGGTCAGCTTCATCCAGTCGAACTACATGGGCTTCGGCTCGGGCATCGTGGTGCCGGACAGCGGCATCGCGATGCAGAACCGCGGCTGCGGTTTCTCGATGGACCCGAAGTCGCCGAACGTCGTGGAAGGCGGCAAGCGGCCGTTCCACACGATCATTCCGTCGTTCCTCACGCAGCAGGTGGACGGCCGCCAGGAAGCGGTGATGAGCTTCGGCGTGATGGGTGGCGACATGCAGCCGCAGGGGCATCTGCAATCGATCGTGCGGATGCTCGACTACGGCCAGCAGCCGCAGGCCGCCTGCGACGCGCCGCGCTGGAAGGTCAACCGCGACTTCACCATCGACATCGAAGCGACGCTCGATCCGGACACCGCCGCCGCATTGCAGAAGCGGGGCCACACGATCAAGTCGGTCGACGATCCGTACATGGACTTCGGCTCCGGCCAGTACATCTGGAAGCTGGATCGCGACGAGCCGGAGCGCGGTTATGTGGCGGCGAGCGACAGCCGCCGCGATGGGCTGGCCGCGGGGTTCTGAGTTCGCGGCAGGCCCGGGCAAGCGCGGTCAATCGATAACGACACGCATGAAGCGGCGCGCACCGATGTGCCGCTACGCTTCATTTCGCGGCAGGCAGGAGACGCCATGCAATCCCCCTCATCGCCGTCGGCGAATCCTTTTCCTCATGCCGCGCCCGCGCCGCTGTCCAGGGCGACGGTGCGACGGATCGTGTTTTCGTCGTCGGTCGGCAATGCGCTCGAATGGTTCGACTTCCTGGTCTACGGCTACTTCGCGACGATCATCGCCAGACAGTTTTTCCCGCTGCGCGACGAATGGCTGTCGACGCTGCTCGCCATCGCCACCTTCGGCATCTCGTTCCTGATGCGGCCGCTCGGCGCGGTGGTGCTCGGCATCTACGGCGATCGCAAAGGCCGCAAGGCGGCGCTGACGCTCGCCATCGCGCTGATGATGGTCGGCACCTTCACGATGGCGGTGATGCCGCCGTATGCATCGATCGGCATCGCGGCGCCGCTGCTGATCCTGCTCGCGCGGCTCGTGCAAGGTTTCGCGGTAGGCGGCGAGTTCGGCAGCGCGACGGCGTTCATGGTCGAGCACAGCGCGTCGCGTCGCGGGTATTACGCGAGCTGGCAGTTCGCGAGTCAGGGGCTCGCGGCGATCACCGCCGCGGCATTCGGTTCGCTGCTGACCGCATGGATGCCGCCCGAGCAGCTCGATAGCTGGGGCTGGCGTCTGCCGTTCGTGTTCGGTTTGCTGGTCGGGCCGGTGGGGTATTACATCCGCTCGCACCTCGACGAAACGCCGGAGTTTCTGGCGATGCGTCAGGCACGCGAGGAGCGTGAGGAGCGTGAGCGGCACGACGCGCGTGCGGCCGCCTCTCCGATTGCTCCAGGCGCAGATGACAAAGCAGCGGCTCATGGCGCTTCATTCGCGAACCAATGGGTCAACCTGCTGCTCGCCGTGGGCATCGTCGCGCAATCCACCGTCGGCGTGTACGTGCTGCAGCTCTACATGCCGATGTACGCGGTCAAGCAATTGCACATGCCGGCGGCAGCGTCGTTCGGGGTGGTGGTGCTCAACGGCGGCCTGCAGTTCCTGCTGTCGCCGGTGATGGGCGCGCTGTCCGATCGCATCGGGCGAATTCGCATCATGCTGACGACGTCGGTACTGATGGGCGCGCTGATCTATCCGATGTTCGCGCTACTGCAATCGCATCCGACCATCGGCTGGCTGTTGCTGCTGCAAGGCACCGCCGGCATCTTCAAGGCCGCTTATTCCGGCCCGATGCCCGCGCTGATGTCCGAGATCTTTCCGACGCAGGTCCGCTCGACGGGACTGTCGATCGGCTACAGCATCGGCGTGACGATCTTCGGCGGTTTCGCGCCGACCATCGTCGAGACGTTCATTCACTTGACCGGCGACAAACTCGCGCCGAGTTATTACGTGCTGATCGCGGCGGTGCTGTCGGGCGTATCGCTGGTGATCGTCGCGCTGCGCATGCGGCGCGTGCGCGCGGTGAGCGGGGTGCAGCCCGCTTGATTGCGCAGTGTCGATGCGGTGACGGCGCCGGTTGCACCCGGCCGGTCTGCCGGACAGACAAAAGCCAGCTCGACGAGCTGGCTTTTTTTCATCATGCGCGCCAGGTTTTTGTCTGACCGAAGGGTTCGACTACCCCGTGCCTGGAACTGTGCCGATCCGGCATGGTCTGTGCTGGGTTATCTGCAGAGTTGGTCAACACCGGCTAAGATGCAAGATACAAGGGGTTAACTCTAATCTAGACGCTGTATCCGACACGGCGAACCGTTCTGGCGAGAGCAGACGGTTCGGGCTCGCTCCACGAGTCGATACAGCTTTCGGAGCAACACGATGCACGCAGAGCTGAAACATGTCATGCCCTGGCGGATCGAGGACATCGACCTCACCCGCGTCGACCGGCAGAAAGCCGTCGCCAATGAAGATCTGTTGTTGCTGCTGTGCGCCGCCTCGTTTATCGAAAGCGGCACTGATCTTTATACAAGCAATTTGAGTACTTTTTTTGACGGTGATCCGGAAGTTTCCGCCTGGCTCAATAACGAGTGGGAGCCGGAGGAAATGCAGCACGGCCGGGCGCTCAAAACCTATATCGCTTACGTGTGGCCCGAGTTCGACTGGGACACCGCGTTTCGCCAGTTCATGGAAGAGTATTCGCTGACCTGTTCGGTGGAAGATTTCGAAAAGACCCGCGCGCTCGAAATGGTCGCGCGCTGCGTGGTGGAAACCGGCACGGCCACGCTGTATCGCGCGATCGGCGAGTGCTCGGACGAGCCGGTGCTCAAGGAGATCACCGACAACATCCGCACCGACGAAGTCCGTCACTACAAGCACTTTTTCAAGTTCTTCAAGAAGTACAACAAGATCGAAGGCAATGGCCGTCTGGCGGTGCTCGGCGCGCTGATGCGTCGTGTGATGGAGATCAAGAACGAGGATTCGGAGATCGCGTTGCGCCATGTGTTCGCGGTGCGTTATCCGGAGCGCGTGCACGACTCGGCGTACAACCGCGATCGGGCGGCGCGCATCAATGCGCTGGTGCGGCGCAATCTGTCGGCGGACATGTGCGTGAAGATGCTGCTCAAGCCGCTCGATATCCCGGCGCGCATTCAGCCGGGCGTGCACTATCCGTTGGCGAAGATCACGCAGCACGTGTTTTTCCGCTGACCGGCAAGCAGCACCGGTTGCATCAACATGGCCCGCCAGTGTCGAACGGCGGGCCATTTGCTTTTCGAGGCATGATGCGGACTTGTCCATCTTTCCTTTCAGCCGATCGGCTTCGAGACGACCATGAGCGATTCCTTGCAACCCGAACGTCCGCTGGATCAGTCGGCGTTCGACGAATGGCCCGACGCGGTGCGCGCATTGTTCGACGGCTCGTCGCTGGCGAGCAAGACGGGGTTCACCGCGTCGTTATTGAGCGTCGATGCGAATGGGCATCTGCGCACGTCGCTGCTGGGCATCGGCGAACTGTATGCGCCGGACTCGCGCTCGCTATGCATCGCGTTGTGGCCGCAGGCGAGGGCAACGCGCGCGATTGAGCGCAACGGCCGCGCGGCGCTGAGCTTCGTGTGCGACGAGGCGTTCTATCAGGTGCAGTTGCGCGTCGTGACGCTGGCCGCCGTGTCTGGCGACGACAGCGGCCTGGTCTATCTAAGCGGCTCGATCGATACGGCGGAAGCGCAGAGCGTGCGATACGCGCGTCTGACGAGCGGTATCACATTCGAACTGGTGGGAGAGCGGGAGAGGGTGCTCGATCGTTGGGAACGGCAGATCGAGCACCTGAAGCAGGCTGCGGCGGCACGCCGGTAGGGGCGGTGGTGCAGCGTCAAGACCGGCGATCGCCGCTGCCGTGCACGCAACGCGCAACGACAAACGATCGCCAGTCCGGCATGCTCAACGGCCGCGCTGACCGCTGCGCGTCGGCTGACCACCGCGCGGTGCATCGTTACGCGGCTTCGCGCCGCCGCCGAGCAACGCGCCCGGATTGCCGCCCTGGCCTTGCGGCTTGCGCGGCGCGTGCTGCGCGCCGCCGCCTTCGTGCGACACGGCACGCGGCCGCTCGTCATGACGATGACCGTCGCGGCGTGCCTGACCGCCGTTGCCTGCCGGCTTCGCACCTTGCGGCTTCGGCTGTTGCTGACCCGCGGCCGGACGCTGTCCCGACCGTTGCGCCGGCTTGGCTGCGCCGGCGCCGTCACGCTTCGGCGCTGCCTGACCCTGGCGTTGACCCTGACCTTGGCCTTGCCCCTGGCGCGGCGAACGTCCACCGCCACCGCCGCCCTGGCTGCGACGCAGAATCGGTTCGGGCTTCGCGGTCGGATCCGGCTCGAAACCGGCGATCACTTCCTGCGGCACCGGACGCTTGATCAGCTTCTCGATGTCCTTCAGCAGTTGCAACTCGTCGACGCACACCAGCGACACCGCCTCGCCCGTCGCACCCGCGCGGCCCGTGCGGCCGATGCGGTGCACGTAGTCTTCCGGCACGTTCGGCAGATCGAAGTTGACCACGTGCGGCAGTTGATCGATATCGATACCGCGTGCCGCGATGTCCGTCGCGACCAGCACCTGCAGCGTGCCGTCCTTGAACTCGGCGAGCGCGCGCGTGCGTGCGGACTGGCTCTTGTTGCCGTGAATCGCCAGCGCGCTGATGTCGTCCTTCGTCAGTTGCTCGGCCAGACGGTTCGCGCCGTGCTTGGTGCGCGTGAACACCAGCACCTGGAACCAGTTGTGTTGCTTGATCAGATGCGTGAGCAGTTCGCGCTTCTTGTCGCGGTCCACCGGGTGGATCTTCTGCGCGACCGTTTCCGCGGTCGTATTGCGGCGTGCGACTTCGATGAGCGCCGGCGAGTCGAGCAGATTGTCGGCGAGCGTCTTGATCTCGTCGGAGAAGGTCGCCGAGAACAGCAGGTTCTGGCGCTTCGGCGGCAGCTTCGCGAGCACGCGCTTGATGTCGTGAATGAAGCCCATGTCGAGCATGCGGTCCGCTTCGTCGAGCACGAGAATCTCGAGATGCGACAGGTCGATGGTCTTCTGCTGCATGTGATCGAGCAGACGGCCCGGCGTCGCGACGACGATGTCCACGCCGCTGCGCAGCGCGCCGATCTGCGGATTGATGCCGACGCCGCCGAACATCACGGTCGACTTCAGCTTCAGATACTTGCCGTAGGCGCGCACGCTTTCCTCGACCTGGGCGGCGAGCTCGCGCGTCGGCGTGAGGATCAACGCGCGCACCGCGCGCTTGCCCGAACCTGTCGCGACCGCAGGCATGCTGTTCAGGCGTTGCAGGATGGGCAGCGTGAAGCCGGCGGTCTTGCCGGTGCCGGTCTGCGCGCCGGCCAGCAGGTCGCCGCCGTTGAGCACGGCCGGAATCGCCTGGGTCTGGATCGGAGTCGGGGTGGTGTAGCCGAGTTCGTTTACAGCGCGGACCAACGGTTCGGACAAGCCGAGGGAATCAAAAGACATAAATGCTCTTTGCAATGCAGTTTCGCGAACGGCGGCTGGGGCCCTGACAGGCCTCGACGCAGCTTCGACACGCCGGCATGGCGCGACCGAGGCTGCGGCTCAGATCCGTTCGCTGAGAAATCGGCGGCACGCTCAAATGCGTGCCGAATGCTTCAACGCGCTATCAAGACACGTTGACTGGCCTTAAGTTGCATTTCGCCGCCGTGGCGTGTCACGCGACGTAGCGCGCGACACTGACGAATTGACACAGACTGCCCGCCAGAACGAACAGGTGCCAGATACCATGTCCGTGCCGGATGCGCTCGTCGTTGATGAAGAAGTAGATCCCGGCGCTGTAGATGACGCCCCCGGCCACGAGCCAGGCGGTACCCGCTGCCGGTAAAGCTTGAACCAGCGGGCGGACGGCCACGAGCGCGAGCCATCCCATCAACACGTACAACACCATCGACACGCTGCGGGTGCGTCGCCCGAGCGTGAGTTCCTGCACGATGCCGAGGGCGGCGAGCCCCCAGCTGACGCCGAATAACGACCAGCCCCACGGGCCGCGCAATGTCACGAGCGTGAACGGGGTGTAGCTGCCGGCGATCAGCAGGTAGATCGCCGAATGGTCGCATTTCTGCAGAACCGCTTTGACACGCGGGTTGCGCACGCTGTGATACAGCGTCGAGATCGCGTACAGCACGATCAGCATCGCCCCGTACACGCTGAAACTGACCACCTTGTACGCGTCGCCGTCGAGCGCGCCCATCGTCACGAGCGTTGCCAGCCCCGCCACCGACAGCACGGCGCCGACGAGGTGGGTGATGCTGTTGAAACGCTCTCCGACATGCACGGCTCTTTCCTCCTGCGCGGTTTCATCGGACCCGAAGAGCCCACATGATACCGGTCCTGAAAAAACGAAGGGCGCGGCCGCGTTTTCCGCAGGCCGCGCCCAGGGTGCGACGAACGCTGCTTAGTCGAGCGGCGCCGAACGCAGATCCGACACTTGCTGCGGCGACACGGCCGTGCCGTGGTTGCCCCACGACATACGGATGTAGGTCACGACAGCCGCCACTTCCGTGTTCGACAGAGCCTGCGCGAACGGCGGCATGCCGTACGGATGCGGGTTGCCTTCCGTGCTCGGCGGGTAACCGCCATTCAGCACCATACGGATCGGGTTGACCGCCGACGGCATCTGGATGGACTGGTTATTCGCGAGCGGCGGGAACGACGGCGGCATGCCGAGGCCGTTTTCCGCGTGGCACTTCGCGCAATTGTCAGCGTAGATCTTCTGACCTTGCTTCAACAGTTCGCCGCCGAACTTTTCCGACGTTTCGAGCTGCATCGTTTCCGGTGCTTCGCTCTTCTGCGGAATCGTCTTCAGATACGTGGCCATCGCGTTGATGTCCGCGTCAGACATGTACTGCAGGCTGTTGTGGACCACTTCGGCCATCGGACCGAACACCGCGCCGCGGGCCGACACGCCGTTCTTCAGCAGATCGGCGATGTCTTTGGTTTCCCAGTCGCCGAGGCCTGCTTCCTTGTTCGACGTCAGCGACGGCGCGTACCAGTTCTGCAGCGGGATCAGGCCGCCGGCGAACGCCGCCGAGCTGACCGGGCCGCCCATCGCGTTGATCGACGTGTGGCACATGCCGCAGTGACCGAGGCCTTCGATCAGGTACGCACCGCGATTCCATTCCACCGACTTGGTCGGATCCGGCTTGTACTCGCCTTCACGGAAGAACAGCGTGCGCCAGCCGATCAGCATGTTGCGCTGGTTGAACGGGAATTTCAGTTCGTGCGGACGGCTCGGCACGTTGACCGGCGCGACCGAACGCAGATACGCGTAGATCGCGTCCGAGTCGGCGCGCGTGACCTTCGTGTAGCTCGTGAACGGGAAGCCCGGGTACAGCAGGCTGCCGTCCTTCGAGCGGCCGGTGTGCATGGCGCGATAGAAGTCGTCCTGGGTCCACTTGCCGATGCCGTATTGATCGTCCGGCGTGATGTTCGGCGTGAACATGGTGCCGAACGGCGTGGCCATGGGCAGGCCGCCGGCGAATTGCTTGCCGCCGCGCACCGTGTGGCAGGCGATACAGTCGCCGGCGCGGGCGAGATACTCGCCCTTCTTGATCAACGCGGCCTGATCGGCGGGCGTGGCGGCCATCGCGGAGCCGTTGTGCAGGTTGTCGCCGCCCGACCACAGGACGGGGACGAGCGCGGCAGCTGCAACGACGATGACTGCCGAGAGGGCGAACAAAGACTTGCGTTTCATTTAGTGTCTCTCCCGGTGCCTTATTGCGGTTCGCTGCCGCAGGCAAGCGGAGTCTTCATCGAGCGGGCCGGAGCCGGCACGGGGTTTTGTGGGGCCTTCTGCGTGGCGAGCCACGAAGCGACGGCGTTCACGTCATCGTCCGTCAGGCGGGTGGCGATGGTGTGCATGCAATCCGGCGCGATCGCATGACGCGAACCCGAACGCCACGCGCCGAGCTGCGCGCTGATGTAGTCGGAGTGCAGACCGACCAGACCCGGGATGGCCGGCTCCATGCCGGTCAGCGCCTTGCCGTGGCAGGCCGCGCACGCGGGAATCTGCTTCGATGCGTCGCCATTCAGCACGATCTGCTGGCCGCGCGCGAGCGTGCTTTGCGACACCGTCGGCTTGGCCGGCGGCGGATACGGCGGACGCTGCTGCGAGAAGTAAGTGGCGATCTGGTGGAGGTAGTCGTCCGAGAGATACGTGACGAGGTAGTTCATGGGCGGGTACTTGCGGCGCCCTTCGCGGAAATTCTGCAGCTGGTTGTACAGATAGTCGGCCGGCTTGCCCGCGAGGCGCGGGAAGTAGTCGTTGTCCGTACCCTGGCCGTGGCTGCCATGACATGCCGTGCACCCTTGCACGCGCGCTTCCATCGTGTCGGGGGCCTTCGGTTGAGTCTGCGCTTTCGCAGCGCTGTAGACACCCGCGGAGCCGATCAGCAGAAGGGCGAGCAACGGGCGGAAAAGGCGTCTAGAAGACACGCGTAACTCCATCAATATCGGGGACCTGACCGAACTTCGAGCGGCTCGGTGTGAAGGGCCGCCGGCGCTGCGGCGACGCAGCATTCTATCATCGAAGGGTGATGCTGACTATTTGACACATTATGAGAAAGGCTCCGGGTGTCACCGCAATGCGACAGTTTGACGCGCGCAATGTTGCATGCGGTGCTTGCGGGCATGGGACTCGCCCGATCCCGGCCGAGCCGAATTCCACGCAAAACGCCGTGCGCAACGGCTCGCCGGCATCGCGCGCCGCGCTTCGCCGGCAATCCAGGTTGAACCGACGCGCGCCGGCGCCATCGAAGCGTACACTTCCGGGCTCGCCGGCCCGGCGCCGGTCTGCCACCAACCCGGCTCCGGCCTGGACCCGCTCCGGTTCGACGTCCTCCGTTTCACCGTTTTCCTGATCATCCGCTATCGGCCTTACATGAAGCTATTCAATCTTTCCCGTATGGCGCGTCGCGCGCTGTTCCGCATGGCGCCGCGCACGACGGCGTCGGCCCTCGGCGTCGCCGCGCTGGTGGCCGCGTCCTCGGCGTTCGCGCACGCGCATCTGGTGTCGAGCGAGCCGGCGGCGAATGCCGCGGTGGCCGCGCCGGCCGAACTGACCATGCATTTCACCGAGCCGCTCGAACCGGCGTTCAGCCGCATCGAACTGGCCGACGCAAGCGGCAAGCCCGCCCTGCCGGCCGATGCGCCGTCGGCGTCGGTCGATAAGGGCGACGCCAAGGTCATGCATCTGCCGCTGCCGCCGTTGGGCGCGGGCCGCTACGCGGTGCATTGGACGGCGGTGGCCACGGACGGCCATCGGACCCAGGGCGACTTTTCGTTCAACGTCAAATGAGCATCGACGGATTGTGGATCGGGCAGGTCGCCATGGCCGCGCTCATGAATGTCGCGTTCGCGTTCGCCGTGGGGTCGGCGCTACTCGGCGCGTGGCTCGCGAAGGACGCGCAAACCAAGGTGTCGCCGGCACGTCCGGCCTGGTTGCGCGCGCAACGGTCGATGCTGACCGCGACCGTCGTGCTGGTGCTCGCCGATCTCGGCTGGCTGCTGTATCAGGCGGCGTCGATGAGCGGTGTGGCGTTGCCGGCGGCGATCGGCGTAGTGCCGACCGTGCTGACGCAGACGCATGTCGGCTACGGCTGGAGCGTGGCCTTCGCGGGCGCGCTGGTGTTGCTCGGCACGGCCATGACCAGCCAGACCGGCATGCTGCGCAACGCGCTGCTGTGGCTCGCGGTGATCGCGGTCGCGGCCGGCAAGGCCTCGCTCGGTCACGCGGCCGATGCGGGCGTGGCGTCGGCGGCGATCGGCATGCAGACGCTGCACGTGCTGGTGACCAGCGTGTGGGGCGGCCTTGCGATGGCCGCCGGGCTCTCGGTGCTGCCGGTGCTCGGCACGTCGACCGCGCGCGGCATGCTGATCCGCACGGCGACACAGGTGTCGAACGTGTCGCTGGTCGCGGTCGGGCTGGTGCTGCTGTCGGGTATTTTCAACGCGGTGCGCGGGTCGGGCGGCTCGTTCGAGGCGATCGAGCAGAGCACGTGGGGCCATGTGCTGACGCTGAAGCTCACGCTGGTCGCGATGGCGCTCGTGCTCGGCGGGCTGAACCGGGTGCTGGCATTGCCGCGCCTGCGCCGCACGGCATCGACGATGGACGCGCATACGTTCGTCAACGTGCTGTATCTCGAAGCGCTTGCGATGATCGGCGTGTTTGTCGCGGCGGCCGCGTTGTCGCATAGCGTGCCGGCGTTTGCCGCGTTGGGTTGAGCCGGGCGGCGGACCGCTTCACGCGTCCGCGATGCGGCATCCGTGCAACATCCACTGGTCGACGAAATCGACACAATCGGCGCAATCCGGCTGGCCGCTTCACACGCGCGAGCCGAACCGCCACATCGGCCGCATAAAAAAGCGCCGCACGGCAAATGCGTGCGGCGCAATACACACGGTCGCCTGGCGGTGGCCAGCACATCCGTTACTACCCGTTGAACGGCGGACGTCGATGTCGCCCGCTCGATGGTCTCCCCGCAAACCCCGTGAGCGGCTTATTCCAGGCCCAGCCGATGCCCGAGAATCGGCGCGCAGAACAGCGCGATCGCGCAGCCGGCAGCCTTGCCTTCCAGCTCCGCGCCCGCGGTGCGCGAGCCGTAAAGATGCGTCAGCAGATCGAACAGCTGCGGCAGGCAATAAATCACCGCCGCGCTCAAGAAACATTTCTCGATCACCGAGATGCGCCAGCCGCGTTCGAATGCAAGCACCGCGCCGAGAATGCGTAGCACGCCGAACATGACCAGCGCGCCGACGGCGGCCTGTTCGCGGATCAGATAGTCAGGAAGGAATTCGCCCATGATTGCCCCCGATGCATGTGATGTTTTGCATGCATTTGAGCAAGGACCGGGCCATGTGTATGTCCGATACCGAACAGTCGGCCGGAGAGCCTTGCCGGGCAAGGCTTTGCGGGTAGGCGAGAGTGGCGATGCGAAGGGCTCGAAACGCCTGTTCGAGCCCGTTTGGTCCTGAGTGTTACGTTACTGCGACGGCCCGCGCGTGACGTCACCGTAACGCGCGGCCGGCTGTCTGCCTTGTGCTGACGCTCACCACTCGGCGACGCTACCGTCCGCATGGCGCCACACCGGATTGCGCCAGCGATGACCGACCTTGGCCATCTCGCGCACCTTCTCCTCGTTGACCTCGATGCCGAGGCCGGGGCCTTGCGGAATCGACACGAAGCCGTCTTCGTACTTGAAGACTTCCGGGTTCTTGATGTAGTCGAGCAGGTCGTTGCCCTGGTTGTAGTGAATCCCGAGGCTCTGTTCCTGGATGAACGCGTTGTAGCTCACCGCGTCGATCTGCAGACAGGTGGCCAGCGCGATCGGACCGAGCGGGCAGTGCAGCGCGAGCGCGACATCGTAGGCCTCGGCCATCGACGCGATCTTGCGGCACTCGGTGATCCCGCCCGCGTGCGATGCGTCCGGCTGGATGATGTCGACGTAGCCGCCCGACAGAATGTGCTTGAAGTCCCAGCGCGAATACAGACGCTCGCCCAGCGCGATCGGCGTATTGGTCTGGTTGACGATATCGCGCAATGCCTCGGCGTTCTCCGACAGCACCGGCTCCTCGATGAACAGCAGCTTATACGGGTCGAGTTCCTTCGCGAGCACCTTGGCCATCGGCTTGTGCACGCGGCCGTGGAAGTCCACGCCGATGCCGATGTCCGGTCCGACCGCCTCGCGCACCGCCGCGACGTTGTTGATGACGCCCTGCACCTTGTCGAAGGTGTCGATGATCTGCAGCTCTTCCGAGCCGTTCATCTTGACCGCCTTGAAGCCGCGTTCGACCACCGCGCGCGCGTTATTGGCGACGTCGCTCGGACGGTCGCCGCCGATCCACGAATACACCTTGATCCGGTCGCGCACCTGGCCGCCGAGCAGCGCGTGAATCGGCACGCCGTGATGCTTGCCCTTGATATCCCACAGCGCCTGGTCGACGCCGGCGATCGCGCTCATGGTGATCGGGCCGCCACGATAGAATCCGGCGCGGTACATGACCTGCCAGTGGTCTTCGATCAGCAGCGGGTCTTTGCCGATCAGATAGTCCGACAGCTCTTCCACCGCGGCCGCGACCGTATGCGCGCGCCCCTCGACCACCGGTTCGCCCCAGCCGACGATGCCTTCGTCCGTCTCGATCTTCAGGAAGCACCAGCGCGGCGGGACAATGAAGGTTTCGAGCTTGGTGATTTTCATGGTGCGAGTCTCCTTGAAAGGCTGGGGCGCCTGCGAGCGATTTCGGGGACTCACATGCTACAACAGAATCCCTTTAAAGTACTATTAATAGTACTATTGGCCAGATAGTGGTCGGGGGACGGCCGGTGCCGGCATCCGACATCAAGCGCGCCGCGAGGGCGCCAGGAGAAAGTTATTCAGCACGATCTGCACGGGCGCGTCGCCCACCTGCTGGCGACCGCGATTCTGCGCGGCGACTACGCGCCCGAATCGATCCTGCCGCGCGAGGCGGAGTTGATGGAAACCTTCGGCGTGAGTCGCACGGTGTTGCGCGAGGCCTTGCGCACGCTGACCTCGAAAGGGCTGATCGAGTCGCGTCCGCGGGTCGGCACACGGGTACGGCCGCGGCAAGCGTGGAACCTGCTGGATGTCGACGTGCTCGACTGGTATTCGCGCGTCGCCGAGCCGATGACGTTCGCGCTCAAGCTTCAGGAAATGCGCGAGATGATCGAGCCGTACGCGGCGGGTCTCGCGGCGGCGTCGCATACCGACGTCGCGTTTGACGCGCTGACGCAAGCGCATGCCGCGATGGTGGCGGCGCGCAATGTCGACGAATGGGTGCGCGCCGATCTGGCGTTCCATCTGAGCGTGCTGAGCGCGTGCAGCAACGAACTGCTGATACCGCTGGGCACGTTGATCGAACGGACGCTGGAAGCGCAGCTACGGTTGAATGCGAAGCGCGCTGACGTGTATAACGCGTCGCTCGACGAACATACCGCCGTGTTCGAAGCGATCCGCGAGCGGGATGCGGATGCGGCGCGCGCGGCGATGGCAAGTCTGCTTGGGGTGACGCGCGGGCGGATCGAGGGCTAGTTGCCCAGGCGATCAATCGTTCAATCGTTCAACCGTTCGGTCCCGAACCCGCAAGTCCCGCCCCAACGCACTCAAGCCGCCGCGATCCGGTTCAGCGCCGCGTCGTTCGGTGGCTGCAACGCGCACGATGTCCCGCCGGGCGTGTACATCATCACCACGCACCGATTGCACGACGTACAACCGGACGCGCGCGACGGTTGCGAGCGCAACTGGTCGACGAAACCCGGATCGAACACCAGCGCGCGCGCCATCGCGACGGCCTCGAATCCTTCGCGCAAAGCGTGTTCGATGTTGGCCAGCGAGCGCACGCCGCCAAGGTAGGCCAGCGGCATCCGCACCGCCTCGCGCACCTTGCGCGAATGCTCCAGCAAATACATCTCCCTGAAGCCGTCGAACTTCGGCTCGGTCAATTTCTGCAACGACATCGCGCATCGCACGATCGGGTTGGACACGTTGGCGCGCGCCTCGGCCGGCATCGGACCGCCGAACAGTTGCCAGACCGACTCGACGTTCATTCCGCCGCTCAGTACCAGCATGTGCGCGCCGTCCGCTTCGAGCAGACGCGCGATCGTCGCGGCGTCGTCGGCGGTGCTGCCGCCCTTGACGCCTTCGGTCACCCCGATCTTGCATAGCACCGCCATGTGGCGGCCGACCGCGTCGAGCACGGCCCGCAAGACCTGGCGTGGAAACCGCGCGCGGTCCTCGGCCGACCCGCCGTACGCGTCACGTCGATGGTTATAGAGCGGCGACAGGAACTGGCTCAGCAGATAGCCGTGGCCCATGTGAATCTCGACGGCGTCGAAGCCCGCCTCGCGCGCGACGCGGGCCGCCTGCGCGAACTGGCGGGCGTATGCGTCCATCTCGCGTTCGCTCATCGCCTGCTTGAGGAAGCGGCCGCTCATCATGCCGACCTTGTTGAAGCCGCCCGACGCGCTGAGCGGCCGGCGTGTCGACAGCTCCGGCAGGAAGGTGAAGCAGCCGCCGTGCGTGATCTGTGCGCAAGCCGCCGCGCCGTGCCGATGCACGGCGTCGGTCAAGGCCCGGAACGGCGCGAGCGTCGCGGGCCGAAGCTGCGCCTGATCGACGAAGGTGCGGCCGTCGGCGCTGACCGCGCAATACGCGACCGTGGTCATCGCCGCGCCGCCCGCCGCGACGCGCGCGTGCAGATCGACGAGCAGCCGCGACGGCACGCCGCCGGGCGTCATGCCTTCGTTGGTGGCCGACTTGATCAGGCGGTTGCGAAGCGTGATGGGCCCGACACGAAGCGGGCTGAACGGACTCGAGGCGGCGCTCATGGACGGTGACGATGGCGATGACGTGGATGAAACGCGACCGTCTCATTCTTGGAGTCGCTGCCGCGCCGCACATCGTCTGTCCAGACTACGTAGTTATTCGGGCATGCCGGTCCGGGGTCATTGGGCCGGCTGCATCAGTCCATCGCCTCAGTCCATCGCCGCATGCGCGACCGACGCGTCCGGCGCCTTGTGCGCGGGACGGATCAGCAACAGCAACGGAATCACCAGCAGCGTCGCCATGAACATCAGCTTGAAGTCGTTCAGATACGCGATCATCGACGCCTGCTGCGTGATCGACACGTTCAGCGCCGCCATGTCGGCGATCGAACCGTTCGCCAGCATCGGCTGCAGCGCCGGATTGAACGGCGTGATGTTGGCCGCGAGGTCGGCGTGCGAGACCTGGGTATTACGCGTCATCAGCGTCTGCACGATCGAAATGCCGATACTGCTGCCGATATTGCGCATCAGGCTGTACGTGGCGGTGCCGTCCGCGCGCAACGCGGGCGTGAGCGTCGAGAAGGTCAGCGCGCTCAGCGGCACGAACACGAGACCGAGCCCGAAGCCCTGAATCACACCCGGCCAGACGATGTCCGAGGCCGACAGCACGATCGTGTAATGCATCATCTGCCACAGCGCGAACGCCGAGATCAGGAAGCCGGCCAGCAGCAATAGCCGCGCGTCGATCCGCTTCAGCAGGCGGCCGGCGAACAGCATCGCGACCATCGTGCCCGCGCCGCTCGGCGCGGTGACGAGGCCGGTGGTGGCGACCGGATAGTTCATCAGGTTCTGCAGCATCGGTGGGAGCAGCGCGCGGGTCGCGTACATCACCGCGCCGATCACGAAGATGAAGAACGTGCCGGTGGCGAAGTTCGGATCCTTCAGCAACTCGTATTTGAAGAACGACGTCTTGCCGACCGTCGCCGTGTGCACGAGAAAGAACGCGAATGCGATCGCCGCGATCAACGCCTCGGCGACGATCTCGTGCGAGCCGAACCAGTCGAGCTGTTCGCCGCGATCGAGCATGGCCTGCAACGCGCCGATCGCGAGACCGAGCGTGGCGAAGCCGAACGCGTCGAATTTCGCGTCGTGCTTAGGCTCGCGGGTGGGCAGAAAGGTCGCCACGCCGAACAGCGCGAACGCGCCGATCGGCACGTTGATGAAGAACACCCAGCGCCAGTTGTAGCTGTCGGTGAGCCAGCCGCCGAGCGTCGGTCCGAGAATCGGCCCGACCATCACGCCCATGCCCCACACGGCCATCGCCTGGCCCTGCTTCTCGCGCGGGTTGATGTCGAGCAGGATGGACTGCGACAGCGGCACCAGCGACGCCCCGAAAATCCCCTGCAACAGCCGCGATGCGACGATCTGCGTAAGCGTCTCCGACAGCCCGCACAGCGCCGACGACACCGTGAAACCGCCGATCGCGACGATCAGCAGCCGCTTCACGCTCAGCCGGTCGGACAGCCAGCCGGTGAGCGGCGTGGCGATCGCGGCGGCGACGATGTACGAGGTCAGCACCCAGGTGATCTCGTCCTGCGAGGCCGACAGCGTGCCTTGCATATGCGGCAGCGCGACGTTGGCGATGGTGCTGTCGAGCGTCTGGATCAGCGTCGCCAGCATGATCGAGAGTGTGATCATCGGCCGGTTGAGCGGCGCGGCGCCGCTCGCGGGCGAAGAGTCGGAAGACATGAGTGCGTGGGGTTGGCCGAAATAATAAGCATGCTTAGTATATCGGCTGAACGACGGACCGCCATCGGGAATTATGCGGAGCCTGAATAAGCCGCCGCGATCCCCGAACGCACGGCGGCTTCGTATAATCCGCGCATGAAGAAAACCCAACTCGATGAGCGCTTCGGCTTTCTGATTTCCGACGTCGGCCGTCTGACCGGCAAACGCTTCGACGACCTCGCGAAGTCCTCGGTGGATCTGACGCGCGCGCAGTGCCGTGTGCTTGCCTATCTCGCGCACTACGGCGACATCAACCAGGCGCGGCTCGCGGACCTGCTGGAAGTCGCGCCGATTTCGGCGGGCCGTTTGCTCGACCGCATGGAGGAGGGCGGCTGGATCGAACGCACCGCCAATCCGCAGGACCGCCGCGAGCGCCAGGTCGGCATGACACCGAAGGCCGAGCGCACGCTCGGCAAGGCCCGCAAGGTCGGCGACGAAGTTGCGCTCGAAGCGCTGGAGGGTTTCAGCGACGCCGAGGCAAAGCAGTTGATCGCGTTGCTGCAACGGGTGCGCGGCAATCTGAGCCGGCTGGTGGACCGTTGATGCGCGACGCGCGCGGCGGTGGCGAGAGCGCCTGGCGGGCGTCGCCCCTACGCGGCATGCCAGCGTTGTCTCCGGTCTAAACAACGGAAACAAAAGCGTCCTGTAACGAAACTGCCACGCAGCGGTAATAAATTGGAAGTTTTCCTTCCGGACTTCCATGCTCGCACCGCTCCTGGTCGCCTTTTACGAAACCGTCCGGCAAGGCAGCGTCACCGCCGCCGCGAAGCGCCTCGAAGTCAGCCAGCCGACCATCACCGCGCGCATCCAGCAACTCGAAAAACAGTATGGCGTCGAACTGTTCCACCGGCGCGGCAGCCGCTTCGACCTGACCGATGCGGGCGCCGCGCTGATGCCGCTGATCGACCGCATGCAGCAGACCGAAAGCGATATCGACTTCACGCTGCGCAACGAACGCGAACTCGCGGCGGGGAATCTGCGGGTCGGCGCGACGGGACCGTATTACATCCTGCCGGCCATCGCCGCGTTTCATCGGCAGTACCCGGCCGTGAAGATTCACCTGGAGATCGGCAACTCGCAGCAGATACTCGACGCATTGCTCGATTTCCGCGTCGACCTCGCGGTGTCGTCGCAACGGGTCGACGATCCGCGCTTCGCACGCGTGACGATCGCCGACGATCCGCTGGTGGTCGTCGCGCATTGCCGGCATCCGCTGGCCGCGCAGAAGGTGGTGCGACTCGCCGATGTCGCCGCGCACACGCTGCTGCTGCGCGAAACCGGTTCGCGCACGCGCGAGGCCACCGAGACCGCGCTCAAGCGCATCGGCGTGGAGCCGGCGTCGCTGATCGAGATCGGCAGCCGCGAGGCGATCTACGAAGCGATCCGTCACAACATGGGCTGCACGCTGATGCCGGTGGGCGAAGCGCCCGCGCATCCGGATCTGCGGCAACTGCCCCTGGAGTCCGACGCGCCGATCCTGCAGGAATATCTGTATCACCTGCAGGCGCGCGCCGGTTCGCGGCTGATCACGTCGTTCATGGCTAACGTCGAGGTGCCGGCCTCGCCCGAGCCTTCCCTTTGACCCCAAAAATCCGCTGATGCCGGTATCGGCCAGCTTGCGCAGAACGACATACCCGCGTCGCCCGCACTCCCTATCGTTGCATCGATTCGCCGGATGGTCCGGCGCGTATCGGCATCGAAGGGGACAACATGAGACGGCATACCGTCGTGCAAATGGCATGCGCATTGGCGCTCGTCGGCGCGCTCGGCGCCACGGCGAGCTTGAGCGGTTGCGGCGGCGTATCGCAATCGGCTGACGGCAGCACGGGCACCGGCACCAGCGCGGGCAACACCTCGGGCAGCACGCCGGGCAACGGCGCGGCCGACACGTCGACCGGCACGCCCACCGGCCCCGCCGCGAAGAAGATGCTGCTGGTCGAACTGGACGGCGTGACGTACAGCGCGCTGAACGCGGGCATCGCGGCCGGCACCTTGCCGAATCTGGCGAAGCTCACCGTTGCGCCCGCGTACAGCGGCGGCGTCAACGGCACGCTCGCGCAGCAGCCGAATCTCGACACGCCGGGCTGGGCCAGCATCCTCACCGGCACGTGGGCCGACCGTCACCAGATCAACTCGGACGCGCCGAATCAGGCATCGCACAGTCCCACCGTCTTCCAGATGCTGAAGACGGCGGGCTTCGGCACGATGGGCGCGGCCGTCGATTCGACCGGTCTCGCCGCATTGCTGACGCCGGACCAGAACGCCGGCAACCTGAACACGCTGGTGAACTGCGCGTCCGTCGATGCATGCGTCACGCAGAACGGTGTGAGCATGATCGACAACGGCTACGCGCTGGTCGTCGCGCAATATCATTCAGCGCAGGACGCGGCGCTCAACGCCGGCCTGTCGTCGTCGAACTATGCGAGCACGCTGACGCAGCTCGACGGCGCGCTCGGGACGCTGGTGGCCGAAACCGCCAAACGCAGCAACGAGAACTGGCTCGTCGTGGTGACCACCAGCCACGGCCTGAACGCGGCGGGCGGCACCGACGGTTTGCCGCTGCCGCTCGAATCGACCAGCTTCATCGGCCTGAACCAGGCGCCGAACGCGCGTCTGGGCAACACCACCGCGCCCACGACGATGGCCGCGCTCTACACGCGCGCGAGCATCGCCGACATCACGCCGACGCTGCTCGCGTATCAGAACGCGCTGCCGGCCCCGGCGAACTATGCGCTCGACGGCGGCCAGCTGATCGGCGCGACGCCGGTTTCGCAACTGCTCGGCACGACGGGCAGCGACAACGCCAGCCTCGTGCTCAAGTGGACCGCGCCGGCAACGGGTGCGATCAGCGTGCTGCGCAACGGCACGGTGGTCGCCAGCCTGCCCGCCGGCACCGCGACCTACACCGACAGCCAGCTGGGCTTGTCGGCCACCGGCGTCTATCCGTTCAACTACACCGTGGTGGCCGGCAATGCGCCGCTCGCGACGATCACGCAGGTGGTCTACGTGCAACCGCCGCCGCCTCCGCCGCCCCCGCCGCCGCTCGCGACCACGCTGACCAACGGCCTGAGCAGCTACTACCCGTTCGGCGCATTGCCGCCCGTCGACCGCCTGAACGCCAGCACGATGGGCCCGTGGGCCGCGGATGCCGACGGCGGCTCGCTGTTCGCCGACCCGTTCGGCGGCAAGGGCTTGCAGATCGACACGCATACCGTCGACAGCAACGGCTACGACGGCTACAAGCTGACCCAGACCAACGACGTGACGGCGCATGCGCAGTTCACGATCGGCTTCTGGTTCTACACGTCGTGCGCGAATCTGACCGGCAACGGCACGCCGATCTTCTCGAACAAGAACTACTACTCGGGCGGCAACGCGGGTATCGCGATCGGCCTGTTCCCGGGCTCGGGGACGAGCTGCAACATCCGCTTCAATCTCGGCGACGGCAGCACGCGCAACGACATCAACAGCCTGAACGTCAGCGCGAACAAGTGGACCTATCTCGCGCTCGCCATCGATACGTCGGCCAGGCAGATCAACGCGTACGTGTTCGATCCGGTGCTGGGTGAGCAGAAGGTGCAGGCCCAGACGCTGAGCGTGAACATCGCGAAGCTGCCCGGTCTCGGCGTGTTCGGCCTGAACGAGGACGGCACCGGCCGCTACTACATGAATGCGTGTAACGACACGCCGCCGTACACCGTCGGCAAGTGCGCGGCGACGCCGCCGGATGTGCAGGCGTTCAGCGATCTCGCCCTGTGGACCCGCATCGTTACCGAAGCCGAGTTGCAGACGGTGTTCGGCTCGGGCCAGCCGTTGTCCACGCTCACTCACTAAGCGGAGCCTCGCGATGAATTCGACGACAGGTTTTTTCCCGGCGACGCGGCCGGTGTGTTCGACGCACGAGCCGTATGCGGTTCTTCACGAAGAGGGCCCGGCACGAGGCGCGGGCGTGGGCGTGGGCACCGGCGCGGGTGACTCGCGGCGCAGGCCGGCACGCCGGCGCGGCCTGCTGACGGCGACAGCCTTGAGCGTGCTGTGCTGCGTTTCGCTCGCCGGCTGCGACGGCAGTTCAAGCAGCTCGGGCGGCGCCAGCTCCGGCGGCGCCACCGCCGCGAACAACGCGGCAGCCGGCGCGGGCGGCGCGAGCGCGCCGGTGGCGATCGTCGCCGCGCCCGCTTCGGGCGGCTGCGCGGCGCTGGGCGCGAGCGCCACGCAGCCGCTGCAGAACACGCAACTGGTGTGCGCGCCCTGAGCGCCGCCGCACCGTTTCCGACGACGATCACTCAAGGCCTCACATGACCTCACTGGACCGCCGCACCTTCCTGCGCAGCGCCGCGGGCGCCGCCGCGCTCAGCCTGTTTCCGCCCGCGATCCGCCGGGCGCTCGCGATTCCCGCGAACAACACGACCGGCACCATCAACGACGTGCAGCACGTCGTGATCTTCATGCAGGAAAACCGTTCGTTCGATCACTACTTCGGCACGCTGCCTGGCGTGCGTGGCTTTAGCGACCGCTTCACGATTCCGCAGCCCGGCGGCACGACCGTGTTCCAGCAGAACGACGGCACGCGCACCGTGCTGCCGTTCTACCTCGACAGCACCAAGGGCAACGCGCTGCTCGCGGGCGGCCCGCACTCGTGGACCGACGCGCATCAGGCGTGGGACAACGGACGCATGACGCAATGGCCGAAAGCGAAGGGCGATGTGTCGATGGGTTATCTGAACCAGTCCGACCTGCCGTTCCACGTCGCGCTCGCCAACGCGTTCACGATCTGCGACGCGTATCACTGCTCGCTGCACGGCGGCACCAACTCGAACCGGATCTTTCTGTGGACCGGCACCAACGGCGAGAGCGCGGGCTCGAATCCGGTGGTCAACAACGACGGCTGGGACGGCCTGGGCGCGTCCGCGACCGGTCTCAAGTGGACCACCTATCCCGAGCGTCTGCAGGCGGCGGGGGTGAGCTGGAAGGTCTACCAGAACATGCCGGACAACTACACGGACAACTCGCTGGCCGGCTTCGCGACCTTCCGCAAGGTCAACGAGACGCTGCCCGGTTCGCCGCTGCTGCCGTACACGCAGTCGCTCGAAGCGGTGGCGCCGCTGTACAAGGGCATCGGCAACACGATGCCGGACGGCGGCTTCCTGCAGGCGTTGAAGGACGACATCGCGGCGGGCCAGATGCCGCAGGTGAGCTGGATCGTGTCGCCGCAGGCGTACTGCGAGCATCCGGGTGCGTCGACGCCGGGGCAGGGCGGCTACTACCTGCAACTGCTGCTCGACACGCTGACCGCGAATCCGGATGTGTGGAGCAAGACCGTGCTGTTCGTCAATTACGACGAGAACGACTGCTTCTTCGATCACATGCCGCCGCCCGACGCGCCGAGCAAGAACGCGGACGGCACCTTCGCCGGCAAATCGACGGTCAACGCGCAGTACGAGTACTTCACCACGCCGAACCCGCCGGGCGATTCGTCGCCGCTGACGCCGGACGGCAATTGCTTCGGCCCTGGCCCGCGCGTACCGATGTTCGTGGTGTCGCCGTGGAGCACGGGCGGCTGGGTCAATTCGCAGGTGTTCGACCATACGTCGGTGCTGCGCTTTCTCGAACAGCGTTTCGGCGTGATCGAAACCAACATCAGCCCGTGGCGGCGCGCGGTGTGCGGCGATCTGACGTCGGCCTTCAACTTCCGCAATCCGAACGACGCGCCGGTCGCGGCGCTGCCCGCGCCGACCAAGGCCCAGGCGGATGCGCAGAACGCGCAGCAAAGCGCGCTCGGCGCGGTGCCGGTGCCGTCGGCGGCGAGCCAGCAGATGCCGCATCAGACGCTGATGTCGCGGCCCTCGCGCGCGTTGCCGTATCTGCTGCACGTCAGCGCGAACGCCGACGTGCAGGACGGCTTGATCTGGCTGATCTTCAGCAATACCGGCACGGCGGGCGCGGTGTTCCATGTGTACGACCAGTTGCATCTCGATCGGGTGCCGCGCCGCTATACCGTCGAGGCGGGCAAGGAACTGTCGGATTCGTGGAGCGCGCTCGCCGACGATCAGGGCAACTACAGTCTGTGGGTGCTCGGGCCGAACGGGTTTCATCGCGCGTTCCAGGGCAATGTGGCGAGCGTCGCGAGCGGGCCGGACCCGGAGGTGCGGGTCTGCTACGACGTCGTCAACAACGCGGTCTATCTGACGATCATGAACGTCGGCAATGCGACGGCCAACGTGACGGTGACATCGAACGCGTATCGCACGGATGGGCCGTGGACCTACGCGGTGCCCGCCGGCATGCAGGTCGAGCCGTACTGGTCGGTGAGCGCCTCCGGCGGCTGGTACGACTTCACGCTGACGATGACGGGCGGCTTCTCGCGGCGCTTCGCGGGTCGCGTGGAAACCGGCAAGGACAGCGTCAGCGATCCGGCGATGGGTGTAGCGAGTTGAGATGGCGTCGCATGGCGACGCCGGGTGGTGAAGAAGGTGAAGAAGGTGAAGGTAAGAAGCGAACGTCGGTAGCGAGAGCATCAAGCAACAGCGGCATCGCGTGAACGACGCGACAAGCGGCACTTGGAGGAGTCGGCGTGAGCCGGCTCCTTTTTTTTGCGCATTTTTTACCGGCCTGTGACGCGTGAAAAAGATGCTCGCGAAGTGCTCGATATCCACACTTTGTCGCTGATTTAAAAACATTTTCCATGTGAAGCGGACCCGTGGATAATGCCGCCTGCACAACGGGTCAGCACAGTAGGCGTGCAATGCGCCATTCACGGTTACCCGTAGACGGAAGGAGCGAGCGGACGGCCTCTCTTTTCGCATTCCAAGCCGTCCATCGAAGACCAGACCAGATAATGAACAACCAACAGCTCACCGTCAGAGCGCGGCTCGCGACGGCATTCGGGGTACTCACGGCCATCGTCCTGCTCGTCTCGGGCCTGGCGATCAAGTCGCTCAACGACGCGGACCAGCGGTTCGCCGACTACATCACCGGAATCAGCGCGCGCGCCGAACTGGCGTCGCGGGTGCGCACGGCCGTCGACCGGCGTGCGATCGCGGCGCGCAACATGGCGCTCGTCACCCGTCCGCAGGATTTCGAACTCGAGAAGGCCGCCGAGGCGCAGGCTCAGGAAGACGTGCAGACGCGGCTCGCCAAACTGAAGCAACTGTCCGGCGCCGCCGCCGATCCGTCGGGCAAGGGGCAGGCGTTGATCGCCGAAATGAGCCGCGTCGAGGCGCTCTATACGCCGGTCGCGCAGAACATCGTCGCACTTGCAACGGACGGCAAGCGCGACGAAGCGGTGGCGAAGATCAACGACGACTGCCGTCCGCTGCTGGCCGCGCTCGTCAAGGCGACCGAAGCGTACGTCGCCTATACCCGCGACGAAGCCGCGCAGAGCGAGCAGGCCGCCAGCGAGCGCAATGCACAGCAGCGCAATCTGCTGATCGGAATCTGTCTGCTGGCGACCATCGCGGCGGTGATCGCCGGTGTGGTGATCACGCGTGCGCTGATGCGTGCGCTCGGCGCCGAGCCCGGCGCGTTGAGCGAAGTGAGCCAGCGTGTCGCGAAGGGCGATCTGAGCCCCGTCGACGGTGCGCGCGAAGCGCCTGCCGGTAGCGTGCTCGCGTCGATGGGCGCGATGCAGCAGAGCCTCGTCACGCTGATCGGCCAGGTGCGCCACGCGGCGGACAGCATCGCGACCGGGTCGAGCCAGATTGCCGCGGGCAACGTCGATCTGTCCTCGCGGACGGAACAGCAGGCGTCGTCGTTGCAGCAGACCGCGTCGAGCATGGAGCAACTGACCGCCACCGTGCGTCACAACGCCGACAGCGCGCAGCAGGCCAGCATGCTGTCGACCAACGCGTCGCAGATCGCGCAGAAGGGCAACGAAGTGGTCGGCCGCGTGGTGGGAACGATGGGCGACATCAGCGACAGTTCCGCGAAGATCGCCGACATCACCGGGATCATCGAAGGGATCGCGTTTCAGACCAACATCCTCGCGTTGAACGCGGCCGTCGAGGCGGCGCGCGCGGGCGAGCAGGGACGCGGCTTCGCGGTGGTGGCGAGCGAGGTGCGCAGTCTCGCGCAGCGCTCGTCGGTGGCGGCCAAGGAGATCAAGGAACTGATCGGCGCATCGGTGGAGAAGATTCGCGACGGCTCGTCGTTCGCGCAGGAAGCCGGCAGCACGATGGCGGAAGTCACGCACGCGGTGGCGCGCGTGACCGACATCATGGGCGAGATCGCGGCGGCCACCGGCGAACAGAGTCGCGGCATCGAGCAGGTGAATCGCGCGATCACGCAGATGGATGCGGTCACGCAGCAGAACGCCGCGCTGGTCGAAGAAGCGGCCGCGGCTTCGCAGTCGCTCGAGAACCAGGGGCAGCAACTGAATCAGGCGGTGGCTTTTTTCAGGCTGGAAGCTGAACGGGGGTAAGCGTCAGTTTGCGGCTACTTCGATTCGGAGGTGGCCGGCGCACCGATTGGTGGCACCAGTTCGTAGCAGACCGGCGGCATGGCCGCCGTTTTCGTTTTGGCTTCGGGCTGCTGCGGATCGATGCATTTGAACGCGCTTTGATCGCGCTGTACGAAGATCGTGTCGGCGGAGCTTGCGCCGCTGCGGGTGTCGTTGACGACCGCGACGATTTTGTAGCCGTCCTGAAGCAGCGTGGAGAGCGTGGTTTGTGTGGTGCGCCACTGGTTGTCGGGGGCGGGTGTTTGCGCTTGTGCGCTCGATGAGGTGGCGGCGGCAAACGTGGCGAGCGCGATAAGTGAGGCGAGCGAGGCGGTGGCCGCGGTCAGCGTGGTGGTGCGGAATGACATCGGGGAACCTCCTTGAGGGGGTAATTTAGGGCGGGCCGGAAGGTTGTCGGCCGGCGCTTGATGTGGTGGGTTGTAGTGTCGAGACAGCGGGTGGTTTGGAGAAGTTCACGGAAGATGCTTTTGATCGTGTCGCGAGAAGCCAAACTGTTTAGGCAAGCTTCGGAATTTTCTTTGTTTCCCTGTTCAAACTGTCCGTATCCATGCGGTTCACATCGGAAATTTCGGATTTCGCACGCTACGGCTCGTCGCGGCCGTTTTGCTCACATTAATTGCTTAGAGTACGCGCCATCGAAACTTGCTGGGACTTGCGATGGACGCGGTTTTTCAAGGAGCTAATGAGGGCGCGCGCGGAGCAAGTCGGTTCGAGTCGCCGTTGATGCAGGCCACAAGTGGGATCGGCGAAAAATGAGCGGCAAAGCCTATAACACCGGTTCTAGCTCCGGCGGCACGTCCAACGGCTTGGGGCAAGCGACCACGGTTCGGCTCGACCTGTCTCCACTTTCACCCATCGACAAAAAGGTCATCTGCAAGGCGCTCTGCGTTTGCAATCGTCGACCGGATGCGGGTGCCTCCGGACAAGCCCTGAAACAACAATGTGTCTCCCGGAACCTGCGCGATGTCGATAGATCAATGGACTGGCAGAGCCCCTACAAGGCGGAAGTCAATTACGACATGAGTTGTGAGCCGCCCGCGCCGATCACACGCTCGTCGAATGCATTGGAGCCTCATTCGTACTTGCCCGGTTGGATTCAGAAATACTGGCCTGGCGGACTCGACCGATATCCGGCCGGTTCAGGCGCAGTACGTCGTCCAGACGTGGTGATCGTCAACGACGGCAGCTTGCCGCCGACGCAGGACAACATAGAAAAGATCGTCGAGATAAAATTTCCGCCACAGATGGCAGGCGATGACGATCGTCAGATAGCGGCCTACACCCGCATTGCTGGTTCGGCGTCCAAGGTCACAGTCCTGACGCCGGATGATTGTGATTGCGCTCAAGACGATGGCGGCGAGCATCCCGCTACGTCTACAGTTTCGAGCATGCTTTCGGGGCTAGGCGAGAAGTTGCGACAGATCGCCATCAGCCGGCCACAGTTTCCAGGACTCGGCCTTCCGCCTCCCATCGCGCCGCTTCCGCTTCCCTGACTGGACGACTTTCCGATGGACAAGGACTATTTGCTGTGGGCGAAAGAGAATCAGTCGAACGCCCTTATTCCGAATGCGTTGCTGGAACCTCGTCATTCGCACGAAGGCGTCGGTGCCGCGCTCGTAGTGCGGGCGGTTCTGTATTTTGAAAGAGCCTACGAGACATCGGTCCGGCTCGCACTAGCCGACTGCTTTGACGAGTTTCGGGCCGCAACAGGTGACGTCTTCAAGTTCGTCTGGCACAACGGCAAGGCGGCGCAAACCGCCGACAAGGCCAAACCGATGCGTGTCCTTGCCGCGTCGCTCGGCGAAAACGACTGCTTCGATTTTCAATACATGAGCGGGGAACAACCTTCCGACGCTTGCCTATGGTCATTCCGCGTTTTCGGTATGCCGGCATGGGAAGAGAAGATGGGCACGCGAGGCATCGATGTTCTCGCGTTCTCGTGGCCCATGGTGGCGGTGCAGGACAACCCCGACGCATTCGCCCGTCTTTTCTTCAACGCGGCTCAGCGACTCAACGCCGTCCATGGACATGCAGGACACGCCATCAACCTTTCGCCGGTAGCGCGTCAGCAAAACGAATCGACTGAGTTCTGGATCAGTCAGATGATGCCGGGGACTGACGTGGGCCCTCCCACCGCGAATGCCGTGCGTGATCTCAAAGGGCAGATCAAGACGGTTGGGTGGTTGACGGCGATCGACGTGGCGATGTTAGGTAAGGCCGGCGGCGTACGTGGGCTGCGCGGCGAACTGCCGCCCTCATGGTTCAGCCTGAACGATTACGGCGCTGGGGTTGTCATTCGGGCCGGTGTCTGGCCGGAATCCGGCGCGGCAGTAACGGAAGGTGGTAAATCGTTTCCGCCGCCGGCCTACGTTGTCCTCGATCGTGCATTGCGGCTCGTGCGCGTGAATGGTCTTGATGTTCTCCAGCAAGGCACGGTCAACGGCGATGCGCCGGTCTATAACACGTTCTCGTCGACGAACGCGTGGCTTAGCCGCTTCGAGACCAGCGGCGACGGCCTGCTTGCTGCGAAGGCGGCCTTGCTCGATACACCGCCCCTTGACTTGTCGAACGCATTGCCGAACCCGTTGTGATGCGCCGGTGTGCGTATTCCCGTTTGCTCAGGTAAGGCGTGTGATTCTCCGGCGGCGGAGTGAATTGAGACTGGTGGGGCAAGGGAGTCGGCTCTTATCAAGGCGTGGTCAAAGCGGATTTGGCAACACGTTCGACGGTTGCAGCGGCGGCGTGTCGAGCAGGGCTGCTTTGGCGGCAAGGAGACCGTTTTCATCTGTTTCAAAGCGGCGTAGCCATGCGTTGGTCGACGCGACCGTGCCGTAGACCGGCGCGTCGCCGTTGATCGTCCCTTGTTGGAGGACGTCGAGGCTGGTCGCGCGGATCGGGAGCAACGCATGATCGAGCACAACATAGGCGGGCGGAAGCCATGGCCGCTCAGCGTCGCTTCCCGCATCGCCCGAGCTTGGTTCCACTCCGGCGCGAATGATCACGCCAGCTCCGTAGTCGTGCAGGCTGAACCACGAGGGGGGCAATTCGGCGCGCAGTCCTCGCGCGCCGCCCACCTTGTCGAACATTGCCTTGTCGATCGCCGTCAGCCAGCTCACGGTTTTGATTTGCCCTTTGAGGTCGCGCGTGGCGTTGTCGATTGCCGGTCCGACGTCGAAACCAGGCATCATTTGGCTGATCCAGTACTCGGTCGCTTCATTCTCCTGCCGCGCGACGGGCGACAGGTTGACGGCGTGCCCGGCATGACCGTGGATCGCGTTCAGCCGTTGTGCTGCGTTGAAAAATAGCCGTGCGAACACGTCGGGGTTCTCCTGGACCGCGAGCATGGGCCACGAAAATTCGACAACGTCGATGCCTCGCGTGCCCATCTTCTGCTGCCATGCCCGCATGCCGAACGTGTGGAAACCGTAAAACCCCGCGTCGCTCGCCTGTTCGCCGCTCGTGAAGTTGAAATCGAATCGATCGTTTTCTTTGAGCGACGTCGCAAGCTTGCGCATTGGCTTGGCGCGTTTGAAAGTCTGGAAGGCTTTGCCGTTGTGCCACACAAAGTTGAAGACGTCGCCGGAGCTCGCCAGATATTCATCGAGGCAAGCGGCCAATGTGAGACGAACAGACGTCTCGTAGGCTCCTTCGAAATACAGAACGGCCCGAATGACGAGCGCGGCCCCGATGCCTTCGTGCGGATAGCGAGGCTCCAATAGGGCATTCGGAATGAGGGCCTTTGATTGATTTTCTTTGGCCCACTGCAAGAAATTGTTGTCCATTTGATGGTTGGTTGCTTAGGGCACGGTAATAGCGTGGGCGACGACAGGTCATCGAATCCAAGGATTGGCGGTTTGTTGAGCAGTTTTAGTTCGTTGGTGTTAGTAGGTCAAAGCGTTGGGTTGCGCGAACGGGCTCTTGTCGACAAGCAATCAAAGCGGATTTGGCAACACGTTCGACGGTTGCAGCGGCGGCGTGTCGAGCAGGGCCGCTTTGGTGGCAAGAAGACCGTTTTCGTCGGTTTCAAAGCGGCGTAGCCATGCTGCGGTTGATGATCTGGTGTTGTAGACCGGGGCGTCGCCGTTGACGGTGCCGCGTTGCAGGATGTCCATTTCGGTTGCGCGAATTGATCGCAATGCCGCATCCAGAATGACGTAAGCGGGTGGATTGACCGGTGGCTTTTTCTCATCGCTGGAAATTCCACTCTCAGGCAACGCGCCAGCGCGGATAACGACGCCGTGTCCATAGTCGCCAATCGAGAACCAACCCGGCGGTAGATGCGAGCGCAGTCCAACCAGACCGCCCACCGCGTCCAGCATTGGCTTGCTGATCGCTGTTAGCCAATCGACCGTTTTCAGTTGCCCTTTGAGTTGCCGAACCGACAGATCCCCAGGGAATCCGACGTCGAGGCCGGGCATCCTTTGACTGGCCCAGTATTCGGTTGCTTCGTTTTCCTCGCGACCGGTCGGCGAAAGGTTGACGGCGACACCCGCATGGCCGTGAGCCGCTTTCAGACGCGACGCGGCATCGAAGAACAACCTGGCAAAGGAGTTGGGGCGCTCCTGGACGGCGAAGACGGGCCAGGAAAACGACAGGGCGTTGAAGCCGCGATTATCGAGCTTTTCCTGCCATCGACGAATCCCTCCCACATGGAACTCCCAAAGGCCGGCGTCCTCTGGGCGCTCGCCGCTCATGAAGTCAAAGTCGAATCGATCTTCGGGACCGAGTCCGGAAGCGACGGCTTGCAACGACTTCACTTTCGACATGGGGCGGGCGGCTTTGCCGTTGTGCCACATGTAGGTCAGCTTCTCGTCGCCCATCGACACCACGAACTCGTCGAACGTTTGGGCCAACGCTTCACGGACGACAGCATCGAACGCTTTCTCGAAATAGAGGCAGGCCCTGATGACAAAGGCGGCGCCGATTCCTTCATTCGGATAGCGCGGTTCGAGGAGAGCATTGGCGACGAGTGCCCTGGATCGATTGGCTCTCGCCCACTGCAGAAAGTCTGGCGTTATGTCGGTCATGGAGCAAACCCGCAGAAGTCAGGCGGCATAGGCTATCAGGGAACCGGAAGCGGCGGAAAGGGCGGTGGCAGGCCGAAGCCTGTCGTGGGCAGCTTCGGGTTGAAGATCGCGGTAAGCGACTTTCCGAGTTCGGAAAGCGCGTCCGAGACGGCAGCTTTGACGGGATTTTCTCCTTTATCGTCTTCCCGACAGTCGCAGTTTTGCGGTCCGAGAATCACGACTTTCTCTGCCGAGCCAGCGATTGAGACGTAGTCTTCGGCTTGATCCAGGGAGGGTGCCTGCGGTGGAAACTTGATTTCGACGATGTTCTTGATGTTGTTCTGTGTGGGCGGCAGGGAACCGTCCTTGACGATGACTACATCCGGGCGGCGAATCGCACCCGTGCCGGCCGGGTAATTGCTTTTGCCGCCGGGCCAGTATCTGGCGATCCACGCGGGCAGATACGGGTGGGTTTCCAGCGGATTGACAGAGCGCATGATTGGGACCGGCGGCACTTGGGTCATGTCGTAATTGACTTCGGACTTGTATGGGCTTTGCCAGTTCATGCTGCGATCGACGTCGCGGAGATTGCGCGATACGCATTGCTGTTTGAGGTTCTGCCTCGATACTCCTACGTCGGGCCTGCGTGAGCAGACGCAGACGACCTTGCACACAACCTTTTTGTCCCTAGGGTCGAGGCCGGTTCCGCGCAGTTGAATACTCGTCGTTTGGGTGCCGCCCGACGCCGCCGATGCTGAACGGGCACCGGTGCCATAAGCGCTACCGGTCATTTGTCGCCCGCCCAGCCTTTTACCTGCGTCGACGGCGAAGCGAATCGAAGCGAAGCCGGCGCGTCCCCTTCATGCCATTCGGTGTACCCATTCGCGTCCGTGTTTCCGGCAATGACATGCCCGTCGGAAGCGTGAATGGTGTACGGGTGATTCGCGATCGGCTGGCCGGTGGTCTCGTCGAACACCTGGAAACGGCCCCGATAAGGTCCTGACGCGTCGCTCGCTTTTTCATGACTGACCGACGGCGCCCGTGAGGCGCCCGGATTGCCCAACCCGCTGACCGGTTGCGCGGTGGCGACAGCCTGGGATGCAATCAGCCTTGCTCCGCAAGCGGTCCTGTCGCCTTCGAACGCAGGGTGCTTACCGCCCATCGACATGCCGCGCGGCGATATCTTGACGATCGGATAAACACCGTCGCATTTCGGGCACGAAACCATATCGCCGAAGCGGGCGATCGGTTTGCCATCCACCTTATGTTCGTGGGAACACTGAAGAACGGTGCCGCCGTGATCGGTGGTGTCGCCCTCTCGAATAAACGCGCTCATCGCAAAGCTGCCGAAGTTTCGATGGCGCGTACTCTAAGCAATCAAGTCGCGAAAATCGGCGCTGGCGGACCATCAAGCGCGAAATCCGAAATTTCCGATGCGAGCCGCATGGCTGTGGGCGTTCTAAGCGGCGAAATTAAGAACACTCCAAAGACTGCCTACGTTCGGTCGCAATGGATTGGAGTCGGTCGCGGGGGTCTTGGATGGCCGAGATACACATCGTGCTCTTTGAGCATTACAACGAGCGCCACCCGCGCAAAGCCCTGAAATACCGCTTGCCTCGCGAGTTTAGGCGGGCTGCTGCGTCATCAACCTAACGGTGTCCACGTGTCCTGAATTACAGGGTCACCTCCATATATATTCAGTTGCTGCCGTGACCAGCGTGGGTGACAATCAGCTTCTTACATTTGCTAACAAATGAAGCTAGGGGGCAGCTTGATCACAGTCAGGCCTTGGTATGGGCATGTGCGCCGCACATGCATTGTCGACCCGCTCAACAACGACCCCAGAGAGACGGGCCAGCAGGGGACGCGATTAGGCAAGTCGAGCGGCTGGATCTTTAGCCACGCTATCGGCGGCGGGCAGGCGAACTTCGATGAGCCAATTGAAGACCTCTCCCCAAGAGATCGGGTCATGCTTTACGCCCTCTTCAACCAAAAGGGGCACGTTCCCGAATTGATCCACGCGTTCCAAAAACTCGTGGACAGCCCACAGCGCCTGAACAACGCCACGATGCTCGACATTGGGTGCGGACCGTTTACCGCCGGTTTGGCACTCGCCAACGTGGCTGGCAACGAAGTTGCCTTCCGATATTTTGGCGTCGACACTTCGGTGCAAATGTGCGCCCTCGGACTTGAACTCGCGCTTGCCGCGCAGGGAGCTGGAGGGTTAAGCCCTCAGACGAGGGTGTCTTTCGCTGGCTCAATAAACAGCATCGATTTCGGGCAGCCCAAGCTGGGCTGGACCGTTGTGGTCTTGTCCTACCTGCTGGCCAGCGCGTCGCTCAATATTGAGCTGATCGTGCGTGAGATCGTCGACGCATGCGGCCGTATCGGCCCGGGTCCGGTGGCAGTGCTGTACACGAACTCGGCGCTGCCTGAGCGGCGCCTAGCATTCCCCGAGTTTCAGAGCCGCATGGAAGCTGCTGGCTTCAAGTGCGAGGTGGTCGAAACCGAATTGCTGACAGACGGCGATAAGCCACGCAATATCCACTACGCCCTATTCACGCGCGTGCCGATGCTGATTCCGCTAAGCGAGGTTAACCGATGAGATTGCCAAGTTTTAGTGCTCTGATCGAAGAGCAGCGTCAGGTGTTCATGGCGGATCCCGACCAGTCGATTCTGGTGGTTGGGCCACCTGGGTCCGGGAAGACCTCCGTAGCTCTCTGGAAGGCTAATATTCTTGCCGGGCCTGACTATCAGCGCCGGGTGACCGTGGTCACCAAGAACCGGCTGCTTGCCGCTCTGGCGACGCAGATTTCTCAAGATCAGGGGAATGCACCGGTCACCAGCACCACGATGCATACGCTCGTCTGGAACCACTATAGGAATACCTTCGGGCACAACATTCCCCAGCTCTATCCGTATCAATTCAACTGGCAACAAGTTCTTCAAAACTATGCTGAGGCCAACGTTGCGCCGTCGATTGACCACCTCATCGTCGACGAAGGACAAAATCTGCCGAGAGAGTTCTTCATCTGGGCTTGTCGCTTCGGGGCTTTAACCGTCTCAGTCTTTGCGGATGAAAATCAATCGACAGAAGATGGCGGTTGCCACGTTGCGGATTTGCAGGCCGCCGGTTTCACAGAGATGCACGTTCTGACGGTCAATCACCGCAACACGTTTGAGATTGCTGAACTGATTGAGTGTTTCCACCAGGACCGCTATGTCCCGCCAGCGCCGGCGCAGCGTGGGCGGTCCAACGAGCCACCTAGGATGATCACGGTAACTACCTGGGAAGCGTTGGCCCAACAGGTTGCCGTCAGATTCGGAAACCGCGGCGGCTCTATCGGGGTTATCGTTTATCGCCAGGAAGACATCAATGTTCTGCATGCTTTGCTCAGGGCCCGATTGCCCGATGCTCGCGTCGACATGTACACTAGCAATGCCGAAGCTAGGGCGGAGGATGCTATTCGCTTGCGCGATGCCGGCATCACCATCATCTCTGGCGAATCGGCCATAGGGCTTGAGTTCGATACCGTGTACCTTCAAGACCTGGACCGCTCGTTGCCAATGATTCTCCCGGTCCAGCAACGGCGCTTGTACATGCTCTGTGCCCGCGCTAGGGACGCCTTGCTTCTTGTCAATGGGCCGAACTTACTTTTGGAGGCACAATTGGCTTGTCTTCCTCCTCCTCCCATCCTAGAACGATGACCTCTATGTCCGGCGGCCAGTTGGAGCTACTTGCATCTGCGCCCGCACCCGAGCAGCAAGCTGCTGGCGGTGTGCGTCTTCTTGGTCTGATTTTGGACCAAGAAGCCTTTCTGCAATTTCTCAGCAGCGAATGGATAATTCCGCCGGCAGGGCACTTGCTGCTCGGCACGCAGCAGGCTTGTGGCAGTGATTCTAGCAACTCGTCATCCGTCGGCATCTGGTTCGATGCCCAGAGCCTTCCGGACAACACCATCAAGGTGTGGAGGGATGGCGCATGGACCGAATCCACCTTGCGCGGTTTGAGGGCCAGCGACACCGTTGTATCGTGGGCTGGCCCGCTGCCGGCGTTTGCGGTTGACCATTTCAGCGTGAGTTCGGCGGCTGTAAAGGCTAAGCTCTTGGCGATGGCTCGCAACTTCGCGGACATGGAGGTTCCCTCCCAGCCGTTCAAAGTTGGCGCGTTCTCGCAAGTGGCACCGCCGAAGAGCACGCCGCCGGAAAAGAGTCCTTGGCAGCCTCCATCGAACTGGAACGCATTGCGAGGCGCTGCCGCGATGGCGGCTTTCGCTGTCCCTGTGATTGATCCATGGGTTGAATTGTTCTGCGACCTGCTTTGCTCCGGTGTTGCAAGCGCTGAGTCCGTCGAACGGCTGCATGCGCCCTGGTGGCGAACTGCGCTCTGGGTCGATAGTGCGGAGCAGGATCAGCTTCCCAAGCTCTGGCGAGCCATGGTTGCGAAGTTCTCGCAGCCAGGAATATTGGATGAATGGCGGGCGAGGGCCATCCTAAACGACATTTGTGAGCATGCGCGAGATCTTGGCGAGGATGAGACTCGGCTAGCGAAACTTTTTGAGGGTACGAGGGCGCTCCTTGACGATAGGGGAACCGTGCAAGACCTTGGGGCTCACGACGACTTCCTTGCCTTGACGCTTCAATTGCTACTACTCCGGCCGTCGCCTGATAAGTTTTCCAGCTGGCGCGAGGATTGGCCAGCAATCCCCCCAGTGGTCTGGTGGACTGGCATGACCCTCGCTGGCTATTTGCAGGGCTATAGCGCCTTGCCCAAGCAGTTTCGTGGACTCACGGAATGCAGAAAGCTTTTGGCTTTAAAGACTTGGCAGCAGGCTGGCACGAACGGTTCAGGGCCTTGGCATGCGCTGACGCCAGACAATGTGGCATGGCGAGTCGACGAAGGCGTAGTCGTGATGACGGCGGGCGCGCAGACATGGGGCGAGTACAAGCTAGGAACCCGTGGTAGTTGGTATCGAGCAGACTTCGAAGACCAAGCGGTTCAACTGGAAGCCCGAACCCTCGCATTCGAAGAATGCCCTTACTCACTCGACCAGCTAGTTGTGTTGGAAAACACAACGATCCAGCTTGTCGGAGGCGGTGTTCTTGAGTTGGAGAGGCAATCCGCCTTGACGGTCACTGGCCGGGTTGAGTTCGCGATGAGCCAAGGCGTGACATTCGATCGCAGGCTGAATCAGTCTCGCTTCAAAGAATGGCTGGCGATTGCTAGCATCTCTCGTCGGCTGGCGCGTCCATCGAGCACCTTGCCCCGACAGGATAAGGCTCCCTTTTCGCCCAGCATCTCTTCCACGCAGGCCTCATTTGCCATCACGCCAAAGAAGCCTGCAATCAAACCGGTATCCAAGCCGGCCGTGAAGAGCGCCGGTGAGCCACTTGGCCTGAAAGTGCTGCCCAACTTCATCGATGGCGACGAAGAAGGCCAATTAATCGCTGCCATCGACTCCGCTGAATGGGATCAGTTGATGAAGCGTCGGGTCCAGCATTATGGCTGGCGCTATGATTACAGAGCACGGCAAGTTGCGCCTGCCAACTATCTCGGCCCGCTTCCGGAATGGGCTGGGGACTTAGCGGAACGTCTGCTCGCGTCGGGTGTCGTTCCAGAGTTGCCAGACCAGGTGATCGTCAACAACTACGAAGGTAAGCAGGGCATCTCGAAGCACATCGATTGCAAGGATTGCTTCCGCGGCCCGGTCGTCACCATCAGTTTGCTGGAAACTTGGGACATGATCTTCACACGGAAGATCGCAGGGGAGACCGCGAAATTCGTTCAATCGCTTGCGCGCTGCAGTGCGGTTGTTCTCGATGGTGAGGCACGGAGCGCATGGCATCACGAGATCCCTGCACGCCTCAAGGAGCACGGAGTGCCTCGCGGTCGCCGTGTGTCCATCACTTTCAGGAAGGTCGCCATCTGACTCATGCGATCTAACTGTGCAGTTGCGAACCTTGGCAGTTTTGTCTTTCGGCGAATGAACATGGACGCGTGCATGACCAAACGACGCACGAAGATTTGAGAATGTCCGTGATCAGCGACGCACCACACAACGGACAGCCACGGACCGTGAGCGAATCGGTATTTCGGGTTTTATTGACTGGCCTGTAGTTTCGATGTTTTTTATTGGTTATACACCGGCCGCACCGCTGCGCGGGGCATACGCGGGACGCCTTTTCGGCGCCCGAGAAACCTCGATAGCGCCCGTCTCATGCGCGTGCTGTTGCGATCAACCTGCCGACTTTCCCTTCGCGGTCGAACGGGTGAATCTTGATATCCCACCGCCCGTCGGCGTTTTGGCACCACAGGCACACGCGGCTTTTAGGCTCCAAGGCCGACGCGCCGCCCTCAACGGGCATTGCGCTTAACGCCACGCGGGACGCTTGTCCCGCGCCGGGTTTCGCCTTCGACTTATCAGCGGCGACCAACTCTGCCGCCAAAACCAACGCGATCTCACCCAAATCGGATTGATTTGCCGCGACCACTCGCGCCTTGATGACGGCCGAATCAGGCATGGGGAAGCCGCGCGTCTCGGTCTCTCGCATGAGCCAATCTGCCAGGCTCGTTGGCGCTTCGAATGGCGGCGAGGGCGTCTCGTCGTCCGCTCGCGTTGCTGACAACTCGTTTCCTTGCTGCTGGCCGGCCATGAGAAATGCTCGGAGCCCGGCCATTTCTTGGCGGAGGTCTGCGAGGCCAGACGCCAAGTCGTCAAAATGGGCGCCGAAAAAGTCCACGAAACCCGCAGTCGAAGGTTCATGGTGCAAAGGTTCGGCGCTCAGTTCCGAGCGTCGGGCGCCTTTGGCCAGCTCGATCGCGATACCGGAAGTCCTTTGTGCGCAGCGACCGTTTGACCTCCTGGCCGTTGCGAGCGAGCCGAAGGTAATAAACGCCGAAGCGATTTTTGATCAGATGGGGCAACTTGTGCATGCGCGATATGGCTCACCAAGCGGCTCACCGCGCGCCAAAACGAAAAAGCCCACACTCGTGAGAGTGCGGGCCTTCGCGTTGAAACTGGTGGCGAATCAGGGACTCGAACCCCGGACCTGCGGATTATGATTCCGTCGCTCTAACCAACTGAGCTAATTCGCCGAAAGAAGCGAGATTATGCTGACCGCGCCGGAGGCTGTCAACCCCCGGCGCACAACTTTTTCAATCGAACGATCCGGAAAAGTTGTCGGCACACATCGCCGGCGTCAGTCCTGCGCGTAGATGTCGGAGTCCTTGGTCTCCCGCACGAACAGCATGCCGATCACGAACGTCACCACCGCGATCACGATCGGGTACCACAGCCCCGAGTAGATGTTGCCCTTCGCCGCGACGATCGCGAACGCGGTCGCCGGCAGGAAGCCGCCGAACCAGCCATTGCCGATGTGATACGGCAGCGACATCGACGTATAGCGGATCCGCGTCGGGAACATTTCCACCAGCATCGCCGCGATCGGCCCATAGACCATCGTCACGTAGAGCATCAGGATCGTCAGGATCACCACGCTCATCGGCCAGTTGATCTGCGACGGATCGGCCTTCGGCGGGTAGCCTGCGGTCTTCAGCGTCGTCGCGAGGGTCTTGTCGAATGCCTTGCCTTGATCCTTGGCGTCGGCGGCCTTGCCGTCGTACGTATTGACCACCGTGTCGCCGACCTTGATCTCCGCCAGCGTGCCCGCCGGCGCCGCGACGTTGTCGTAATTCAGACCGGCCTTGGCCAGCGCGCTCTTCGCGATGTCGCACGAACTCGTGAACTTCGACGTGCCCACCGGGTTGAACTGGAACGAGCATTCGTCCGGATTGGCGACCACGACGATCGGTGCGCGCGCATTCGCCGCTTCCAGCGCCGGGTTCGTGTAGTGCGTCAGCGCCTTGAACAGCGGGAAGTACGTGCATGCCGCGAGCAGCAAACCGGCCATGATGATCGGCTTGCGCCCGATGCGATCCGACAGCGAGCCGAAGAACAGGAAGAACGGCGTGCCGATCAACAGCGCGATGGCGATCATGATGTTGGCGGTGCTGCCGTCCACCTTGACCGTCTGCGTCAGGAAGAACAGCGAGTAGAACTGGCCCGTGTACCAGACCACGGCCTGACCGGCGGTCAGCCCGACCAGCGCGAGAATCACGATCTTCAGGTTCTTCCACTGCGCGAACGCTTCGGTCAGCGGCTGCTTGGAGGTCTTGCCCTCGGCCTTGATGCGCTCGAACACCGGCGACTCATGCAGTTGCATCCGGATCCATACCGACACCGCCAGCAGGATGATCGATGCCACGAACGGCACGCGCCAGCCCCAGGCACTGAACGCATCCTCGCCGATCGCCGTGCGCACGCCGAGGATCACCAGCAGCGACAGGAACAGGCCGAGCGTCGCGGTCGCCTGAATCCACGCGGTGTAGAAGCCGCGACGTCCCGCCGGCGCATGTTCCGCGACGTAAGTTGCCGCGCCGCCGTACTCGCCGCCGAGCGCGAGGCCCTGCAGCATCCGCATCGCGATGAAGATCACCGGCGAAGCGAAACCGATCGACGCATATCCCGGCAGGAAGCCGACCAGGAACGTCGAGAAGCCCATGATCAGAATCGTGATCAGGAACGTGTACTTGCGTCCGACCATGTCGCCGAGCCGGCCGAACACGATCGCGCCGAACGGCCGCACCGCGAAACCCGCCGCGAAGCCGAGCAGCGTGAACACGAAAGCCGCCGTGGGATTGACGCCGGAGAAGAAGCTCTTGCTGATGAAAGCCGCAAGCGAGCCGGCCAGGAAGAAGTCGTACCACTCGAAAACCGTGCCCAGCGACGATGCGAAGATCACCCGCTTCTCATCACGCGTCATCGGCACGGGGGAGATTTGCCCGCCAACGGTAGCCATATGTCGTCTCCAATATTGATATGCACGCGGTTCGCCGGTAAGGCGTTCCCGTGAGGCCGATTATTGGAGTGGAAACTTACGGCGTACTGACGTGGAAGGGCGAATTTCGAGGGCGTGGCGGGCGGTTGGGTTGCTGTTAAAAGTCGTCAAATATCAGATAAGTTCGCCAAAAATCTGGCAACCAAATCTCATTATTCGAATGAGGCGGCTGCCCGTCGCAGCGGCCTTAGGGTAAGTCCCGTCCCCGCTCGAGCACGTCGAAACTGACGCGCACGAGGGTGCCGGCGAGTCGTGGCGAGGTTTGATAGACGTTGTCGTCGATGGTCAGCTCGCCGCCATGCATCGTCGCAATCTCGCGGACGATCGCGAGGCCCAGGCCGCTACCGTCGCCTTCGCGGCCGAGAATCCGGTAAAAGCGTTCGATCACGCGCGAACGCTCGGCAACGGGAATCCCGAGCCCGGTGTCCTCGACTTCGAGATGGACACGGCGCGCCGTCGAGTCGTGCCGGACCCGTACCGTGATCCGGCCGCCCGGCGGCGTATAGCGGATTGCGTTGTCGATCAGGTTCGACAGCATTTCGCGCAACATCACTGGATTGCCGTTCACGTCGACGGGGTCGTCGGGCGCCTCGTAACCGAGGTCCATCTGCCTCGCGAGCGCGGGCTGGACCCAGTCGCGCACCGCGCTGCGCGCCACTTCGGTCACCTCGACCGGCGTGAAAATCTGCCCCGACATGCGATTCTCCGCGCGCGCCAGGGCCAGCAATTGCGTGACGAGCCGCGCGGCTTGCTCGGAACTGGTGGCGATCTGCTCCAGCGAGCGATGCACCTCCGCCGACGCATCCTGCCGCAACGCCAGCTCGGCCTGCGTACGCAGCCCGGCGAGCGGCGTTTTCATCTGATGCGCGGCATCGGCGATAAAGCGCTTCTGCAATTCCATGTTCTGTTCGAGGCGCGTCAACAGATCGTTGAACGAGGTGACGAGCGGCTCGATTTCCGGCGGCGCGCGTCGCGCCTCGAGCGGCGACAGATCGTCCGGCCGACGCGCGCGGATATGCGCCTGCAGCGCATGCAGCGGCGCGAGGCCGCGCGACAGCCCGAACCACACCAGCAGGATCGCCAGCGGCAGGATCACGAACTGCGGCAGGATCACACCTTTGATGATGTCGTTGGCAAGCTGGCTGCGTTTGTCGAGCGTTTCGGCGACCTGCACCAGCACCGGCTGCGCGCCGGGCGTCTGCGGAAACTCCACGGTCGTATAAGCCACGCGGATGTCGTTGCCGCGCAACATATCGTCGCGAAACTCGACGAGACCCGGTTGCGGCCGGTCTTCCTCGTGCGGCAGCGGCATGTCGCGCTCGCCGGCCACCAGTTCGCCGCGCGTGCCGAGCACCTGATAGAACACGCGGTCCACGTTGTCGGTGCGCAGAAAATCGCGCGTGGAATCGGGCAGCGACAACTCCGCCACCCCGTTCACCGGATGAATCTGGCGCGCCAGCACGTAAGCGTCCGTTTCGAGCGCGCGGTCGAACGGACCGTTCGCGATCGACTTGGCGACCAGATAGGTGACGGCGAGGCTCATCGGCCAGAGCAGCAGCAGCGGCGCCAGCATCCAGTCGAGAATTTCGCCGAACAGCGAGCGCGGGCGTGCTTCGGCGGCGGCCTCGGTTTCGTCCGGCGGGGCGAACGGATTGGCGTAGCGCTCGTCGCGCGCCTCGTCGAGATCCGCCGCGTGCGCCGTGGCGCGGTCTTCGCGCGCGGACATGGTGGCGCTCTACTTGAAGTGGTGGCTGGCCGGCATGGCGCCGGACGGCTCGGATTGAGCGGCGGGAGCTGAGGCGGAAGCGGGTGGCCCGGCGACGCCGGCTTCGGCCTCGGATGCCGCCTGTGTCTGGCTGCCGGCCGCGGGCGCGGCCTTCTCCAGACAGTAGCCCAGTCCGCGCACGGTGATGATGCGCACGCCGCTCGGCTCGATCTTCTTGCGCAGCCGGTGCACGTAGACTTCGATTGCGTTGTTGCTGACTTCCTCGCCCCATTCGCACAGATGGTCGACCAGCTGTTCCTTCGAAACCAGCCGGCCGATCCGTTGCAGCAGCACCTCGAGCAGACCGAGTTCGCGCGCCGACAGGTCGATCACCTGCTCGTTGACATACGCGATCCGCCCGACCTGATCGAACGACAGCGAGCCGTGGCGCACCACCGTCGGGCCGCCGCCCGCGCCGCGCCGGGTCAGCGCGCGCACGCGCGCTTCGAGTTCGTTCAGCGCGAAGGGTTTGGCCATGTAGTCGTCGGCGCCGAGGTCGAGGCCCTTCACGCGTTCGTCGACGCTGTCGGCGGCGGTCAGGATCAGCACGGGCAGGGTGGAATTGCGTGCGCGCAGGCGGCGCAGCACTTCGAGACCGGACATGCGCGGCAGGCCCAGATCGAGAATCAGCAGGTCGAAACTTTGCACGGAGAGCGCGGCGTCGGCCTCTATACCATTCTTTACGTGGTCTACGGCATAGGCCGATTGGCGGAGTGATCGAACCAGACCGTCCGCGAGTATGCTGTCGTCTTCGGCAATCAGAATTCGCATGGTGCGCCAGCCTGGCCTTGCCGGCACCGCGGGTATCCCCGGCGCACAGCGGTCTCCGAAAATTATTGTGGGTAGTTGGGCAGTGCGACGGTAAAAATGCGCGTTCGCATGAGAATCGCGCTTGCCAAAACTACTGTTTTTTTATACAGTGTCTGGGTTTCGTGCGCTGCCTTCAAAAACGGGCGGCACACCTGCCTCAGACGCCGTTCATCATAGCAAAGGACGATTCATGGAAGAAAGCAAGAAAGGCTCGGCTGGACTGACTGCTGAAAAGAGCAAGGCACTCGCTGCCGCACTCGCGCAGATCGAAAAGCAGTTCGGCAAAGGGTCGGTCATGCGGCTCGGCGCAGGTGAGGTAGTCGAAGACATCCAGGTGGTTTCAACCGGATCGCTCGGCCTCGACATCGCGCTGGGCGTCGGCGGTTTGCCGCGTGGCCGTGTGGTCGAAATTTATGGTCCGGAATCGTCGGGTAAAACCACGCTGACGCTGCAAGTGGTCGCTGAAATGCAGAAGCTCGGCGGCACGGCAGCGTTTATCGACGCGGAACATGCGCTGGACATCCAGTACGCAGGCAAGCTCGGCGTGAACGTGAACGAGCTGCTGGTTTCGCAGCCGGACACCGGTGAACAGGCGCTTGAAATCGCGGACGCCCTGGTGCGTTCGGGCTCGATCGACATGATCGTGATCGACTCGGTCGCGGCACTCGTGCCGAAGGCTGAAATCGAAGGCGAAATGGGCGACTCGCTGCCGGGTCTGCAAGCGCGTCTGATGTCGCAAGCACTGCGCAAGCTGACCGGCACGATCAAGCGCACGAACTGCCTGGTGATCTTCATCAACCAGATCCGCATGAAGATCGGCGTGATGTTCGGCAACCCGGAAACCACCACGGGCGGCAACGCGCTGAAGTTCTACGCGTCGGTGCGTCTGGACATTCGCCGTATCGGTTCGATCAAGAAGAACGACGAAGTGATCGGCAACGAAACGCGCGTGAAGGTCGTCAAGAACAAGGTGTCGCCACCGTTCCGAGAAGCGATCTTCGACATTCTTTACGGCGAGGGTATCTCGCGTCAGGGCGAAGTTATCGATCTGGGCGTCACGGCCAAGATCGTCGACAAGGCCGGCGCCTGGTACAGCTACAACGGCGAACGTATCGGTCAGGGCAAGGACAATGCGCGTGAATTCCTGCGCGAAAATCCGGAAATCGCTCGCGAGATCGAAAACCGCATCCGTGAATCGCTGGGTGTGAATGCCATGGCCGAAGCGGTAACCGCTGGTGCCGGCGCAGAAGTCGCGGACGAAGAAGAGTAACCATCAAGTGATACGCAAGGGCCGGCCGTTGTCCCATGCTGGACGCAGTGCGGACGGCCCACGCGCTAATCGTGATTCAGATAGCGATTCTTTTAGCAGCGACGACCCGTTCGACCCATCCGAATCGTTCGACGCGCACGACCGCGCCGAGGGCCGAGGCCCGCAGCGCGCGTCGTTCAAGCCGTCCCAGTCTGCCGGTTCCGCTTCTGGTTTCGGTTCCTCCGAAGCCGCTCAACCCGGCGAGTCCACCTACACCCGTTCGCGTCGCGTACCCGGCGAAGCAAGGCCGGATCAGGACGAAGCCAGGAAATCCCAGCGCCCCGTCCGTTCCCTGAACGGGCGAGCACTCGGCTATTTATCCCGTCGTGAATACAGCCGTGCCGAACTCGCACGCAAGCTGAAACCGTACGTCGAGGAAACCGATTCGCTCGATACGCTGCTCGATCAACTGGAAGCCGAAAACTGGCTGTCCAATTCGCGTTTCGCCGAAAGTCTGATTCATCGTCGTTCGTCGCGATTGGGGGCGAGCCGCATCATCGGTGAACTGAAACAGCACGCGGTCGATTCGACGCTCGTCGAGGAAGCCAGTGCGCAATTACGCGAGACCGAATTCGCGCGCGCCCAGGCCGTGTGGGAAAAGAAATTCGGCCGCTTGCCCGAATCGCCTGCCGAACGCGCGAAGCAGGCGCGCTTTCTGGCATCGCGAGGTTTCTCGGGTTCGACGATAGGCAAAATCCTCAAGGGTCTCGACGACGAGTGATCCTGGCAACCCGCCATACGGTCGTCCGTTAGAACGCGTTCAAGTCTTTCCCCTGCGCCTCTGCCTGGCCGTCACCGGCGCGTTGTTCCGCCGCTGTCCGGCGAGCGCCATCGAAGCATCCCGCCGCGATCGTCGTCAAAAAAACCGCTTCGAGATAGCGCCTAACCCGCTCAGCCGCGCGCCGCTTGGGCCTGCGCAATCCAGCCTGTCCCAAATACCCAGTATGCTAAAATTCGTGGGTTTTCCAATCCGGCCTTTCCTTCCCGCATGCCGCTTTCCTCGCCCGTAACCCGTCAGTTGCGCCATCGCCGCGCAATCCGCGCGGAAGCCTATGAGCGAGCCGATGGCCTGTGGGATGTGGAAGCGTGCTTGACTGACGAAAAACCGCGCGACGTGGTGCTTGCGTCGGGCGTCCGGCCCAATGGTCAGCCGATCCATGAACTCTGGCTTCGCATCACCATCGATCGCTCGCTCAATGTCGTCGACGCCGAAGCGTCGTCCGACTGGGTGCCCTATCCAGGGCAGTGCGAAGTCAGCAATCCCGCCTACCGTGCCCTCATCGGGCTCAATCTGCGCCATAACTTCCGCCGTGAGTCTGCCCGTTTGCTGGGCGGCACGGCCGGTTGCACGCATCTCACCGAGCTATGTGCAATTTTGCCGACCGCCGCGATTCAGGCATTCGCCGGCGACGTGTGGCGCACCGGTGACAGCGCGCGCGGCGCGGCAGCCCGTTCTGGAGACGAATCGTCCAACAGCACAGGCGAGCATTCCAACGACAAACCGCCATTCCAGCTGGGACGCTGCCACGCGCTGCGTTTCGACGGCGAGGCGGTGCAACAGTTTTATCCGCGCTGGTATGGCCACGCACCGCGTTCCGCGGAGCGCGTGGCAGCGTCAGGCGACGGAGCGGTCCGCCAGACAGGCAAGGGCGGCAACGTGTCCGGCATGAACGACGGCAGCGGAAACGAAGTTCAATCCAACTCTCAGACTGAAGGGAATCACGCATGAAGATTCACGAGTACCAGGGTAAGGAAATCCTGCGGAAATTCGGCGTCGCGGTACCGCGCGGCAAGCCGGTCTTTTCGGTGGATGATGCGGTCAAGGCCGCGGAAGAGCTCGGCGGCCCGGTTTGGGTCGTGAAGGCTCAGATCCACGCGGGTGGCCGTGGCAAGGGCGGTGGCGTGAAGGTCGCCAAGTCGCTGGAACAGGTTCGTGAATACTCGAACCAGATCCTCGGCATGCAGCTCGTCACGCACCAGACCGGTCCGGAAGGCCAGAAGGTGAATCGTCTGCTGATCGAAGAAGGCGCTGACATCAAGAAGGAACTGTATGTCGGCCTCGTGATCGATCGCGTTACGCAGAAGATCGTCGTGATGGCATCGAGCGAAGGCGGCATGGACGTCGAGGAAGTCGCGGAAAAGACGCCCGAGCTGATCCACAAGATCGCCGTCGACCCGGCAACCGGTCTGAAAGACGCCGAAGCCGACGAGCTGGCCACGAAGATCGGCGTGCCCGCCGCTTCGCTGCCGCAAGCTCGCGCGATCCTGCAAGGCCTGTACAAGGCATTCTGGGAAACCGACGCATCGCTGGCCGAAATCAACCCGCTGATCCTGACCGGCGACGGCAAGGTCATCGCGCTGGACGCCAAGTTCAACTTCGATTCGAACGCGCTGTTCCGTCATCCGGAAATCGTCGCGTACCGCGATCTGGACGAAGAAGATCCGGCTGAAGTCGAAGCGTCGAAGTTCGACCTCGCGTACATCTCGCTCGACGGCAACATCGGCTGTCTGGTGAACGGCGCCGGCCTGGCCATGGCGACCATGGACACCATCAAGCTGTTCGGCGGCGAACCGGCGAACTTCCTGGACGTGGGCGGTGGCGCCACGACCGAGAAGGTCACGGAAGCGTTCAAGATCATGCTGAAGAACCCGAACCTGACCGCGATCCTGGTCAACATCTTCGGCGGCATCATGCGCTGCGACGTGATCGCGGAAGGCGTGATCGCGGCGTCGAAGGCCGTGTCGCTGAAGGTGCCGCTCGTGGTCCGCATGAAGGGCACGAACGAAGACCTGGGCAAGAAGATGCTCGCCGAATCCGGTCTGCCGATCATCGCGGCCGACAGCATGGAAGAAGCGGCTCAGAAGGTCGTCGCGGCGGCATCGGGCAAGGCGTAAGCCAGACCCGGAGCGCGTTTGTTCGAACAGACGCGCTCGCCACGCGCATTCACCAGGATTACGAATGGCGGCGCACGTGTGACGCATCAGCGGCGCCGGTGGAGAACATCCCGCCGGCCGACGCAAACTCCGCGCTACACGTCGACGCCAAACGAACAGAGGTCAATACATGTCGATTCTGATTAACAAAGACACCAAGGTCATCACGCAGGGCATTACCGGCAAGACCGGTCAGTTCCATACGCGTGCTTGCCGCGAATATGCAAACGGCCGCGAAGCGTACGTTGCAGGCGTGAACCCGAAGAAGGCCGGCGAAGATTTCGAAGGCATTCCTATCTACGCGAGCGTCGCCGAAGCCAAGGCTGAAACGGGCGCGACCGTGTCGGTGATTTACGTTCCGCCGGCAGGCGCTGCCGCTGCGATCTGGGAAGCGGTCGAAGCCGACCTGGATCTGGCGATCTGCATCACGGAAGGCATTCCTGTGCGTGACATGATCGAGCTCAAGGCACGTATGCGCGCGAAGAACAGCAAGACGCTGCTGCTCGGACCGAACTGCCCGGGCACGATCACGCCGGACGAACTGAAGATCGGCATCATGCCGGGTCACATCCACCGCAAGGGCCGTATCGGCGTCGTGTCGCGTTCGGGCACGCTGACGTACGAAGCAGTCGGTCAATTGACGGCGATCGGCCTCGGCCAGTCGTCGGCGGTCGGTATCGGCGGCGACCCGATCAACGGTCTGAAGCACATCGACGTGATGAAGATGTTCAACGACGATCCGGATACGGACGCCGTCATCATGATCGGCGAGATCGGCGGTCCGGACGAAGCCAACGCGGCCGAGTGGATCAAGGACAACATGAAGAAGCCGGTGGTTGGCTTCATCGCGGGTGTGACGGCGCCTCCGGGCAAGCGCATGGGCCACGCCGGCGCGCTGATCTCGGGCGGTGCGGATACGGCCGAAGCGAAGCTGGAAATCATGGAAGCCTGCGGCATCAAGGTCACGAAGAACCCGTCGGAAATGGCGCGTCTTCTGAAGGCGATGCTGTAAGTCGACATTCGCGCGCAATCGAGGCGCGAATTTTGATACGCTTACGGAACCCTTTCGTGAGCGTACGGTTTGAAAAAAGCGGGGGAGTGCAGACTCCTCCGCTTTTTTATTGGCTGTGCGCCAGACCTGACTGGCCTTCCGCCCATGCTCGAATTCCTTGCCACGCTCCATTGGGGCGCTGTCGTTCAGATCATCGTCATCGACATTCTGTTGGGTGGCGACAACGCGGTCGTGATCGCGCTCGCCTGCCGCAACCTCGCGCCGTCGCAGCGCACGCAGGGCGTGCTGTGGGGCACGGTCGGCGCGATCGTGCTGCGCATCGCGCTGATCGCGTTCGCCGTCGCGTTGCTCGACGTGCCGCTGCTGAAGTTCGCGGGCGGGCTGTTGCTGCTGTGGATCGGCGTGCGGCTGATGGCGCCCGCGCATGACGTGCACGAGCACATCAAGCCGGCCGACAAGCTGCTCTCGGCGATCAGAACGATCATCGTCGCGGATGCGGTGATGAGCCTCGACAACGTGATCGCCATCGCGGGCGCGGCGGAAGCGGCCGATCCGGATCATCGCCTCGCACTGGTGATTTTCGGGTTGGTGGTCAGCATTCCGCTGATCGTGTGGGGCAGTCAGCTGGTGCTGAAACTACTCGATCGTTTTCCGGTCGTGGTCACGCTCGGCGCGGCCTTGCTCGGCTGGATCGCCGGTGGTTTGATCGTCAACGATCCGGCCGGCGACCGGTGGCCGATCCTCGACACGCCGGCTGCGGAGTACGGCATGTGCGCGGCGGGCGCGCTGTTCGTCGTGATCCTGGGGTACCTGCTGAAGCGGCGCAATGCCGCGCGCGCAAGCGCCTGAGCCGCTCGCGCAGGCGCGTCTGGGCGACGCGCGTCAGCACCTAGCACAGATTACCGCGCACCAAACATTAGCCATTCGGCTGACTGTCGGCGGCAAGCCTCAATCGCTACGATTTCAACGCCTGTTCCCGATCCGTGGGGCAGGCGTTTTCGTATCAGGAGTCTGCTCATGACCGTTACCTTGCCGTTTTCGCCTTATACCCAATCGTCCCTGCCGCCGCGTTTCTCGCTGGAGCGAGCGCGCTGGTCCGCGCGTCTCGTGCGCGCTTGCCGCCGCCTGAACCTTGCGCTCGGCTTCACGCTGATCGAACTGATGATCGTGCTGGCGATCGTCGGCGTGATCGCCGCTTATGCGATTCCCGCGTATCAGGACTATCTCGCTCGTAGCCGCGTCGGCGAAGGGCTTGCGCTCGCGGCGTCGGCCCGTTTGTCCGTCGCGGAGAACGCCGCGAGCGGCGGCGCGCTCGGCGGCGGTTACGCGTCGCCGCCTGCCACGCGCAACGTCGAGTCCATTCACGTCGACGACGACACCGGACAGATCACTGTCGCCTTCACGGCGCGCGTGGCGGCGGCCGGCGCGAACACGCTGACGCTGGTGCCTTCGGTGCCGGACAACGCCGATGCGCCGACCGCGCGCGTCGCGTTGAGCAGGAGCGCGGTGCAGGCGGGCGCGCTCACGTGGGAATGTTTTGCGGGGGGCAAGGCGTCGTCGTCACTGCCGGCACCGGGCGCTGGCCCCGCACCTGCCGAAGCACCGACGCTCGCGGCGAATCTCGCACCACCCGAATGCCGCTCATGATCCACTCTTGACCTGCGGGAGACCCGCGTGCGAATAAGCGCGCGGGTGGCCGAACGCGCGTAAAACGCTGATTTTCGAGCTATTTCGGCCGGGCCGGCGCACAGCGGGAGGATTTTTTTGTATAGTGCGCCGGTTGCTGACGCCCACCGGTTACTCGATGCCCACCCCATTCGCGCGCTACCTTTCTCTCATTCTGCTGGCTCTCGCGTTGGTGCTGCCTTATGCAGTCGTCAACCACACGTATCCGATTCCGACCTTCTATGCCGAATTCACGGCGCTGTCGCTCTATCTGTTGACCGGCGCCGGCGTCGTGCTGATGGTGGCGAGCGCCAAGCCGCGCGTCGCGTTCGCGTCACCGGTGGTTGCGCTGGTGCCGTTGCTGTTCGGCCTCGTGGTGGTGTCGCAGTCGGTGCTGCTGCCGGTCTCGCAACCGTCGATGAACTGGCTCGGCGGCGGTTACCTGCTGGCGGCGTTCATGGCGGTGCATGCCGGGTACGGCTTCGCGCGCGTCAAGCTCGATGAAACGGCGCTGCGCTGGGCGGCGGAGGCGTTGATCGTCGGCGGGTTGTTCGCGGTGTTCTGCCAGGTGATCCAGTTGTTCCACCTCGAAACGCGCGTATCGCCGTTCGTGGTGGCGTACAACATCACCGTCGAGCGACGGCCGTTCGGCAATATGGCGCAGGCTAACCACCTCGCCACCTACATCGCGTTCGCGATGGCCGCGGCGATGTTCCTCGTGCAGACGCGGCGTATCGCCGTGAGTATCTGGCTGCTTGTCTCGACCCTCTTCGCGGTGGGCCTCGCGCTGACCGTGTCGCGCGGGCCGTGGCTGCAGATGGGCGTGATCGTGGTGGCGGGTTTCTGGATGGCGTTCGCGCAGACGCGCAGCGAGCCGCTGCTTCGCCGCAGCAACCGTCAATGGCTGGTGCCGATCGCATTGGCCGTGCTGTTCGTGGTGGTCAATGCGCTGATTCGCTGGGCCAACGTGCGCTATCACCTGGAGCTTGGGCAGTCGGCGGCGGAGCGCTTCAAGGACGCCGGCCAGATCGCGCCGCGCCTCGCGCTGTGGAAGTACGGCTGGACGATGTTCAAGACCCATCCGCTGCTGGGTGTCGGTTGGGGCGAGTTTCCGAGCTATCAGTTCGCGTTCGTGAAGAACCTCGGCGGCGTCGAGATCGCCAATAATTCGCACGACATCTTCATCGACCTGCTGGCGAAAACCGGCTTGATCGGCGTCGCGATCGTGCTGCTCGGCCTCGGCGCGTGGCTGGTCCGCGTGGTGCGTGCGCCGCAGAGCGCGGCTCGCGTATTCGGCGTTGCGTTGATCGGCGTGCTGGCGATGCATGCTCTGGTCGAATACCCGCAGCAGTACATGTTCTTCCTGCTGCCGGCCATGTTCGTGTTCGGCTTGCTGGACACGCGTTCGCTGCGGCTCGTGCCGGCGCGTCTATCGTTCGGCGCGTTCGCGGTGGTGGTGTTCGGTGGACTGGCCGCGTTGTATCCGGTGTATCGCGACTATGCGCGCTCGGAAGTGCTGTACTACGGCTCGCGCCCTGCCGAGCAGTATCGTGCGGACCCGTCGTTCCTCTTCCAGGCGTGGGGCGAGTATGGTCTCGCGACACTGCTGCCGATGAATTCGATGGACCTGCAGCACAAGCTGGCGATGCATCGCCAGGCGCTGGCGTTGTTGCCGGGAGAAACGGTGCTGCGCCGTTACGCGGTGTTGCAGGCGCTGAGCGGCGACACGGCAGCGGCGTTCGATACGGTCGAGCGCCTGAAGATTTTCGCGGTGGAACTCAATGACTGGCCGCTGCAACTGAGCTATCTGTACCAGCTTTGCGACGAGCAGAAAACGCTCGGCGCGTTCAAGGCGGAATTGATGAAACGCTACGGCTTGCCGCCCGCCGACATCAATCAGGACGACGACAGCGACGACGATTGAGGGTGTAGCGATGCAACCTGCCTGAGTACGGACACGGAAACACGTATTCGGGCGCTGTCGGCGATGTGTTCTGCGATCCAGAACGTTAAAGCAACCGCCATTCATTCGCGGTTTTTATGATTCGACTATCGATAATCCGGGGAAGTCCATGAAATTTCGTCACCTGATTGCTGCCTTGCTGATCGTATCTCCGCTGGCGCACGCTGCATCCTTCGACTGCAAGAAGGCATCGACCTTCGTGGAGAAGGCAATTTGCGCCAATCCGCTGCTTGGAAAACTGGACGATGCCCTGACAGGAAACTACAACGCAATGTTGGCGACTGACCTGGGCGACGGCGGCGCGTCGTTGAAGAAGGAGCAACGTGCATGGATCGCGCAACGCAACAAGTGTACGAACGACAAGTGCCTGGTCGATCTGTACCGCAAGCGCGTGGATGATGTTTGCGACGCACCTGTCGTGTCAGGCGTCCATGCGGAGTGCGTCCAATCGATTGACATCAGTTCAGTAGCGGCAGCACCTGCAACTCAAGCCAGCGCATAGTCCGGCGATTCGCACGTCATTGGAATGGTGAAGGATGGCGGCGATCTCAATACGCTCACAGACAGACATTTTTTTATAGAAGCTGCGCATAAGAAGCGAAGACTTTCGCGGAAGATATAACCCCGTTCGGCAGGGAATTCATGGACCGGCAAACGGTTGATCCTGGTGATTGCGGCGGCGCTTTTAGATTCAAAGCTTTTGAAATGACGGTGTGTCCAGCTTGCAGGCGCGGTGTATGCCGAAATGCGACCGATCCCGAACGCTGAGATCAAGATAAACTATCCGCATGCCCGATCATCGGTACGGGTTGTCAAATCAATACATAGACTAACGGGGAGCACAGATGAATCAAGAGCAGGTTGTGCCGCGTGAAGCGGGACTTGAAAGAGTATTCGAGCCGCTGGATTCAATGCTTGTCGCGGGTGAGAAAATCCAAACAACGGCTGTGCAGCGCAGACTCTTTGCATTGCTGCATCGTCGTTCAATTGTCGCTGCCACTACGGGCCGGTTGATTGGCGTTAGCCGTGGTCTGATCGGTGGATTTACCCCGGTTGATCTTCGGTGGCAGGACATCAAGTCTGCGCACATCAAGGCGGGTATTTTTGGTAGCACACTGCGGGTAACGGCTCTGACGATGCCAGACCTCGCCATTAATGGCTCGGTTCGTCCCTTCGAGTTTACCGGTCTCCGTAAAGCAGAAGCGCAAGCTGTCTATCGTATTTGCCAGACGCAGGAACAAGCTTGGCGCGAAAAAAGACGCCTTCGTGAACTGGAAGAACTAAGGGCAAAGTCTGGCGGATTTCAGGGCTCGGTTGGCGCGGACGGGGCGTCTTCAACGGCGAACGAAGACCCGACTGAGCGCCTGAAAAAAGCAAAGTCGATGCTCGACGCGGGACTGATAAGTGACTCCGAATTCGAAACGATCAAAGCCCGAGTAATTAGCCAGTTTTGATGCGTTTCATGTGATTCGGTGAGGTGCAGCTTTGTAGTGGTTAAGTTGCGAACTGGTGCCGCGAGGAAACTCGTCAAATCGCCAGATTCGCTTTTACAAAGCAGCGACTTAACCCTGCGCCACCCAATCCCCCGACTTCCCGCCATGCTTCTCCATCACCTTCACATCGGTGATGGTCATGCCGCGATCCACCGCCTTGCACATGTCGTACACGGTCAGCAGACCCACCTGCACGGCGGTCAGCGCTTCCATCTCCACGCCCGTGCGTCCGAGCGTTTCGACCTGGACCGAGCAATGCACGCCGGGCAGCACCTCGTCGAGTTCGAAATCCACCTTCACGCGGGTCAGTGCGAGCGGATGACATAGCGGGATCAGATCGGCGGTACGTTTCGCGCCCTGGATCGCGGCGATTCGTGCGATGCCGATCACGTCGCCCTTTTTGGCGTTGCCGTCGCGGATCAGCGCGAATGTGTCCGGCAGCATGCGGATCGAACCGCGCGCGAGCGCGATGCGCTTTGTCTCCTGCTTGCCGCCGACGTCCACCATATGCGCCTGACCGGCTGCGTCGAAATGTGTGAGTTCTGGCATGTTGGGCTCCTTCAGAGGGCGCCTATCATAGCAGCGGCGCGGATGCACAAGAATGCCCGCCGGTGCGCGTCGAATGATTACAATTGCCCTGTGCTGCCCGCTATCTTATTCCGTGCGGCGCGTGCCGCCTCCGTGTTTCGCCCGTGTTTCGTTCTTCGTTTTTCGCCCGCTCTCCTGCCCATCTCGCGATGCGTTCGAAACGGTTTCCTGCTGCGTTGTTATCCGTCGCGCTGGTCGTGCAGCCGGGGGCGTTCGCGCAATCGCGCGGCAGTTCATCCGGCGCGTCGGCCGACATGCTAGCCAACGCTCCGTCTGCCGTTTCATCCGGCGCTTCTTCCAACGCTTCTTCCAACGCATCTACCGGCATTTCACTCGGCACGTCCGCCGGCGCCGCCAATCTGTCCGCGCTCAACACGCAGCCCGCCGAGCCGCCTCTCGTCAGCGGCGCAACCGACATCTACGCCGACCCGATCATCCCGCCCGACATCGTGCAAGGCGTATTCGGCGTGTATGGCGGCGCGCAGAGCCGCTTTTCCGGGCAGTCCGGCGTCGCCACCGGGTGGCGCGCGCCGCTCGTCACGCAGCAGTTGCCCGATCTCGGCAACGGCGGGTCGAGTTCGTTGACGCCGCAAGCCGAGCGCAAACTCGGCGAGCGCGTGATGCGCGAACTGCGCCGCGATCCCGATTATCTCGACGACTGGCTGGTACGCGACTACCTCAATTCGGTCGCTGCGAAGCTCGCCGCGGCGGCCAACGCGCTCTACCTCGGCGGCTATCGCCCCGACTTCGATCTGTTCGCGGTGCGTGACCCGCAGATCAATGCGTTCTCGTTGCCCGGTGGTTTCATCGGCGTGAACACTGGCCTGATCGTGACGACGCAGACCGAGTCAGAACTCGCGTCGGTGCTCGGCCACGAGATGGGCCACGTCCTGCAACGCCACATCTCGCGGATGATCACGACCGGCGAGCACAGCAGCTACGCCGCGCTCGCCGGGGTGCTGTTCGGCGTGCTGGCGGGCGTGCTCGCGCATAGCGGCGACCTCGGCAGCGCGATCGCGATCGGCGGCCAGGCGTATGCGGTCGACAACCAGTTGCGCTTCTCGCGCTCCGCCGAACACGAAGCGGACCGCGTCGGCTTTCTGCTGCTGGCCGGCGCCGGCTACGACCCGTATGCGATGACCACGTTCTTCGGCCGGCTCGACCGCGCGTCGATGAGCGACACCGGCATTCCCGCGTACGCGCGCACGCACCCGCTGACGGGCGAGCGGATCGCCGACATGGAGGACCGCGCGCGCCGCGCGCCGTACCGGCAGCCGCATCAAGCGCCCGAGTACGGCTTCGTGCGCGCGCGTGCGCGTCTGTTGCAGGAACGTTCGAGCAGCGAGTACACCGACGAAGTGTCGCGGCTGCGTTCCGAAATCGAGGACCGCACCGCCGTCAACGTCGCGGCGAACTGGTATGGCATCGCCTACGGGCAGATGCTGCTGGAGCGCTATGACGATGCGTCGGCTTCGCTGGCGCAGTGTCTCGCAGCCTTCGTCGCGGGCGAGCAGCGCGAGGGTGAAGCGGCGCGCAGTTCGCCGAGCCTCGACGTGCTGGCCGCCGACATCGCCCGTCGCGCCGGCCGCGACGACGAAGCGCTGCGGCTTGCGGCGTTCGCGCAGCAGCGCTGGCCGCAGTCGAATGCCGCGATCGACATGCACATCCGCACCTTGCTGACGTTGCGGCGATTTGCCGATGCGCAGTTATTGGCGCAAAAGGAAACCCGTGCGATGCCGGACCAGCCCGCGTGGTGGCTGTATCTCGCGCAGGCCAGCGCGGGGAGCGGCGATGCGTTGACGCAGCATCGCGCGATGGCGGAGAAGTTCGCGCTGGAAGGGGCGTGGCCGTCGGCGATCCGGCAACTGAAGGATGCGCGCGATCTGAAGACGATCGGCTACTACGACCTCGCGACCGTGGACGCGCGACTGCACGAAATGGAAAGCCGCTATAAGGAAGAGCGGCTGGACGAGAAGAGTTAGCTGGGGGCGCCGGCCTTCGCGGCGGGACTGGCCACGAAGCCGAATCGCGTGGGTACCTCGGCGCGTCGTACCGCCTGCAGCGGCAACACCACGCTGTCGTTCCAGCGAAACTCGCCGCTCATCGAATCGTCGGCGAGTTCGGCGTGATCGGCGAACGTGTCCAGATCGTGATCGTGCAGCACGGCGATTCGCGGCGGCGTCGATGCATCGGCGAACAGGATGCCGCCGTCTTCGTCAATGTACACCGCGGTGGGTTCGAACGCCTGGCCGGCTTGATCGTGCAGCACGAGTCGAGCGGTAGCCGCAGCCTTGGCCTCGGCATCGATCACGGAAGCGGCATGGCCATCACGACCGTCACCGCTCGCAAACCTCACCACCCACGGCGTATAACCCAGCTCCACATACACCCGTTGCGGACCGTTCTGGAAATACCACTGCCCCTGCTCGTCGACCGCGTAATTGCGATTGATGAACCCCAGCAGCGCCTCGTGCCGGATCGCGGTGCCCGGCGCGCCGCTCGCCTGCGCGGCCTCGTCGCGCATCCGCCAGTTGCCGCGCCGGTCGAGCATCAGCCAGCCGGTGCAGCTCGGCACGTTCGGCCACTTGGCCAGCGCCTGTTTGACGATGTCATCCATGATCGACGTGCTGCTCCAGATAGCCGAACACGCGCCGCGACAGCCAGTCGATACGGCCCGGAAACGGCCCGGTCATGAAGCCGGCGTGACCGCCGTGCTCCGGTTGTTCGAGTTGCACCGCCGCCGACACCTCGTGCCGCGAAGGCAGCGCCTCGGCCGGCAGGAACGGATCGTTGCGCGCGTTCAGCACCAGCGTCGGCACGCGGATATGCGGCAGTAGCGGGCGCGTGGTCGCCTGGCTCCAGTAGTCCTCGGTATTGCGAAAGCCGTGCAGCGGCGCGGTGACGATATTGTCGAACTCGTACATGGTGCGGCTCGCGAGCATCGCGTCGCGGTCGTACAGACCGGGATACTGGATCAGCTTCTGCGCGGCCTTCTGCTTGAGCGTTTTCAGAAAGCTGCGCGCGTAGACGAGACCGAAGCCTTGCGACAAGGCGCGGCCGCCCGCATGCACGTCGATCGGCGTGGAAATCGCGGCGGCCGCGGCGATCACCGAGCCGGCTTCGTCACGCTGCTCGCCGAGCCAGCGCAGCAGCACATTACCGCCGAGCGACACGCCCGCCGCCACGATCGGCCCGCGATGCGCGGCGCGCAAACGCCGCAGGATCCAGTCGACCTCGGTGCTGTCCGCGAGGTGATAGAAGCGCGGCAGGCGGTTCAATTCGCCGCCGCACGTACGAAAGTGCGGCACCACGCCGTGCCAGCCGTGCTCGCGGGTGGCGGCCATCAGCGACATCGCGTAGTGCGAGGCCGAGCTGCCTTCCAGACCGTGGAACAGCACGAGCAGCGGGGCATCGGCGGCGGGGTGGTGCGAAGACGATGCGCCGGCAGAAACGTTGGCGGTGCGTTCGGCCGATGGCGGCCGGTCATGCACGACCCAGTCGAGATCGATGAAATCGCCGTCCGGCGTATCCCAGCGCTCGCGCCGCAGCGTCACGGCAGGGCGGCGCGCGAACAGCGACGGAACGATGGTCTGCGCATGCCGGTTCGGCAGCCACAGCGGTGCGCGGTACAGCGATTCGATGCCCGCCTCGACGGCCGCCGCAACCCGCTCGATGGCCCCGGCAGGCGCGGCATCGTCTCGCGCGCTGTCCAACTCCTGCGAGGACGCTCCCTCGGGCGTTGGAACAGGGCGACGAGTCGTGCTCATACCGGCTTGAAAAGTGGAAAGGAGAAACTGCGCCGCACGTCAGTGCAGCGACCCCTGGCCGTGCCGCATCTTGGTGGCGAACTGGCTGGCGGCCTCGTTCGGCATGGGGCTCGCGTGAATGTGCGCGATGCGCCACTCGCCGCGCTCGTGAACCATCACGTAGGTCGTGAACACCATGGTGGGCGTGGCTTTCGGATCGGCTGGGCGGTGCGCCTCGGCGATTGCGTACACCACGGTGCCGAGACTGTCGTACACGCGGATGTCGAGCGGTTCGATCGACACCGGGGCGGTTTCAAGCTGGATCTGCAGGCCGGCGCGAATGCTGTCCAGGCCGTGCAGGTGCGAGCCGTCCGCGCAGATGCAGCTCACGAACTCCTCGTCGATCCACAGGCCCATCAAGCTGTCGATATTGACCTCGGCGACGGCCTGATAGTAGGCGTTCAGGGTATCGGCGGCGGCTTCGAAGATATGGGCAAAACGTGGCATGGCTCGTCAGTCTCTAGTGCGCGGCGCGCGGTTGCGGGGCAGCGTTCAACGGGACGATCCGGCGAAGCACCGGACCATCGACCCGAGCGCCGGACGTCCCGAGGGACGTGCTCTTGCGAGCTTGCCCGCGCTGCAAGGCGCGAACATGACGCGACGCGCTCAGGGGCGTGCGGTGTTGCGTGCGAGTGTCAACCGGATCAGCGTTGCGTGAGCAACATGCCGCGCAAATCGCTGAACACCTGCTCGGCGCTCAACTGCTTCAGGCAGTTCAGGTGGCCGAGCGGACACTCGCGCTCAAAACAGGGGCTGCATTCGAGGTGAAGCCATTGTACCTTTGCGAGCTCGGACAAGGGCGGCGTATGGCGCGGATCGGTCGAGCCGTACACGGCCACCAGCGGACGGCGCAGCGCGGCGGCCACGTGCATCAGCCCGGAGTCGTTGGTGACGACCGCGTTGGCCCGCGAGATCAGCGCGCAGGCTTCGCCCAGCGCGGTCTGCCCGCACAGGTTGCGCACGTTCGGCGCCCGTTCGGCGATCGCCTGGGCGAGCGGCGCGTCTTTCGGCGAGCCCAGCGCGACGATCTGCGTGTACGGGAACGACTGGCCGACCATCTGCGCGAGCGCGGCGAAATGTTCGGGCGGCCAGCGCTTGGCGGGACCGTACTCGGCGCCCGGACAGAACACCAGCAGCGGCACGCGGGTGTCCAGATTGAAGCGCGCCGATACGCGCGACGCTTCGTTCAGGTCCGTGTCGAGGCGCGGCATCGGCAGGTCGTCGGGGATCTTGGCGCCGGGCGCGTAGGCGAGCGCGGCGTAGTGGCCGACCATCGGCGGACGCTCGTCCTTGCGCGGATTCGCGTGGCGCACGTTGAGCAGCCCGTAGCGGCTTTCGCCGGTATAGCCGATGCGCAACGGCACGCCCGCCAGCCACGGAATCAGCGCGGACTTCAGCGAATTCGGCAGCACGTAGGCCGCGTCGTAGCCGACGTCGCGCAGATCGCTCGCCAGTTGCCAGCGGCGCAGCATCTGCAGCTTGCCGTGCGCGAGGTCGGTGGCGTAGACGTCGCGGATTTCCGGCATGCGTTCGAGCACGGGCGCGACCCACGAGGGCGCGACCGCGTCGATGACGATGCGCGGATGCAATTTCACGAGGCGCGCAAACAGCGGCTGCGCCATCAATGCGTCACCGATCCAGTTCGGTGCGATAACCAACGCGCGACGCATCAGAGTGAGTGTCCGGTGTCGAAACGAAACGCCGCGCGCGGCGTGCGCGTGGCGTTCGGGTGGTTCAAAAGGGAAGGGCCGCCAGCCGCGGGACGCCCTGCCGGCGAGGCCGGGGGCGCCGCGGTTGCGGCCATGTCGCGGTGAGTCTGCCGTAGCGCCTCGTTGCCGGCGGCACGTTGCCGCTCGGCGTGCCAGGCGGCTATGCGACCTTCAAGGCGCGCCGGCGGACGACACCGCAAGCGATCGGCGTTCAGCGGAACGGGTTCAATGACCCCGGACCACTTCGCCGTCGCGCAGCTTGTATCGCGTGCTGCAATACGGGCAACGCGCTTCGCCATGCGTGACGTCGATGAAAACGCGCGGATGCGCGCTCCAGCGCGGCATGGCCGGGTTCGGGCAGTAAGCGGGCAGATCTTTCGCCGACAGTTCGACCAGCGGCATTTCCTTGATTTCGCTCATGGGACGTTCTCGTTGTATGCAGGGGGCGTGCGTCGCGCCGCGAGGGTTCGCGTCCGCCGGAACCGGCGAGGCGCGCCCGCGGCGCGGCGTGCGTTAGATCTTGGTGAGCCAGTGCGCGTACTTGTCGCTCTTGCCGTTCACGACGTCGAAGAAAGCCGATTGCAGCTTTTCCGTGATCGGGCCGCGCGTGCCCGAGCCGATCGTACGGTTGTCGAGTTCGCGGATCGGCGTGACTTCGGCGGCGGTGCCGGTGAAGAACGCTTCGTCGCATGTATAGACTTCGTCGCGCGTGATGCGCTTTTCGATCACCTGAAGGCCCGCGTCGCGCGCCAGCGTGATGACCGTGTCGCGCGTGATGCCGTCGAGGCACGACGACAGGTCCGGCGTGTACAGCTTGCCGTTGTTGACGAGGAAGAAGTTCTCGCCCGAGCCTTCCGACACGTAGCCGTCGACGTCGAGCAGCAGCGCTTCGTCGTAACCGTCGGCGATCGCTTCCTGGTTGGCGAGGATCGAGTTCACGTACCAGCCCGACGCCTTCGCGCGGACCATGGACACGTTCACGTGATGGCGCGTGAACGACGAGGTCTTCACGCGAATGCCCTTGGCGATGCCGTCTTCACCGAGGTAGGCGCCCCACGGCCATGCCGCGATCGCCACGTGGATGGTGTTGCCCTTGGCCGACACGCCGAGCTTTTCCGAGCCGACCCAGATGATCGGGCGCAGATAGCAGGATTCGAGCTTGTTCTCGCGGACCACTTCGCATTGCGCGGCGGCGAGCGTTTCGTGGTCGAACGGCACGTCCATCTGGAAAATCTTGGCCGAGTTCAGCAGCCGCTTGGTGTGTTCCTGGAGACGGAAAATCGCCGTGCCGCCGTCCGCCGTCTTGTAGGCGCGCACGCCCTCGAACACGCCCATGCCGTAGTGCAGCGTGTGGGTGAGCACGTGGACCGTGGCGTCGCGCCAGTCGATGAGCTTGCCATCCATCCAGATCTTGCCGTCGCGGTCGGCCATTGACATACGATTCTCCAGCAGTGCGTTGTGAGTCCCCCGAACCGGCCGCCAGGCGGCAGGCTCCCGATGGGGTGGGGCGAAGAGCGTCATTTTAGCGTCTTTTGCACACGGAACGGGCATTCGGCCGCATGCCGGACGCTATAATCCAGCGCACGCATAATTCATATCCGGATGCGCCAGCGGGTGCTTGACGACCTGGCGCCGACTTCCCATCGCAGCGGCGCTCTCGCGCGCCGCAAGTTTCGCCTCATGCTCGCTCGTCTGTCCGATACCGATCGCCGTGCCTTCAGCGAGGGCGCGCGCGACTACTCGCCGACGCTGATGGCGATCTTCTCCTGGGGTCTTGTCACCGGCATCGCGATGAGTAAATCGGTACTCACGCTGCCGCAGGCGCTCACCATGTCGCTGCTGTGCTACGCCGGCTCGTCGCAACTGGCGGTGCTGCCGCTGCTCGCGGCGAAACTGCCGGTGTGGACCGTGCTGCTCACGGCGGCCATGGTCAATACGCGCTTCGTGATCTTCAGCGTCGGGCTCGCGCCGCATTTCTCCTATCTGCCGATGTGGCGCCGCATCCTGCTCGGCTACTTCAACGGCGACGTGATCTATCTCCTGTTCCAGAAGAAGAGCTTCCCGCCGGGCTATCAGCCTGGCAAGGAGGCGTACTACTGGGGCATGGCGCTGTGCAGCTGGCTGTCCTGGCAGGTCTCGTCGATCGCCGGGATTCTGCTGGCGAGCCTGATTCCGGACAACTGGGGGCTCGCGCTGGCGGGCACGCTCGCGTTGCTGCCCATCATGGTGTCGGCGATCGCGAACCGCGCCACGCTGGTCGCCGTGAGCATTGCCGGCGTCGTCTCGCTGCTCGCCTTCGACCTGCCTTACCGGCTCGCGCTGCCGCTCGCGGTGATCGCCGCGATCGTCGCGGGCAGCGCGGCCGACCTGATGGTCGAGCGCGCCGACCTGCGCCGCATTCGCAGCAGCGCCGGAGATTCCCGATGACTTCCACGCAGATCTGGCTCGCCATCGCCGGCATGACCTTCGTCACCGCGCTGACACGCGCGATGTTTCTAATCGGCGGCGAACGCACGGTATTGCCGCCGCGCGTGCAGAAGATGCTGCGCTACGCACCGGCCGCGGCGCTCGCGGCCGTCGTGCTGCCCGATGTGCTGGCCACGCCGGACGGCCTGTCGTTCGCGCCGTCCAACCACGAGTTCTATGCGACGCTGGCCGGACTCGGGTGGTTTTTGTGGCGCCGCACCATGCTCGGCACGATCGTCGTCGGCATGGTGGTGTTCACATTGTTGCGGCTATTTCTGTAAGGCCGCATCACAGTGCCATTGCTGCATTGCGACATAAAGCGGCCAATCTTCAAATACGGGACATTCGCCCGCTTGCGGGTCTTAAGGCATTGTGGATCAGTTAAAATGCTCGTTTCCGGGATGAGCGCGCCGCGGCAAGGCGCGCGAGCCGTGCCAGCCCCGCCGGCGCCCGCTTCCGTGGAGCCGCTGCCGTGCCCTGGCGCTGGAGTTTGCCGCCGGGAACGTCGGCGCGCCGTCCGCCACCGCCTTCCAATCAACTCGCACACAAACGCCCATGAACAAGGTATTGCGTCTTTCTGATCTGATCGCCGAAGGCAAGCTCTCCGGCAAACGCGTGTTCATCCGCGCCGATCTGAACGTGCCGCAGGACGATCAAGGCAACATCACCGAAGACACCCGCATCCGCGCCTCCGTGCCGGCCATCAAGGCCGCGCTCGACGCCGGCGCCGCCGTGATGGTCACGTCGCATCTGGGCCGCCCGACGGAAGGCGAATTCAAGCCGGAAGATTCGCTCGCGCCGGTCGCGAAGCGTCTGGCCGAACTGCTCGGCCGCGACGTACCGCTGGTCGCCAACTGGGTCGAGAACGGCGTGAACGTCGCGCCGGGCGCGCTCGTGCTGCTGGAAAACTGCCGCGTCAACAAGGGCGAAAAGAAGGATTCCGACGAGCTCTCGCAGAAAATGGCGAAGCTCTGCGACATCTACGTGAACGACGCGTTCGGCACCGCGCACCGCGCCGAAGCGACCACCCACGGCATCGCGAAATACGCGGGCGTGGCGTGCGCGGGCCCGCTGCTCGCCGCCGAACTCGAAGCGCTCGGCAAGGCGCTCGGCGCGCCGAAGCGTCCGCTGGTGGCGATCGTCGCCGGCTCGAAGGTGTCCACCAAGCTGACCATTCTGAAATCGCTCGCCGACAAGGTCGATCAACTGATCGTCGGCGGCGGTATCGCCAATACGTTCATGCTGGCCGCCGGCCTGAAGATCGGCAAGTCGCTCGCCGAAGCCGATCTGGTGAACGAAGCCAAAGCCATCATCGACGCGGCCAAGGCGCGCGGCGCCTCGGTGCCGATCCCGACGGACGTGGTCACCGCCAAGGAGTTCTCGCCGACCGCGAAGGCCGAAGTGAAGGCTGTCGTGGACGTGCAGGACGACGACCTGATCCTCGACATCGGTCCGGAAACCGCGCGTATCCTCGCATCGCAACTGGAAAAGGCCGGCACGATCGTGTGGAACGGCCCGGTCGGCGTGTTCGAATTCGACCAGTTCGGCAACGGCACGAAGACGCTGGCGGACGCCATCGCCAAGTCGTCGGCGTTCTCGATCGCGGGCGGCGGCGACACGCTCGCCGCTATCGCCAAGTACGGCATTCACGACAAGGTCAGCTACATCTCGACGGGCGGCGGCGCCTTCCTCGAGTTCCTGGAGGGCAAGAAACTGCCCGCCGTCGCAGTTCTCGAATCGCGGGCTTAACGTGACGGCGCGCTCCCCCATGACCAAGACTGCAAAAACCCGCGGCGCCAAGGCATCGCGTACCACGGAAGCAGCAAAAGCGGGGGAGCGCGCAACGCGCTCCGCGGCCGCTCCCGCTGCGGCAACGAACCCGGCCGACACGGCCAACGCTGCGGCCGCCCTGGATCCGCAGCAGCTTCAGGAATCCGGCTCGTCCCTCGCGCAGGTGGAGTTGACCACTGCCGGCGAAGCCGCGGCCCCGTCCATCGGACAGGCCGCGCAATCGCAGGCAGAACTCCCCGGCGACGAGGTCGCGCTCGCCGAACCGCCAGTACGCCCCGTACTGGTGTCGAACACCGCTTCACCCCATAAAGCGACGCTGGTTTCAACCGGCGCGCAGCCCCCGGCAGCATCCTTCGGTGCGCAGCCTCCGCATCCGACTCGCAGCGCTTTTCCCAGCGATCCCATCCAGACGAGGAGACTCATGCATCGCGCCACCAAGATTGTCGCTACCATCGGACCGGCTTCCAGCACGCCGGAAATCCTGCTGCAAATGATTCAGGCAGGATTGGACGTGGTGCGGCTCAATTTCTCGCACGGCACTGCCGACGACCACCGCCAGCGCGCCGAATTCGTGCGCGAGGCGGCCCGCCAGGCCGGCCGCGAAGTCGCCATCATGGCCGACCTGCAAGGCCCGAAGATCCGGGTCGGTAAATTCGAAAACGGCAAGATCATGCTGGTCGCCGGCGAGCCGTTCATTCTCGACGCCGACTGCGAACTCGGTAACGAGCAGCGCGCCGGTCTCGACTACAAGGACCTGCCGCGCGACCTGAAACCGGGCGACGTGCTGTTGCTCAACGACGGCCTGATCGTGCTGAACGTCGCGCGCGTGATCGGCAGCGAAATCCACACCATCGTCAAGATCGGTGGCGAGCTGTCGAACAACAAGGGTATCAACCGCCAGGGCGGCGGCCTGTCGGCGCCCGCGCTGACCGCGAAGGACATGGAAGACATCCGCACGGCCATGTCGCTCGGCGTGGACTATGTGGCGGTGTCGTTCCCGAAGAACGCGACCGACATGGAAATGGCCCGCCAGCTGGCCAACATCGCCGGTGCGCCGTTCGGCATCAAGCCGAAGATGATCGCGAAGATCGAGCGCGCGGAAGCGATTCCGGCGCTGCAAGGCATTCTCGACGCGTCGGACGGCATCATGGTCGCGCGTGGCGACCTGGCCGTGGAAGTGGGCAACGCCGCGGTGCCGGCGCTGCAGAAGCGCATGATCCGCATGGCGCGCGAATCGAACAAGTTCGTGATCACCGCAACCCAGATGATGGAGTCGATGATCTACGCCCCGGTGCCGACCCGCGCGGAAGTGTCGGACGTCGCCAATGCGGTGCTCGACGGCACGGACGCGGTGATGCTGTCGGCGGAATCGGCGGCGGGCAAGTATCCGGTGCAGACCATCGAGACCATGGCGGCGATCTGTATCGAAGCCGAGAAGTCCGAGCAGTCGGAACTGGACAAGGACTTCCTCGACCGCACGTTCACCCGCATCGACCAGTCGATCGCGATGGGCGCGCTCTTCACCGCCTACCACCTGGGCGCGAAGGCGATCGTGGCGCTGACCGAATCCGGTTCGACCGCGCTGTGGATGTCGCGTCACTGGACCCACGTGCCGATTTTCGCGCTCACGCCGCGCGTCGGCAGCGAACGGGCCATGGCCTTGTACCGCAACGTGACCTCGCTGCATCTCGATACCAACACCGACCGCGACACCGCGTTGCAGCAGGCGCTGGAAACCGTGGTGAGCAAGGGCTACGCGTCGCGCGGCGACATGGTGGTGCTGACCGTCGGCGAGCCGATGGGCCAGGCCGGCGGCACCAACACGCTGAAGATCGTGCGGGTCGGCGAGCCGTATTGATCCGGCGACAATGAAGGACAGGCCGGCCGGAGCGTGCGTTGAAACGCGTGCTCCGGCTGGTTGCAATATCCGGCATGGGCGGGTGTAAGAGCGCTGAAGCGCCGGCCGTCGCCCCATGCGGCACACCGATGCACACCGATCGGCACACACGGTTTGAACGAATCCGACAGCCTGCCCCGCGAGAGGCGGCGCACAGACTCCAATTGCGTACAGAGGCATAAAGGAATGTCCGGCGCTTTAGGGTAGGTGCGAACGGGCATGCTGTTTGCTTCGCGATAAAATCGCCCAAAAGATGCCGACGGCACAAGAATTCGTTTCAATCTAAGGAGTTAAGCATGCCTCTCGTATCAATGCGTCAACTGTTGGACCATGCCGCCGAAAACGGCTATGGCTTGCCGGCATTCAACGTGAACAACCTGGAGCAGGTGCAGGCGATTATGGCCGCGGCCGACAAGGTCAACGCGCCGGTCATCATGCAGGCCTCCGCCGGTGCGCGTAAGTACGCGGGCGAGCCGTTCCTGCGTCACCTGATCGAAGCGGCGGTCGAGTCGTATCCGCATATTCCGGTCGTGATGCACCAGGATCACGGCCAGTCGCCGGCAGTCTGCATGGCGGCGATCCGCAGCGGCTTCACCAGCGTGATGATGGACGGTTCGCTCGAAGCCGACGGCAAGACGGTCGCGTCGTACGAGTACAACGTCGAAGTGTCGCGTCGCGTGGTCGACGCCGCGCACTCGATCGGCATCACGGTGGAAGCGGAACTGGGCGTGCTCGGTTCGCTGGAAACCATGAAGGGCGACAAGGAAGACGGCCACGGCGCCGAGGGCACGATGACCCGCGAGCAGTTGCTGACCGATCCGGAGCAGGCCGCCGACTTCGTCAAGCTGACCCAGTGCGACGCGCTGGCGATCGCGATCGGTACGTCGCACGGCGCGTACAAGTTCAGCAAGAAGCCCACGGGCGACATTCTGTCGATCCAGCGCATCAAGGAAATTCACCAGCGCATTCCGAACACCCATCTGGTCATGCACGGTTCGTCCTCGGTGCCGCAGGAACTGCTCGCGGAAATCCGCGAATTCGGCGGCGACATGAAGGAAACCTACGGCGTGCCGGTCGAGGAAATTCAGGAAGGCATCAAGAACGGCGTGCGCAAGGTCAACATCGACACCGACCTGCGTCTGGCGATCACCGGCGCGATCCGCCGCTACATGGCGACCAACCCGGGCAAGTTCGATCCGCGCGATTACCTGAAGCCGGCGCGCGAAGCGGCAATGAAAATCTGTATCGAGCGCTACACGCAATTCGGCTGCGAAGGCCAGGCCGGCAAGATCAAGCCGGTTTCGCTTGATAAAATCGCGGAGAAGTACAAGTCGGGCGAGCTCGCGCAGGTCGTCCGTTAAGTTCTCCAGGCCGATATCTGGCCGGTCGCCGGGCGTCAAGCCTGGCCATCCGGCCAGGTTGTGGTTAGACCGCCGTTCCCGCATCATCCGGGGAACGGCGTTTCCCTTTTGTTCCGGTCACACTTTTTGCCCCACTTTTAGCGAACCACGACGATGTCTACCCTCTACGAATCCACGCTCCGCTCGCTGCCGCTGCTCGGCCGCGGTAAAGTCCGCGACAACTATGCGGTGGGCAACGACCAGCTGCTGATCGTCACGACCGACCGTCTGTCGGCGTTCGACGTGATCATGGGCGAGCCGATTCCGAATAAGGGGCGCGTGCTCAACGAAATGGCGAACTTCTGGTTCGACAAGCTGAAGCACGTGGTGCCGAACCATCTGACGGGCGTGGCGCCCGAATCCGTGGTCGCGGCGGACGAAGTCGAGCAGGTGAAGGGTCGCGCGGTGGTGGTGAAGCGCCTCGAGCCGATCCTCGTCGAAGCGGTGGTGCGCGGCTATCTGGCCGGCAGCGGCTGGAAAGACTACCAGGCTACGGGTGCGGTGTGCGGTGTGGAACTGCCGCCGGGTCTGCAGAACGCGCAGAAGCTGCCCGAGCCGATCTTCACGCCGGCCGCCAAGGCCGAAATGGGCCACCACGACGAAAACATCACGTACAACGAGATGGAGCGCCGCATCGGCACCGAACTGTCGGCCACGATCCGCGACATCTCGATCAAGCTGTACAAGGAAGCGGCCGATTACGCGGCCACCCGCGGCATCATCATCGCGGACACGAAGTTCGAATTCGGTCTCGACAACCACGGCAAGCTGTATCTGATGGACGAAGCGCTGACCGCGGATTCGTCGCGCTTCTGGCCGGCGGATCAGTATCAGGTCGGCACCAACCCGCCGTCGTTCGACAAGCAGTTCGTGCGCGACTGGCTCGAAACCCAGCCGTGGAAGAAAGAACCGCCGGCGCCGAAGCTGCCGGACGACGTGGTCACGAAGACGGGCGAGAAGTATCAGGAAGCGCTCGAACGCCTGACCGGCCACAAGCTCGCCTGATTACGGCTCATCGCGTTCGAGATACAAGGAAGCCGTAACATGAGTGAAGCGCAAACCGCCCATACGCACAGCGCGCCGGTCGTCGGCGTGTTGATGGGCTCCAGTTCCGACTGGGAAGTGATGAAAACCGCCGTGGCGATGCTGCAGGAATTCGGCGTGCCGTACGAAGCGAAAGTGGTGTCCGCGCACCGCATGCCCGACGAAATGTTCGCTTATGCCGAAAGCGCGCGCGAGCGCGGCATCCGCGCGATCATCGCCGGTGCGGGCGGCGCGGCGCATCTGCCGGGCATGCTGGCCGCCAAGACCACGGTGCCGGTGCTCGGCGTGCCGGTGGCGAGCAAGTATCTGAAGGGCGTGGATTCGCTGCATTCCATCGTGCAGATGCCCAAGGGCGTGCCGGTGGCCACCTTCGCGATCGGCGAGGCGGGCGCGGCGAATGCGGCGCTTTTCGCGGTGTCGCTGCTGAGCGGCACGGACGCCGGGTATGCGGAGAAACTGGCGGCGTTCCGCGTGCGCCAGAACGAAGCCGCGCACGCGATGGTGTTGCCGGCGCTGTGAGTGCCGGATCGCCTGTTTGACGTAGTAACTAACGTAAAGACGTCCCCTGTCGACCGGCGCAGGTGCAATGCACTGGCTGCACCGCACTCGCCCGGTCCAATGCAAGATGTTGCCGTCCGACCCTCGGCCGGGTTGCCTGCCCGTCGTACGGCACATTCACCCGGCCGCGACCGACCACTAAGATGAACCCAGACAACACACCCGTTTCACCGATTCTGCCCGGCGCATGGCTTGGCATGGTCGGTGGCGGCCAGCTCGGCCGCATGTTCTGTTTCGCCGCGCAAGCCATGGGCTATCGCGTCGCCGTGCTCGACCCGGACGAAAACAGTCCGGCGGGCGCCGTCGCCGACCGCCATCTGCGCGCGGCGTATGACGACGAGGCGTCGTTGACCGAACTCGCGCGACTGTGCGCGGCGGTATCGACCGAATTCGAGAACGTGCCGGCGGCGAGCCTGGACTTTCTCGCGCAGACCACCTTCGTCAGCCCGGCCGGCCGTTGCGTCGCGGTCGCGCAGGACCGCATCGCCGAGAAGCGTTTTATCGCCTCGTCGGGCGTGACGGTCGCGCCGCACGTGGTGATCGAAACGTCGGACGCGCTGGCCGCGCTTGACGACGCGGCGCTCGAAGCCGTGCTGCCCGGCATCCTCAAGACGGCCCGCATGGGTTACGACGGCAAAGGCCAGATCCGCGTGCGCAATGCCGAGGAAGTGCGCGAGGCGCATGCGTCGCTCGCCGGCGTGCCGTGCGTGCTGGAAAAGCGTCTGCCGCTGAAGTTCGAGGTGTCCGCGCTGATCGCGCGCACGGCGAGCGGCGCGTCGGTGGTGTACCCGCTCGCGCAGAACACGCACCGCGACGGCGTGCTGTCGCACACCATCGTCCCCGCGCCGGACGCCACGCCGACGCTCGTCGAACAGGCGCAGCAGGCCGCGCTGCAGATCGCGGACAAGCTCGGCTATGTCGGCGTGCTGTGCGTCGAGTTCTTCATTCTCGAAGACGGTTCGCTGGTCGCCAACGAAATGGCGCCGCGTCCGCACAACTCCGGTCATTACACGGTGGACGCCTGCGCGACCAGCCAGTTCGAGCAGCAGGTGCGCGCGATGACCGGCATGCCGCTCGGCGACACGCGCCAGCATTCGCCGGCGGTCATGCTGAACATCCTCGGCGACGTGTGGTTCCCGGATGGCCAGAAGGGCGCGGCGGTCACGCCGCCGTGGCACGAAGTCGCGGCCATGCCGGCGGCGCGTCTGCATCTGTACGGCAAGGAAGAGGCGCGCTGCGGCCGCAAGATGGGCCACGTGAACTTCACCGCCGCGACGCTCGAAGAAGCCCGCACGGCCGGACGCGATTGCGCGCGGCTGCTGCACATTGCCACGAGCTGACACGCACACCATGCCGGATCAACACGATCGACACCACTGCGCCGAAGGCGCCGCGAGCGCGCTGCCGGTGAGCGACGCGCAGATCGAGCACGCGGCCGCGTTGCTCGACGCGGGCGGGCTCGTCGCCTTTCCCACCGAGACCGTCTACGGGCTGGGCGGCGATGCCGAGAGCCCGGACGCGGTCGCGCGCATTTACGCGGCCAAGGGCCGGCCGGCGAATCATCCGGTGATCGTGCATCTGGCGCCGCAGGGCGATCCGCATTACTGGGTCGAGCATTTGCCGGCCGACGCGCAGCGTTTGATCGATGCGTTCTGGCCGGGGCCGCTCACGCTGATCCTGAAACGCGCCGCGCATATCAACGCCGCGGTCAGCGGCGGGCAGGATTCGGTGGGCTTGCGGTGCCCGTCGCATCCGGTTGCGCAGGCGCTGCTGCAGGCGTTCAGCGCATTGCGCGGTGGCCATGGCGGCGTGGCCGCGCCGTCGGCGAATCGCTTCGGTCATGTCAGCCCGACCACCGCGCAGCATGTGCGCGACGAGTTCGGCAGCGCGATTCACGTGCTGGACGGTGGCGCGTCGGATGTCGGCATCGAATCGACCATTCTGGATCTGTCGCGTGGTTTTCCGGCGCTGCTGCGGCCGGGCCGCGTCACGCCGCAGGACATCGCCGACGTGCTCGGCGAGGCGCCGCGTCTGCCGGACGGCTCGGACGCGTCGGCGCCGCGCGCTTCCGGCACGCTGAAGGCGCACTACGCGCCACGCACGCCGCTCGCGTTGTTGCCGTTCGAGGCGCTCGAACCGCTGCTGGCCGCGCGCGCAACGGGTAGCGGAGGCGAAGGTCAGGGTCAGGGCGAACGCGTCGCGCTGGTCGCACGCAAATCACGCGCCGGTCATTGGGCGGATGCCGAAGGTGTGCACTTCATCGCCGCGCCCGAAGATCCGCATCTCTATGCGCGCGAGCTGTACGGCCTGCTCAGAGCGCTGGATCGCGCGAACGTCACGCGGATTCTGATCGAGAAGCTGCCCGATACGATCGAGTGGATCGCGGTGAACGACCGCTTGGGGCGTGCCGCCGCGGCATTCGAAGCGCAGGGGTAGATCGCGCGCGAATCGCTGATCAAACAGAACGCCCGGTTTGCAGCGATGCAAACCGGGCGTTTTGTCGTCATCGAGGCATCGCCGCCACGCAGCGATGCCTCGATTAATTTGCCACCTGATTCCCCACCTTACTTGCCCAGACCCGTCGCGGCGATCGCCTGCTCGACCGTCTGCGCGAACAACGCGTGCAGATGCGTGCTCGGGTGCACGAGGTCGGCGAACATGTAGGTCTGATCCGCGCCGGCGGCCGTCAGCGTCTGCGGCGAGCAGAACAGCGACGACTGGAACTGCGCGCCGTAGGCCGCTGCCGTCTGACCCGGCTGCAGCACCGACGGATTAGCCGTCGCGTAAGCCGTCGCGTTCTGACCCATCGCGGTCAGGTTACACGCGGTGTTCGTGTTCGACACCGTGAAACCCAGCGACTGGTACGAAGCCAGCGACGTGTCGAGCCACTTGTACGCGCTCACGTAGATGACCGACTTGTTCGATGCCAGACCAGCCTGCACCGTGCCGTTGAACGTCAGCACCAGCGCGTCGAACAGTTGCTGGCCGGTGGCGCCGCTCTGCACACCCTGCGGCGTGTTCTTGATGTCCGGAATATCCGAGACCACGACGTGCGTCGCGCCCGCGCCGGTGACCTGCTGAACCGCGCCGACGAACTTGGTCGCGGCCAGCGTCATGGCCTGAAGCGCTGCCGGAATCGCTGCCTGCGATGCGTTTGTCGCCGCCGTCTGCGCCGCCGCCGCGGTACCGCCGCCTTGCAGCACGGCCGCCGCTGCCGCCGTGCCAGCCGCCTGGACGGTCTGCGCCTGGACGAACACGTCGTTCGCGCCGCCGTTCATCAGCACCAGCTGGCTGCCGTTGAAGCTGCCGTGCTGGCTCAGATACTGCGTGACCTGCGCGGTGACGGGAACCGTCGTCGCGGCCATGTTGTTCGGCGCGTAGCCCGGACCCGGCTGCAGGTCGACGCGCGAACCGCCTTGCGCATAACCCAGGCCGCCGGTCGCGACCAGCGGCTGACCGAAGCCGCCGAGGTTCGCCGCGCTCAACGTGCCGCCGTAATACTCGGCGACCTTCTGCGTCCACACTTCACCCGGATTCGTCGTGAAACGGCCGCCGCCGAAGCTGGCCTGAATCACCGGCGCATACGTGCCGACATCGGACAGGCTGTCGCCGAACGACACGACCTGCAGGTTCACGCCGCCGGCCGGCGTGGCGCTGGCGTTATTGTTGTTGTTATCGCTGCCGCCGCCGCATGCGGCGAGCAGGGCGAACGCAGTGCTGGCCATGGCGATCTGCGTGACGCGCAGCCATTGTTGATTCCTCGATGCTGTGTGTTTCATGTTGACTACATCTCCTCGTTTATGTGGCCCTTGCGCCATGTGTTGCAGGCAGCGCCCACCGCGTCGGCGGCGTGACGACAGCTTACAGAATCTTCTACGGCCTGCGCGGTGTTTCAAACGCGCCCGTATGGTTTTCCTCTACGTCCGCCGCGCGCATCGCGCTGTTCGAACCGGTCGATCCGGCGGCTCGCCGCGCATGATAATCCGCGGCCCAGGCGGGCGGTGCGAACAACGCGCGCAACTTGTTGCGCCAGCCGTGCACGCTCGCGAAGTCGGCGGCCATGGAGGCCCATTCGTGGAACGTCGCCTTCAGCGGGTTGTAGGTGTGCAGCGGTTCGACGATGCCGTACACCGGCGCGTCGTGCGGATCTTCGTCGACATAGCTGCCGAACAGGCGATCCCAGATCACCAGCACGCCGGCATAGTTGCGGTCGATGTATCGGTCGTTGCGCGCGTGATGCACGCGATGGATCGACGGCGTGTTCAGCACGTATTCGAGCCAGCCGAGTTTGCCGATCGCCTGGGTATGCACGAAGAACTGGAAGCCGAGATTGATCAGCACGATCGCGACGATCTGCTTCGGCGGAAAGCCGAGCACGGCGAGCGGAATCCAGAACACCCACATGCCCGCGATCGGATACATCAGGCTTTGCCGGAACGCGGTGGAGAAGTTCATCCGCTCCGACGAGTGATGCACGACATGCGCGGCCCACAACCAGCGCACGCGATGACTACAGCGGTGAAACACGTAATAGAGCAGATCCTGCGCGACGAACAGCACGACGAACGAGACCCAGCCGGCCTGCCACGTGGTGATGCGATAGTGATCGTAGAAGAACGCGTAGACCGGAATGATGACGAGCCACGCGAGCTTGTCGGCGGCTTGCTGCAGCAGCGCGAGGCCGGCGTTGCAGAGCGTGTCGCGCCAGCTATAGAGCTGCGCGCCGGGGCGCGTGCGCCGCAGGTGCCACGCCTCCCAGCCGATGCATGCGAGAAAGACTGGCGCCATGGCGAGCAGCAGCAATTCCGCATCGAATTGCATCGTGTCTTCCTCCGTGGTCCCTGGCCGCCGCGCGGAGTGCGGCGGGTCGTGTCGTTATCGTTTGATTGGGCCGCGCGATCACCACGCTTGCAAGACTTGCGTACCTTGCGGAGTGTTTCACGCGGGCCTCAAACACTGCCCGACAGCGTACACGGTTGGAAGCCGCGAAGCGCGCCGCATCGCTAGAAGAAAACCTCAGTGAGCCGCGCGCGGATGCGGGTTTTTCCTGGGCTTCGCGCGTGGCTCGGCGACTGGATCGGACACCCTGGTGAAGCCTTGCGACGGTCCCTGATAGACCCATTCCAGCAACGCATCGTGCGCGGCGCGCGCCGCTTCCGAATGCGGATCGTTGATCAGGCTGACGACCACGTAGCTGTTGCCGTCCGCTGAAGCGACGTAGCCCGCGATGGCCCGCACGTCGCGCAGCGTGCCGGTCTTGATGTGCGCGTTGCCGCCCGCGCCCTGGTTGGTCAGGCGGTTGCGCATGGTGCCGTCCACCCCCGCGATCGGCAGCGATTCGACGAACACCTGGGCGACCGGACTCGCGTTGGCCCGTTGCAGCAGATCGGCGAGCGAAAGCGCGGTGACATGCTCGTCGCGCGACAGGCCCGAGCCGTTGTCGAGCGACAGGTATTGCATGTCGAGCGCGTCGCGGCGCAGGAACGCCTCGATCGCGCGCGCCGATTTGGCCGGCGTCGCGGGCGCCTTTTCTTCCACCGCGCCGATGGTCAGGAACAGATTGCGCGCCATCGTGTTGTTGCTGAACTTGTTGATGTCGCGAACGATGTCGGATAGCACCGGCCCTTCGTGCGTGGCGACGAGGCGCGCGCCGACCGGCACCGCGCCCTCGCGCGTCGCGCCGTTGAAGGTGCCGCCGGTCTGTTGCCACAACGCGAGGAAGCCGCCCGCGAAGAAGGTCGAGTGATCGAGCACCGCGACGTTGATCGTGCGCGGGCCGCAACGCACTGCATAGTCGCCGCTGAACGACGCGACGACCGTGCCGTTCGGCTGCGGCGTGACGGTGGGCGAGACGCTCGCCGCATCGCCGCGACAGGGGCCGCTGGTCGCGCGCATCTGGTTGTCGATCTGCAGTTGCGCGAGCGCGGGCAGCACGTCGATCGCGACGCTGCCGTCGGACGACGGCGTCAGCGTGAACGACAGCGATTTGAATGCATACAGCAGCGGGTCGGGACCGACGTTGTACGGCGCGGTGGCGTCGTCGTCGAACGGCGGCAGGTCGCGGGTCGACGCGTCGAAGTAACGCTTGTCGAGCACCAGCGCGCCGTCGATGCCGTTGATGCCCGCCTTGTGGATCTTCTGCACGAGGTCGATCAGTTCTTCCGGCACGAGCTTCGGGTCGCCGGTACCCTGGATGTACAGGTTGCCGTGCAGTACGCCGCTTGCGTCGAGCGTGCCGTCCGCGTAGGCGCTGGTGCGCCAGCGGTAGTCGGGGCCGAGGATCGACAGGCCGGAGTAGGTGGTGACGAGCTTCATCGTCGAGGCGGGCATCATCGGCTTGGCGGCGTTCAGCGCGAGGATCGGCGTGCGGTCGCCGACTTTCTCGACGACCACGCTGATCGACGACAGCGGCACGTGCGCGCGCTGCAGGCCGATCATCACCGGTTGCGGCAGCACGGTGGTGACGTTCACGCTCGGATGCGTGGCCTTCACGCGCGCCTGCGTGGCGAGCGGCAGCGCGGCGGTGGCGCCGAGCGCGGCGCAGGCGAGCAGCCGGACGGCCTTGACCTTGAAGCGCGGCGATGAAGCTTGCGGCCGATGCGGCATGGATGCATTCAAACCGTTCGATGCATCGGACGCGTGCTTGAAAACGAAGAAGGCGGAACAGCGCGAACGCCGCGCGAGGCGATGCAGGCGGCGGACGAAGGAAGACAGAAAAGCGTGCGTCATGGACGGGCAGGAAAACAGGAGGTCGGTGCAGGATGCCGGTGCGTGGGATAGGCGCCGTGGGACGCCGGCGATGTCGTCGATTCCGCAGTGACGACGTGGTGACGCTGCCGCGACGGCCCGCGCCCCGCTATGCAAAGCGCCCATTGTAGAGACATGCCGCGACACTGCGGTGGAAAAAGCACCACGCGTCGTCGCGTGCGATGACGGGCGCTAGAATGCGGCATCGATCAATGTTTCGGAACGGATAACCATGCGCATCTTGCTAGTCGAAGACGACCGGATGATCGCCGAGGGTGTACGCAAGGCACTGCGCGGCGAAGGCTTCGCGGTCGACTGGGTGGAAGACGGCGACGCGGCGCTCAGCGCGGCGGGTTCGCAGCCTTACGATCTGGTGCTGCTCGATCTCGGTCTGCCCAAGCGCGACGGTCTCGACGTGTTGCGCACGCTGCGCGCGCGCGGCCACGCGCTGCCGGTGCTGATCGTCACCGCGCGCGACGCGGTGGCCGATCGCGTGAAGGGGCTCGACGCCGGCGCCGACGATTACCTTGTCAAACCTTTCGATCTCGATGAACTCGGCGCCCGCATGCGCGCGCTGATTCGCCGTCAGTCGGGGCGCAGCGATTCGACGATCCGCCACGGCAACCTGACGCTCGATCCCGCGTCGCATCAGGTCACGCTCGACGGCGCGCCGGTGGCGTTGTCGGCGCGCGAATTCGCGCTGCTGGAAGCCTTGCTCGCGCGGCCCGGCGCGGTGCTGTCGAAAAGTCAGCTCGAGGAAAAGATGTACGGCTGGGGCGAGGAGATCGGCAGCAATACCGTCGAGGTCTACATTCATGCGCTGCGCAAGAAGCTCGGCGCGGAACTGATTCGCAACGTGCGCGGCCTCGGTTACATGATCGCGAAGGACGCCTGAGCCGATGCGTTCGATTCGCCGTCAATTGCTGGTCTGGCTGCTGGCGCTGGTGCTGCTCGGCGTGGGCATCGCGGGGTGGCTGATTTACCGTCAGGCGCTTGCCGAAGCCAACGAACTGTTCGATTACCAGCTGGAGCAGATTGCCGCCGCGTTGCCGTCGGAGCCGTTCTCGCAGGTGCTAGGCTCGCGCGATACCGGCGACGAAGGCATCGTGCTGCAGATCTGGAATCGCAACGGCGTGCTGATGTATTACTCGCGGCCGCGCGCACCGCTCGCGCCGCGCGCCGAACTCGGTTTTTCGACCGAGCACACCGATCGCGGCGACTGGCGCGTGTACGGCGCGATCGTCGGCGATAACGTCGTGCAGCTCGCGCAGCCGGTGTCGGTGCGCAACCGGCTCGCCGCGAGCGTCGCGCTGCGCACGCTGTGGCCGTTGATCGTGCTGCTGCCCTTGCTCGGCGTCGCCGTGTGGGTGATCGTCGGACGCGGGTTGAAGCCGCTGCGGCGCGTCGCGACGGCGCTCGACGCGCGCCATCCCGAAGCGCTCGATGCGTTGCCCGATCAACGCCTGCCGCTCGAAGTCCAGCCGCTCGTGCGCGCGTTGAACGGCCTGCTCGAACGGCTCGCCACCGCGCTCGACATTCAGAAGGCGTTCGTCGCCGACGCCGCGCACGAGTTGCGCACGCCGCTTGCCGCCGTGCAGATTCAGGCGCAGCTCGTCGCGCGCGCGCGAGACGATGCCGCGCGCAGCGAGGCGCTCGCCGATCTGCAAACGGGCGTGACGCGCGCCACGCGTCTTGCCGAACAATTGCTGGCGCTCGCGCGCTCCGAACCGGACGGCCTCGCCGTCACCAACGCGATCGATCTGCGTGCGCTGTTGCAGGACTGCGTGGTGAACTATGCGCCGCTCGCGCAGAATCGCGGCGTCGATCTCGGCATCGAGGCGAGCGAACCCGCCACCGTGATCGGCGATGCCGACGCGCTGCGCGTGATGTTCAACAATCTCGTGGACAACGCAACCAAATACACGCCGCGCGGCGGCCAGGTGGACGTCAGTCTGCATGTCGAGGACGGTCATCCGACCGTACGGATCGCCGACAGCGGGCCGGGCATCGAGCCCGCCGAACGCGACCGCGTGTTCGACCGTTTCTATCGGGTGGGCGCCGGCGTGAACCGCGTGCGCACCGACGTGGCGGGCAGCGGGCTGGGACTGGCGATCGTGCGCCGCATCGCCACGCAGCATCATGCGGCGGTGTCGCTCGACGAATCGCCGGCGGGTGGTTTGCAGGTCAGCGTGCGCTTCTGAGGCGCCAGGCTTTCTGTTCGTAAAGTGACTTGAAGCGGCCTTAAATCGGCGCTAAATCAGCCCTGAGCAACACGCTATCTGATCGCAACGGACGAGCTGAACGATCTGTCGCTGCTTAAGACTCCTTTAAGCGACGCCCCGTAGTCTTCGTGTCATCCAATAGCCTTTTCTCCCAGTCAGGAGTACACGATGAACGCGAAAACCTTGTCCCGTAGCGCAGTTGCAGTGGCTGTCGCCGTGGCCCTCTCCGCCGGCTATGTGGCGGGGCATCGCGATGTGCCCGCGCCGCAGGTCATCACGCCGGCGCAAGCCGCGATGATGCCCGCCGAAGCCGCCGCCAAGACCGGCATTCCGGACTTCTCCGGCCTCGTCGAAACCTATGGCCCGGCGGTCGTCAACATCAGCGCGAAGCACGTGGTCAAGCAGACGGCGCTGCGCGGCAACGGCAACGGCGGCGCCAGCGGCAATCAACTGCCGATCGATCCGAGCGATCCGTTCTACCAGTTCTACAAGCACTTCTTCGGCGGCATGCCGGGCATGCAGGGCGGCGACGGCGGCGATGCGCCCGATCAGCCGAGCGCGAGCCTGGGCTCGGGCTTCATCGTCAGCAGCGACGGCTATATCCTGACCAACGCGCATGTGGTGGACGGCGCCAACGTCGTCACCGTGAAGCTCACCGACAAGCGCGAGTTCAAGGCGAAGGTGGTCGGCGCCGACAAGCAGTCCGACGTCGCCGTGCTGAAGATCGACGCGAGCAATCTGCCGACCGTGAAGATCGGCGATCCGCGGCAGAGCAAGGTCGGCCAGTGGGTGGTCGCGATCGGTTCGCCGTACGGCTTCGACAACACGGTGACGTCGGGCATCATCAGCGCGAAGTCGCGTTCGCTGCCCAACGAGAACTACACGCCGTTCATCCAGACCGACGTGCCGGTGAATCCGGGTAACTCGGGCGGCCCGCTGTTCAATCTGCAAGGCGAAGTGATCGGCATCAACTCGATGATCTACTCGCAGACCGGCGGCTTCCAGGGCCTGTCGTTCGCGATTCCGATCAACGAGGCGATCAAGGTCAAGGACGACATCGTCAAGACCGGTCACGTGAGCCGCGGTCGTCTCGGCGTCGCGGTGCAGGGCATGAACCAGACGCTCGCCGATTCTTTCGGCATGCAGAAGCCGCAAGGCGCGCTGGTCAGCTCGGTCGATCCGGGCGGCCCGGCGGCGAAGGGCGGCTTGCAGCCGGGCGACGTGATCCTGTCGGTCAACGGCGAGCCGGTGAGCGACTCGTCGGATCTGCCTTCGCAGGTCGCCGGTCTGGCGCCGGGCAGTTCGGCCACCGTGCAGGTGTGGCGCGACAAGGCGACCAAGGATCTGAAGGTGACGATCGGCTCGTTGTCGGATGCGAAGGTCGCGTCCGACAAGGCGGACCAGCCCACGCAACTGCAAGGGCGGCTCGGCGTCGCGGTGCGGCCGTTGACGCCGGAAGAGAAGAGCGGCGCGTCGGTGTCGCACGGTCTGCTGGTGCAGCAGTCGGGCGGCGCGGCGGAAAGCGCCGGCATCCAGCCGGGCGACGTGATTCTCGCGGTCAACGGCCGGCCGATCACGAGCGTCGATCAGTTGAAGCAGATCATCGCCGGCGCGGGCAACAGCATCGCGCTGCTAATCCAGCGCGACAACGCGCAGATCTTCGTGCCGGTGGATCTCGGTTGATCGGCGGATGAGCGGCGGATGAGCGGCGTACGTTTCTGGCGCGCGCCGTTCATCCCTCAGCCTTCTCGCCGGTGGATCGCGGCGCTGGCGGGCGGCCTGGCCGATCGACGCGAAAATTGAAGTAACGCTTGCCGGTTCTTGCATTTACTGCCTTGGGACCGGCATTTTTTTATTCATCGTTTAGTCGACAGCAAGCAAGGCAGTGGCAGGACCAGTGACAGGACAAGGCAGGGCGAACCGCGCGCTGCTTGCCGCGCCGCGCGGCGGGGCATGACCCGGCAGCGTTTTCCGGCCGACGCGGCCCGCCGCGTGGCACGCGGGTTGCGTCTGCATCGAGCCGGACCTGGCGCAGTGCGGGACCGGCAGGGATAGGACCTCAACAAGGAGCGAACCGATGAACACCCAACGCAATCAGCGAAGGATCGTAGCCGCCGCACTCTGCGCGGCGCTCACGCTCGGTCTGGCGGGCGGCGCGTATGCGCAGCAGGCGAACGGCACCACTGGCGGCAACACCAGCGACGACACCAGCGCCGGCAACACCAACGGCGGCGGCATGCCGCAAATCCAGCATCGCGGCGACGTCGCATTCGTGTCGGGCGGTGTGGGCCAGGACGAATCGAAGGCGCTGCAGCTTGCGCAAAGCCAGTGGCCGCTGTCGCTGCGCTTCACGGGCCCCGGCTCAGACTTTCTCGCCGACGTCCGCGTGCGGGTGGTCGATGCGCACGACGGCGAAGTGCTGAGCGCCACGTCGCGCGGGCCGTACATGCTGGTCAAGCTGCGTCCCGGCCGCTACACCGTGCACGCGCAGTACAAGGATCGCGATCAGAGCAAGGCGGTGACGATTCCGGCCAAGGGCACCGCGAAGGCGGACTTTTACTGGACCACCCAGTAACGCGCGCGTAGCGGCTCGTGTAGCGACGCACGCCGCCGTTCCCGTTCGGAACGGCCGTACAGTCGGCGAAAGTTTGGCCGATAATGAAGCCACGGGCGCGCCCGTGGCTTTGTTGCATGCGCGGCCGGTTTCTTGCGGGGGGAGGGGTTGTCCCATCGTCCAATCCCCGATCGCATGCCGAGCGCACATCTGGTTGCGCGCCGGATTTCACGTCACCACGGAGCCGAGACATGAGCGATGCCCCGACACCTCACGCAAGCCCCGGCTCAGGCGCGGGCGGGCACACCATCTCGATCGCGGGCAACCGTCACCGGCTGCGCGTGATTCACGGCGGCGTGACCATGGCCGATACGCAGGCGGCGCTCACGCTGTCCGAAACCGGTCTGCCGGACGTGTTCTACTTCCCGCGCGCGGACGTCAACATGGCCCGCCTCGAACGCTCGGCGCATACCTCGCACTGTCCGTTCAAGGGCGACGCGTCATACTTCCATCTGCGCACCGAGGACGGCCTGGTGGAAAACGCCGTCTGGAGTTATGAAGCGCCGCTGGGGCCGGCGCAACAGATCAAAGGGTATCTCGCGTTTTACGCATCGCGCGTCGATCGCATCGATCAGACTTCCTGATCGGGGCGGCGCGCGTTTTCCGGGGAGGCTGCAATGGAACTGAACGACGCGTTGAGGATTCCGCTTGCCGCGTCCGATGTCTGGGACGCGCTGCAGGATCTCGCGTTGTTGCGCGCCAGCCTCGATAACTGCGAGTCGTTGACGCGTCTCGCGCACGGCGAATACGAGCTGGCGCTGACGGTGCCGCTCGGACCGCTGCGCGCGCCGTACGAAGTGCGCGCCCATGTGGCGGGACAGGACTCCGGGCCGGCCGACGCGGAACGCCGCACGATCAATTTCAAGGCGCGCGCGGAAGGTATCGGCGCGTTGCGCGGCCAGATCGAAATCCGTCTGCGTCCGGACGATGGGCACCACGGCCCGCACGGCGGCAGGGAGCGCGGCACGCGGATCGACTACACGATCTGGGCGACGTCGTCCGGGCCGCTCGCCGAACTGCCGACGCGGCAACTCGAAAACGCACTGCATCAACTCGCCGACGACTTTTTCGCGGAGTTCGACGCGGTGGTGCGGGCCAAATACGGGCAGGGGCCGAACCGCGCGCGCGGGTCGGCGGCGCGTCGTCAGCATGTATTCCTGCGGCCGATCGCGCTCGGCGGCGTCGCGCGGCGTTCGCGCGCGGAACATGTCGATGCGCTGGCAGGACGTGCGACGGGTGCATCGCACGGGGTATCGCGGCAGGAGTCCAGTTCGAGCGCGGTGCCGTATTGGGCGTGGGCGGCGATGATCTTTCTGGTCGCGTTGCTGTTGTACGTGGCGCGCTGGCTGAGCGAGCGGTAGTGGGCGGCTAAGCGCCTGTTAAAGGCCAAAAGCCCACTGAAGGCCGCCAAAGGCCGCGCTTGAAAGGGCGCCAAAGACTGCCAAAGACCGCCGAGCTTTGCTGACAGCCACCATGGCTGTGCCCGCCACAGCCCTCGCCGTGTTTGTGTCGCTCCGCCGCCACTACGAAATCCCGGCGCCTCGCTACGAAACGCCGTCACGCTCCCTTGAATTCCCGTCGCCAGGCCGACGGCGACGTGCGATACGCGTGAGCGAAATGCTGCCTCAGCGACGCGGTCGACCCGAAACCCGCCATCGTCGCAATCGCCTCCACCGATTCATCGCTGCTTTCCAGTAATTGCTGCGCCCGCGCGAGCCGTTGCGCGAGCAGCCAGGCGCTGACGGTCGTACCGGTCGCGAGCCGGAAACGTCGCGTGAAGGTGCGGCGGCTCATCAGCGCGCGCTCGGCCAGCGAGTCGAGCGTATGGGCGATGTCGAGATGGCCCGTCACCCAGTCGAGCAGGCCGGAGAGGCGGTCGCCGCGCGGGTTGGGCGGCATCGGCTGCTGGACGTATTGCGCCTGGCCGCCTTGCCGGTGCGGCGACACCACCAGCCGGCGCGCCACGTAATTCGCCGTTTCCGCGCCGTACAGCTTGCGCAGGACGTGCAGACAACAGTCCAGTCCGGCGGCGGTGCCCGCCGAGGTCAGCACGTTGCCGTCGTCGACGTAGAGCACGTCGGGGTCGAGACGCACGCGCGGGTAGCGGCGCGCGAAGTCGTCGGCCCATGCCCAGTGCGTCGACGCGGGCCGTCCGTCGAGCAGGCCGGCGGCGGCCAGCACGAACGATCCCAGGCAGAGCCCGACGAGTTGCGCGCCGCGCTGGTGCGCGGCACGCAGTGCGGCAAGCAGGGCGGCGGGCGGTGTTTCGTCCGGATCGCGCCAACTCGGGACGATGATCGTGTCGGCGTCGTCGAGCGCGTCGAGGCCGTGCGTGACCGCGATCGAGAAACCGGCGGTGGTGGTCAGCGTACCCGGCTCGGCGGCGCAGACGCGAAAGTCGAACTCGGGCAGACCGCCGGCGCCGCGGTCTTCGCCGAACACGACGCAGGGGACCGACAGATGGAATGGGCTGATGCGGTCGAACGCGATCACCGCGACGACGTGGCGGGGCGCGGCAAGGGGAGAGGGCGCCGAGGCTGACGCTACCCCCCGCGTCAAACCGCTCTGCGTCAAAACATGTCCACCAGCACGCCTGGCCATGCGCCACTCCATGAAATTCGACAATGGCCCGATTCTATCGATTCATGTCACGCGGGTCACTGTCGTCGAACGGCAGGGTGACGAACAATACGTCCATCGCCGCTGAACGGTGCGCGCTGCTCCCGCGAGCAGGGCCGCCCCGGCCAGCGAGTCGCGAGTTCAACCCGACGAAACATCGATCCGCCATCCGGCTATCCCGCTATCAGCATTCAGACTGAAGGAGTCTCGCCATGACCACCCCCCGCCGTGCATTGATCGTCATCGACGTGCAGAACGAATACGTGACCGGCGACCTGCCGATCGAATATCCGGATGTGCAGACCTCGCTCGCGAACATCGGCCGCGCGATCGATGCCGCGCGCGCCGCCGATGTGCCGGTCGTCGTCGTGCAGCATCTGTCGACGCCGACCTCGCCATTGTTCGCACGCGGTAGCGCGGGCGCCGAGCTGCATTCGGTGGTGGCGTCGCGGCCGCACGATCACCTTGTCGAAAAATCGCAGGCGAGTTCGTTCGCCGGTACCGATCTCGCCGACTGGCTGGCCGCGCGCAACATCGACACGCTGACGGTGACCGGCTACATGACCCACAACTGCGACGCATCGACGACCAATCACGCGTACCACATGGGCCTCGCGGTCGAGTTTCTGCACGATGCGACCGGCTCGGTCCCGTACGAAAACAGCGCGGGTTTCGCCAGCGCGAAGGACATTCACCATGCGTTCAGCGTGGTGCTGCAATCGAATTTCGCGGCGGTGGCGAGTACCGACGAGTGGCTCGCGGCGCTGAAGAACGGTACGGCGCTGCAGAAGGACAACATCTACGCGTCGAACCAGAAGGCACGCGCGCGCCGCGGCGCTGCGTAAACAATCGTTCAACCGTTAAACAAGAAAGCGGATGGGTGCGGTTCACGCACCCATCCGCTTTCTTGCGTCAAGATTCGAAGCCGTCAGCCGCCCGCGTCAGCCGCGCCCTTCAACATCGCCGGACTCATCCGCAGCGCGTCGAACATGCCTTCCACCATCCGTTGCGCGTAAGCGCCGAAGTCCGTCGCGTCGGGCAGGAACAGCATGTCGCGCAACGAGCCGCTGACGAATGCATGCACCATCGCCGCCGCCAGCCGGGTATCGAGTTCCGCCGGCAATTGCCGCTTGGAGATCGCGTTGCGCAGACCGCCTTCGATCTTCATCAACCCTTCGCGCATGTTGGTCTGATAGCGCAGCATGACCGGCCCCATTTCCTCGACCAGCTCGCATTTCAGAAAAAGAATGTCGAACACCCGGCGGCGATGCGGATCGTTCGCCGTGTCGCGCAGGCAGACCACGCAGATTTCCATCAGATGCCCGAGCGGATCGGGCTCGTTCGGATCCAGCGACGCGGCCTTGAGTTCGTCCAGCGGCAGCAGCACGCGGTCGAACATTTCGGTAAACAGATCGCTCTTGTGCGCGAAGTGCCAGTAGATCGCGCCACGCGTGACGCCCGCCGCATGGGCGATGTCCGCCAGCGAGGTGCGCGATACGCCTTTCTCGAAGAAGACGCGCTCGGCCGCGTCGAGAATGCTGGTGCGGGTCTCCAGCGCTTCTTCTTTGGTTCTTCTGACCATATGGGTATGACCTGCCCTGGTTCTCGGGGAGTCCCAAGCGCAATTAAGTACGCTTGATGACAATCTGACTTCAGTTAAGCGAATTGCGAAGCGTTCCTACGGCCCCCCACGCAGTGGCGAAGTGAAACGCACTTATACATGCATTCGTGAATGTATATATAATAGCATCCCACGATCGGATAGCCCAAGCCGTAACGACCGGTTAATATCCGTGACTGTTGCCTTTCAAAACGCTCTTGCGCCGTGCCCGGACGGGCGGCGCCGCGCGGCATTTCCCAGGTATGGCGCATTTTGCTCAGGGTGCCCGGCAGCATCGGATCGCATCCATGGGCTATCGATCACGCGTCGCAAGACGCATGTGTGCGCGGCCGTCCCCGGGGTCGGGATGCGCGCACTTTTTCATTCTCAGCCTTTGACAGAGGTCGCTCCATGCGCGTCGAACGGGTTCCATTCCGCTTAATCAGTGCCGCGACGGCTGCCGTATTGCTGGCAGCATGCGGACCAAAACAATCTGCCCCGCCGCAACAAACGCCCGAAGTGGGCATCGTCACCGTTCAGCCGACGGCCGTGCCCGTCGTCACCGAATTGCCCGGCCGCACCAGCGCCTTCCTCGTCGCGCAGGTGCGCGCGCGCGTCGACGGCATCGTGCTGCGGCGTGAATTCACCGAAGGCGGCGAAGTGAAGGCCGGTCAGCGTCTGTACAAGATCGACCCGGCGCCGTACATCGCCACGCTGAACAACGCCAAGGCCACGCTCGCCAAGGCGCAGGCGAACCTCGTGTCGACCACCGCGCAGGCGAACCGCTACAAGGTGCTGGTGGCCGCGAACGCGGTCAGCAAGCAGGACTACGACAACGCGGTCGCCGCGGAAGGCCAGGCGGCGGCGGACGTCGCCGCGGGCAAGGCGGCCGTCGACACCGCGCAGATCAACCTCGGCTACACCGACGTGACCTCGCCGGTGACGGGTCAGATCGGCGTGTCGCAAGTCACGCCGGGTGCGTACGTGCAGGCGAGCGCGGCAACGCTGCTGGCGACCGTGCAGCAACTGGATCCGGTCTATGTGGACCTGACGCAATCGAGCCTCGACGGTCTGAAGCTGCGCCGCGAAGTGCAGGAAGGCCGTCTGAAGACGACCGGCCCGGACGCCGCCAAGGTTTCGCTGATCCTCGAGGACGGCCGGACCTATTCGGAGAAGGGCAAGCTGCAGTTCACCGACGTGACGGTCGACCAGAGCACCGGTTCGGTCACGGTGCGCGCGCTCTTCAAGAACGCCGACAAGGTGCTGCTGCCGGGCATGTTCGTGCGCGCGCGGATCGAAGAGGGCGTCAACGACAACGCGCTGGTGGTGCCGCAGGTCGGCATCACGCACGACCAGAAGGGTCAACCGACCGCGCTGGTGGTCGGCGACGACAACAAGGTCGTGCTGCGTCAGCTCGTCACCTCGGGCACGTACGGTTCGAACTGGGTGGTCGAGAGCGGCCTGAAGGCCGGCGATCGGGTGATCGTGCAGGGCACGGACAAGGCTCGCCCGGGCATGCAGGTCAAGACGGTTGCCGCGCAACTTCCCGCCACACCCGCCTCCGGCGCCGCCGCTCAGGGCGCGCCGGCCGCCAGCGGTGCTGCGCAGACGGCGCAACCCGCCTCTGCCGCATCGGGCGCGTAATAACAGGGAGCCCGCCTCATGGCAAAGTTCTTTATTGATCGCCCGATTTTTGCGTGGGTGATCGCCATCATTCTGATGCTCGCGGGGATCGCGTCGGTCTTCACGCTGCCGATCGCGCAGTACCCGACGATCGCGCCGCCGGCCGTGCAGATCAGCGCAACGTACCCGGGCGCCTCGGCGAAGACGGTGGAAAACACCGTCACGCAGGTGATCGAGCAGCAGATGAGTGGTCTCGACCACTTGCTGTACCTGTCGTCGACGTCGGACGACTCGGGTACGGCAACCATCACGCTGACGTTCGCCGCCGGCACCAACCCGGACATCGCGCAGGTGCAGGTGCAGAACAAGCTGCAGCTCGCCACGCCGTTGCTGCCGCAAGCGGTGCAGCAGTTGGGCACCAAGGTCACGAAATCGAGCAGCAGCTTCCTGCTGGTGCTGGCGTTCGTGTCCCAGGACGGCAGCATGAACAAGTACGACCTGGCGAACTACGTCGCGTCGAACGTCGAAGATCCGATCAGCCGGATCGACGGCGTGGGTACGGTGACGCTGTTCGGCTCGCAGTACGCGATGCGGATCTGGCTCGACGCGAACAAGCTGACCAACTTCGGCCTCACGCCGGTGGATGTGCAGACCGCGCTGACCAACCAGAACGTGCAGGTCGCCGGCGGTTCGCTCGGCGGTACGCCCGCGGTGCCGGGGCAGGTGCTGCAGGCGACCATCACGGAAGCCACGCTGCTCAATACGCCTGAACAGTTCGGCAACGTGCTGCTGAAGGTGAATCCGGACGGCTCGCGCGTGCGCATCAAGGACGTCGCGCGCATCGAGCTGGGCGGCGAAAACTACAACTTCGACACCAAGTACAACGGTCAGCCCACGGCAGGCTTCGGTATTCAGCTGGCGACCGGCGCGAACGCGCTGGCGACCGCGAAGGCGGTGCGCGCGAAGATCGACGAACTGTCGAAGTACTTCCCGCACGGTCTGGTGGTCGAGTACCCGTACGACACCACGCCGTTCGTGCGTCTGTCGATCGAGGAAGTGGTCAAGACGCTGCTCGAAGGTATCGTGCTGGTGTTCCTGGTCATGTACCTGTTCCTGCAGAACCTGCGGGCCACGCTGATCCCGACGATCGCGGTGCCGGTGGTGCTGCTGGGCACGTTCGCGATCATGGGGCTGGTCGGTTTCTCGATCAACACGCTGTCCATGTTCGGGCTGGTGCTCGCCATCGGCTTGCTGGTGGACGATGCGATCGTGGTGGTGGAAAACGTCGAGCGGGTGATGCAGGAGGAGGGCTTATCGCCTCGGGAAGCGACCCGCAAGGCGATGGACCAGATCACCGGCGCGCTGATCGGCGTGGCGCTCGTGCTGTCGGCGGTGTTCGTGCCGGTGGCGTTCTCGGGCGGCTCGGTCGGGGCGATTTACCGGCAGTTCTCGCTGACCATCGTGGCGGCGATGGTGCTGTCCGTGCTGGTCGCGTTGATTCTGACGCCGGCCTTGTGCGCGACGATCCTCAAGCCGATCGAGAAGGGCCATCACGAGAAAACCACCGGTTTCTTCGGCTGGTTCAACCGTACCTTCAACAAGAGTCGCGACAAGTATCACTCGGGCGTGCACCACGTGATCAAGCGTTCGGGCCGCTGGCTGATCATCTATATGGTGGTGATCTTCGCGGTCGGTCTGCTGTTCGTGAAGCTGCCGAAGTCGTTCCTGCCCGATGAGGACCAGGGCACGATGTTCGTGCTGGTGCAGACGCCGTCGGGTTCGACGCAGGAAACCACGGCACGCGCACTGAAGGACGTGTCGGACTACCTGCTGAACGACGAGAAGAGCATCGTCGAGTCGACCTTCACGGTGAACGGCTTCAGCTTCGCCGGTCGCGGCCAGAACGCGGGTCTCGTGTTCGTGCGGATGAAGGATTACGCGGTGCGTCAGCATTCGGACCAGAAGGTGCAGTCGCTGGTCGGCCGTCTGTTCATGCATTTCGGCAGCTACAAGAACGCGCTGGTGTATCCGGTGAATCCGCCGTCGATTCCTGAACTCGGCACGGCCGCGGGCTTCGACTTCGAACTGGAGGACCGTGCGGGCGTCGGCCATGAAAAGCTGATGGAAGCGCGCAACATGCTGCTCGGCATGGCGTCGAAAGATCCGACGCTGGCGCAGGTGCGTCCGAACGGCCTGAACGATACGCCGCAGTTCAAGGTGGATATCGACCACGAGAAGGCGTCCGCGCTCGGCGTGTCGCTGGCGACGATCGACCAGACGTTCTCGATCGCGTGGGCCTCGCAGTACGTGAACAACTTCCTCGATACCGACGGCCGGATCAAGAAGGTGTACCTGCAGGGCGACGCGCCGTTCCGGATGAACCCGGAAGATCTGAACGCGTGGTACGTGCGTAACTCGGCGGGCACCATGGTGCCGTTCTCGTCGTTCGCCAGCGGCACGTGGACCTACGGTTCGCCGAAGCTCGAACGCTACAACGGTATCTCGGCGGTGGAAATCCAGGGCGCGGCCGCACCGGGCAAGTCGACCGGTCAGGCCATGACGGCGATGGAAGCGCTGGTCACGAAGTTGCCGGCGGGTGTCGGCTACGAATGGACCGGTCTGTCGCTGCAGGAACGTCAGTCGGGTTCGCAGGCGCCGATTCTGTACGGCATCTCGATCCTCGTCGTGTTCCTGTGTCTCGCGGCGCTGTATGAAAGCTGGTCGATTCCGTTCTCGGTGATCATGGTGGTGCCGCTCGGCGTGATCGGCGCACTGCTGGCGGCGACGCTGCGTGGGCTCGAAAACGACGTGTTCTTCCAGGTGGGTCTGTTGACCACCGTGGGGCTGTCGGCGAAGAACGCGATTCTGATCGTGGAATTCGCCCGCGAGCTGCAGCAGGGCGAAGGCATGGGACCGGTCGAGGCGGCGCTGGAAGCGGCGCGTCTGCGGCTGCGTCCGATCCTGATGACCTCGCTCGCGTTCATTCTCGGCGTGTTGCCGCTCGCGATCAGCAACGGCGCGGGTTCGGCCAGCCAGCACGCGATCGGTACCGGCGTGATCGGCGGGATGTTGACGGCGACCTTCCTCGCGATTTTCATGATCCCGATGTTCTTCGTCGTGATCCGCGCGAAGTTCGGCGGCGAGAAGGAAGACCCGGACGAGGCGCTCGCACACTACAACCAGCATCATCCGCATGACGGCCAGGATGGCGGGGCGGCTGATAATGGCTCGGGCAAGGATGGACATTGAGATGCAAAAACATTCTCTGATTGCAGTGGCGGTCGCGTTGTTCGCCGCGGGTTGCACGATGGCGCCGCATTACCAGCGCCCGGCGCCGCCCGTCACGGCGACCTTCCCGACCGGCGGCGTGTACGACACGCAACCGGGCGCGACCCAGCCGGGCCAGCAAAAGTCCGGCGCGGCCGCCGCCGCGCGCAGCGCGAACGGCCTGGCCGCGGCCGACATCGGCTGGCGCGATTTCTTCGTCGATCCGCGCATGCAGCGGCTGATCGAGATCGCGCTGAAGAACAACCGCGATCTGCGTGTGTCGGTGCTGAACATGCAGGCGTCGCAGGCGCAGTACCGGATCGTTCGCGCCGGTCTGTTCCCGACGCTCGAAGCCGCCGGTTCGCAAAGCAAGTCGCGTACGCCGAAGGATCTGTCGTTCTTCAACCAGACGATCTCGAACTCGTATTCGGTCGGCCTGAACGCTTCGTGGGAAATCGACTTCTTCGGGCGGATTCAAAGCCTGAAGGATCAGGCCTTGGCCACGTACCTCGGTACGGCCCAGGCGCGCAAGGCAGCGGAAATCTCGCTGGTGTCGCAGGTTGCGAACCAGTACCTGACGGTGCTCGAACTGGACGATCTGCTGAAGGTCACGCAGAACACGCTGAAGACCGCGCAGGAGTCGTATCGCATCACCAAGCTGCAGTTCGACAACGGCACGGGTTCGGAACTGGATCTGCGCCAGGCGCAAACGGTGGTCGAGACGGCCAACGCGAACCTGCAGGCGCAGGCGCGCTTGCGGGCGCAAGGCGAGAACGCGCTGGTCCTGCTGCTGGGCGAGCCGTTGCCGGCCGATCTGCCGCCAGGTCTGACGCTGGACGACCAGAATCTCCTCACGGATATTCCGGCCGGCGTGCCGTCCGATCTGCTGACGCGTCGTCCGGACATCATGGAGGCCGAGGAGAACCTGCTCGCGGCCAACGCGAACATCGGCGCGGCGCGCGCGGCGTTCTTCCCGAAGGTTTCGCTGACCGGCAACTTCGGCACGCTGAGCCCGTCGCTCGGTGGCCTGTTCAAGCCGGGTTCGGCGGCGTGGGGCTTCGGTCCGTCGATCACGGTGCCGATCTTCGAGGGTGGTCAGAACATCGCCAACCTCGACGTGGCCAACCTGCAGAAGAACGTCCAGATCGCCACGTACGAAAAAGCGATCCAGACGGCCTTCCGCGAAGTGGCGGATGCGCTGGCGGCGCGTGGTACGTACGACCAGCAGATCTCGGCGCTGGAGCGCGATACGTTCGCCGAACAGCGTCGTCTGGATCTGTCGAATCTGCGTTATACGAACGGTGTCGACAGCTATCTGTCGGTGCTGACCGCGCAGACCGATCTGTACACGGCGCAGCAGTCGTTGATCACCGCGCGCATGCAGCGTCTGCAGAACCTGGTGACGTTGTACCAGGCGCTCGGCGGCGGCTGGATCGAGCACAACGGCGATCAGCCGCGTCCGGCCGATGCACCGGTGGACTACGGCGCGGCCAGCGCGCCGGCGGCGGCATCGGCGGCGACGGCGGGGTAAGCCGAAGTCGCATCACTGCCGATGCGCGGGGCGGCTCTCTGTGGTACGGGAGCCGAACCGCGCAGCCGGGCAGAAAACCCGGCAGAGAACGCAGTAAAAACCGCAGCAAAAACAGCAGCAAAAACAGCAGCAAAAACAGCAGCAAAAACCGCGACAACGCTGAAACAACAAAGCCACGGCATGCCGTGGCTTTGTTGTTTGTCCGTAGCGGACTGCGGGAACGCTCTCTGCAAACCGTTAGAAACTTCTGTCGGCCCGGCGATCGTTCGAACCGCCAGACCGACCTGTCACTGCTTCATCCGCTTAATGCAGGTCCGCTGCACGCAGCATTTCGTCGCGTTGCGGTTCGTTGCCGCCGCGGCCGTCGAAATCGTGGCCGGCCTTGCGGATCTCGCATTGCGCTTTCTTCTCGCTCTTCACGCCGTTGAAGATCAGATTCAGCACGACCGCCGATACCGACGCCAGCAGAATCCCGCTATGCAGCAGCGGCGTCAGCGCCGACGGCAGCTTCGAGAAGAAGTGCGGCGACACCACCGGCACGAGGCCCAGACCGACGCTCACCGCGACGATGAACAGGTTGTGCTGGTTCTTCACGAAGTCGACGCGCGACAGCACCTTCATGCCGTTCGCCGCGACCATGCCGAACATCACGATGCCCGCGCCGCCCAGCACGAAGGCCGGCACCGATGCGACCACCTGCGCCATCTTCGGGAACAGACCCAGCAGCACCAGGATCACGCCGCCCATCGCGCAGACAAAGCGGCTCTTCACGCCGGTCACGCCGATCAGGCCGACGTTCTGCGAAAACGACGTATGCGGGAACGAGTTGAAGATACCGCCGATCAGCGTGCCCAGACCGTCGACACGCAGGCCGCGCACCAGCGCCTTCTGATCGACCGGACGATCCACCATGTCGCCGACCGCGAGGAACATGCCGGTCGATTCGATGAAGGTGACGAACATCACGGTGACCATCGTCGCGATCGACAGCGGGTCGAAGTGCGGCATGCCGAAGTGGAACGGCATCGGGAAACCGACCCAGGAGGCGTGCGTGACGCCGTCCATGTTGACGCGGCCGAGCACCAGGGCGATCACGAAGCCCGCGATGATGCCGAGCAGCACCGAGATGTTGGCGAGAAAGCCCTTGGCGAACTTGTTGATCAGCAGAATCAGCGTCAGCACGACGAACGACAGGCCGAGGTAGATCGGGTTGCCATAGTCGGGATTGCCCACGCCGCCGGCCGCCCAGTTGATGCCCACTTCCATCAGCGACAGACCGATCACCGAGATCACCACGCCGATCACGACCGGCGGGAAGAAGCGCAGCAATTTGCCGATGACCGGCGCGATCACAATGCCGATCACGCCTGCTGCAATCGTCGAGCCGAAGATGTCGAGAATGCCGAGAGAAGGATTGGTGCCGATCGCGAGCATCGGACCGACGGCCGCGAACGTGCAGCCCATGATGACCGGCAGGCGGATGCCGAAGATCCACAGGCCGAGCGTTTGAATCAAGGTTGCGATGCCGCAGGAGAACAGATCGGCGCTAATCAGGAAAGCGATCTGATCCTTCGGCAGATTGAGCGCCGCGCCGATGATCAGCGGTACTGCGACTGCGCCTGCATACATCACCAGAACGTGCTGAATGCCGAGGGTCAGCAACTGGCCCGCGGGCAGTCGCTCGTCGCACGGGTGAACCGTGTTCGATTGCATATCGTCTGTCTCCACCATCATAGTTTTGGGATGGCTCCAAGGTATCGGGGACGATAAAGTGCAACAAGACCACTGGAGGCTATTCCGGCATTCCCGGTGACGATATGCGTTGGACCGGTTTGAAAGGCAATTTAAAGGCGTGCGTTCGCGCCATCGGCGGGCAGCCCCTTCTAGCGGCGGTGCGGGGCGACGCGGCGCTCGCATCATCGTCGCGCGGATATGTGCAAGAATCAATGAGGTGTATCTCTCACGACGCATAGTGCAGTTTTCATGCGGCTCGCGAGAGGGCGGGGTTAACCCGCGAACCGGTCAATTCGACCGGCTGCCGGCGGCGTTTTTCGAGGCGCTTCACGACGGCGAAAAATATCCTGTTTCGATGCCTTTCCGCGAGTCGCGCAAGCGCTCGTTCACGCGCATTTTTCCCGCCACTTTTCATCTGTCATCGCTCATGAGTTTTCTTGGCATCGATCTCGGCACCGGTTCCCTCAAAGTCGCAATCGTCGACGATGAGGGGCGCGAGCAGGCGGTTGCGAGCGTCGCGTATTCGATCGAAACACCGCACGCGGGATGGGCGGAAACGTCCGTGCAGACCTGGTGGCGCGCGTTGTGCGAAGCGGCCGCGCGCCTGCCCGGGGCATTGCGCCGCGAGGTCCGCGCGATCGGCTTCTCCGGGCAGATGCACGGCGTCGTGCTGATCGATGCCGATGGCCAGGCCGTGCGTCCCGCGATGCTGTGGCCCGACACGCGCGCGCTCGCCTTGCTCGACGCGTGGCCCGAGCCGCAGGCCAATCCGGTCGCGCCGGGCATGGCCGGTCCGTTGTTGCGCTGGATCGTGCTGAACGAACCGCGCACGGTGCATGCGACGCGCTGGGCGCTGCAGCCGAAAGACTGGCTGCGCGTCGCGTTGGGCGGCACGGTGCTGACCGATCCTTCCGACGCATGCGCGACCGCGCTCGCCGATCCGGCCGGCGTGTGGGACACCGCGTTACTGGAACGGCTCGACATTCCGCGCGACTGGTTCGCGCCGCTCGCGCCGTCGTATGCGGCGGGTGGCGTGTTGTCCGACGCCGCGGCGCAGGCGTTGGGTTTGCGCGCGGGCATCGTGCTCGCGGCCGGCGCCGCCGACACGCCGTGCGCGGCGCTCGGCAGCGGCCTCGCCCGCGATGGCGACGCGTTGCTCACCACCGGCACCGGCGGCCAGATCGTCGTGCTCGCCAGCGACGCGCCGGCGGCGGCGCGCGGTTTGCATCGCTATCGCGCGGCGAGTGACCACTGGTACCGGATGGCGGCGATGCAGAACGTCGGCATCGCATTGGAACGTGTGCGCGGCTGGCTCGGTTATGAATGGGCTGACGCGTATTCCGATGCATTCGGCGCGGCATCGGTTGATGCGTCAGGTGATGCCGCTGGCGTGGCGTTCGCCGAATCAGACGCGAGCGCGACCCATCGCAACGGCACGCTGTCCTTTCTCCCTTACCTCACCGGCGAACGCACGCCGTGGCTCAATCCCTCCGCGCGCGGCGGCTGGCTCGGCCTTGCCCTCGATCACACGCGCGGCACGATGATGCGTGCGGCGTTCGAAGGCGTCGCGTTTTCGTTGCGTGCGGGGCTCGACGCGATTCGCGCGAGCGGCGCCAGTGTGCCGTCGTTGAAGCTCGCGGGCGGCGGTTCGGTCGATGCGCGCTGGCGGCAACTGCTCGCCGACGCGTTGCAGGCCGAACTCCATGCGGTCGATTGTCCGAACGCGGCGCCGCGTGGCGCGGCAATTCTCGGTGGCCTCGCGTGCGGGCATTGGCATGCGGACGATCTCGCCGCGCTCGCCCCCGGCGCGACGCGCGTGGCGGGACCGCGCAACGATACGGCGCTGGCCGAACGTTATGCGCGCTTTCTCGATCTTTATGGGCGCGTCGAGACGTGGTTCGGCGCGTCGGACACAAGGTAACGACGTGAGCGATGCCGGCAAGCTGAACATCGAACCTCGCGGTCGCGCATCAACCATCGCGGATGTCCGTTCCAGACAATGCCGCGACGCACTTTGCAATACCATTACGCTTTTCGCGGGCTAAGGTGGAGCGCGGCGTGAAGCATGGAGCGAAGGCCCGTTCCCTTCCTCGCACGCGCACGCATCGCGTCATCCACGACTGACACCCGATACCCGACACCGGCGCGCCGCCGCTAGCCTCACGCGACGCGCGTTGCACTCACCGACCTCTCAGGAGCATTCACGATGAAAACCAAAGCAGCCATCGCATGGAAAGCCGGCGCCCCCTTGACGATCGAGGAGGTGGATCTGGAAGGCCCGCGCGCCGGTGAAGTGCTGATCGAAGTGAAGGCGACGGGCATCTGCCACACCGACTACTACACGCTCTCGGGCGCCGATCCCGAAGGCATTTTCCCGGCGATTCTCGGCCACGAAGGCGCGGGCGTGATCGTCGATACCGGTCCCGGTGTCGGCACGCTGAAGAAGGGCGATCACGTGATTCCGCTCTACACGCCGGAATGCCGTCAATGCAAGTTCTGCCTGTCGCGCAAGACGAACCTGTGTCAGGCGATCCGTTCGACGCAAGGCAAGGGACTGATGCCCGACGCGACCTCGCGCTTCTCGCTCGACGGCAAGCCGCTGTTCCACTACATGGGGACGTCGACGTTCTCGAACTACATCGTCGTGCCGGAGATCGCGGTCGCGAAGGTGCGCGAGGATGCGCCGTTCGACAAGATCTGCTACATCGGCTGCGGCGTGACGACCGGCGTCGGCGCGGTGGTGTACTCGGCGAAGGTCGAGGCGGGTGCGAACGTCGTGGTGTTCGGGCTCGGCGGCATCGGCCTGAATGTGATTCAAGGCGCGAAGATGGTGGGCGCGGACAAGATCATCGGCGTGGACATCAACCCCGGCCGTATCGAACTGGCGAAGAAGTTCGGCATGACGCACTTCATCAACCCGAACGAAGTCGAGAACGTGGTCGACCATATCGTGCAGTTGACCGACGGCGGCGCCGACTATTCGTTCGAATGCATCGGCAACACCAAGGTGATGCGTCAGGCGCTCGAATGCACGCACAAGGGCTGGGGCCAGTCGTTCATCATCGGCGTGGCGGCGGCGGGCGAGGAAATCAGCACGCGTCCGTTCCAGCTGGTGACGGGCCGCGAGTGGAAGGGCTCGGCGTTCGGCGGCGCGCGCGGCCGTACCGACGTGCCGAAGATCGTCGACTGGTACATGGAAGGCAAGATCAATATCGACGATCTGATCACGCACCGTCTGCCGCTCGAGCGTATCAACGAGGGCTTCGATCTGATGAAGAAGGGCGAGTCGATCCGCTCGGTCGTGCTGTACTGATGCCGCGCCGAGCCACGTATCAAAGCGCATTGAAGGAGCATGACGATGCCTGAACTTCTGTCGTCGCACGCCTGCCATGGCGGCGAGCAGCGCATCTACCGGCACGACTCGCGGACCATCGGTCTGCCGATGCGCTTCTCGGTGTATCTGCCGCCGCAAGCCTTGCAGGCGAATGCGAATGTACCCGCGCTGTTCTATCTCGCGGGTTTGACGTGCAGCGAGGAAACCTTTCCGATCAAGGCCGGCGCGCAGCGTTTCGCGGCGCGTCACGGCATCGCGCTGATCGCGCCGGATACGAGTCCGCGCGGCGCGGGCGTGCCGGGCGAAAGCGCGGCATGGGACTTTGGCGTGGGCGCGGGTTTCTACGTCGATGCGACCGAACAACCGTGGGCGCAGCATTACCGCATGTACTCGTATGTGCGCGACGAGCTGCGCGAAACGGTGCTGGCGAACCTGCCGCTCGACGGCGCGCGCCTCGGCATCTTCGGCCACTCGATGGGCGGTCACGGCGCGTTGATGCTGGCGTTGCGCAATCCGGAGATCTACCGGTCGGTGTCGGCGTTCGCGCCGATTGCCGCGCCGATGCGTTGCCCGTGGGGCGAGAAGGCGTTCAGCGGCTATCTGGGCGCGGATCGCGAAACGTGGAAGGCGTACGACGCTAGCGAGCTGGTGGCGCGCGCGTCGCATCGATTCGCGCAGGGGATTCTGATCGATCAGGGGCTTTCCGATCAGTTTCTCGCGGAGCAGTTGCATCCGGACGTGTTCGAAGCCGCGTGCGAAGCAGCGGGGCAACCGTTGACGCTGCGCCGTCATGCGGGCTACGACCACGGGTATTACTTCATCTCGACGTTCATCGAGGATCATCTCGCGCATCACGCGAAGGTGTTGCTGGGCTGAAAATCTGGGAGGGTGTTGGGTTGCGCATCCGGCTGCGCGCTCGACCAAAACAGAAACGGCAGCGTTCACACGCTGCCGTTTCTTTTTCAGCTACTCACGCGCTCGCTCGCGGATTTGCGCCGCGCACCGTACTTAGCGCCGCTTCAACAAACTCCCGCCATACACCACCGCCGACAGCACGGTAATCCAGAAGCTCGTCGGCCAGTCGGTATAGAACGCCAGCGTCAGCCCGAGCCACGCCTGCAACAGCGCGAATACCGCCGCGAGCACGAGGCCGGTCGACAGGCGCGTCGTCATGTTCTGCGCGGCGGCGGCCGGGCCGACCATCAGCGTGAAGACCAGCAGCACGCCGACGATCTGCGTGCACGCCGCCACCGCCAGCGCGGCGATCGCCAGAAACAGCACCGACACGCGCCGCAGCGACACACCCTTCGCTTCGGCCAGTTCCGGCTGCAACGAGGCGAACAGCAAGGGCCGCATGATCGCCGCGAGCGCCAGCAGACTGATGACGCCCAGCGCGGCCAGCACGCCGAGCGTCGACGTGTTCACGCCGAGCACGTTGCCGAACAGCAATGCGGTGACCTGCGTCGCGTATGCGGTGAAGAAGTGCAGAAACAGCAGACCGAAACCGAGCGACAGCGACAGGATCACGCCGATCGCGACGTCGCGTCCGGCCAGCCGTTCGCCGAGCGCGCCCATGCCGACGCCCGCCGCGAGCGTGAAGCCGATCATCCCCCAGATCGGCGAGATGCCGATCAGCACCGCGCCGGTCGCGCCGGTGAAGCCGACGTGCGATAGCGCGTGGCCCGCGAAGGTCTGCCCGCGCATCACCAGAAAGTAACCCACCACCCCCGCCAGCACCGCGACGATCCCCGACGCCGCGAACGCGTTGACCATGAAATCGTATTCAAACATCGTGCTTGTGTCCGTCGCGAGAGTCGTGCTGGTGTGAGTGGCCGTGCGCACCGCCGTGGTCGTGCGCATGTCCATGGCCGCCGTGCGAATGCGCATGACCGTGGCCGCCGTCTTCGTCGTGTTCGTGCTCGTGATCGTGCTTCTCGACTTCGACATCGCCCGACATCACGAAGATGCGGCCGTTCACGCGCATCACGTCGATCGGCGAGCCGTAGAGGCGCGACAGCACCGGACGCGTAATCACTTCGTCGACGGTGCCGAGCGCCGCCACGCCGCTGCCGAGGTACAGCACGCGATCGAGCGAGTTCAGCAGGGGATTCAGTTCGTGCGCGGAGAACAGCACGGCGATGCCGAGTTCCTGCTGCACGCGCCGCACGAGTTCGACCACGCTCTTCTGATGGTGCGGGTCGAGGCTGATCAACGGTTCGTCGAGCAGCAGCAGTTTCGGGTTGCCGAGCAGGCATTGGGCGAGCAGCAGCCGTTGACGCTCGCCGCCCGACAGTTCCGACAGCGGCCGCTCGGCCAGCCTGGTGCCGCCGACCAGATCGAGCACGCGCTCGACATCGGCGCGGGTTTTTGCATCCGCGTGAGGCAGTCCCCAGCGATGACCGTCGGCGGCCATCGCGACGAAATCGCGGCCGCGCACGCGCCGTCCGGCGAGCGCGCTGCGCGTCTGCGGCATATAGCCGATGGACGCGTTGCCGCGCTCCACCGGCTGTCCCAGCACGCGGATCGCGCCGCTCGCGGCCGGCACGAGGCCGAGCACCGCGCGCATCAAGGTGGTCTTGCCCGCGCCGTTCGGCCCGAGCACGCCGATGAATTCGCCTTGATTCACCACGAAGCCGGTGTCGCGCAGAATCGTGCGGCCGCCGAGTTCGAGCGTGACGCGCTCGAGTTCGAGTACGGGCGCATTCGCTGGCGTGTCGCGGCCAGTCAGAGTCATGGTGTCTTTCCCTTGCTGCCGGCAGCCGATGCCGCTGCGCCCACGCCCGCGCCGTTCGCTTCGCCGACCACCAGCGCCGCGCCCAACGCGTCGAGCTGGCTCAGCATCCACGTCTGATAGGTCTTGCCGGCCGGTTCGGTCTCGGTGACGCTCATGGTCGGCACCTTCGATTGCTGCGCGAGCTTCAACATGCGTTTGGTCAGGGCCTCGGTTGCCTGGCTGTTATAGATCAGGACGCGCACCTGCTTTTCGCGCAGGTCGCGTTCGAACGCGGCGATATCGGCCGCGCTGGCTTCGGTGTCGTTCATCGTGGCGAGCTGGAAGCGCAGGTTGCGCATGCTCAGGCCCACCGCGTCCGACATGTAGCCGAACACCGGCTCGGTCGCCGTGACCGGCACGCCCGCGAAGCGGCCGTGCAGCTCGGCGACCTTGGCGTCGATCGGCTTCAGCGAATCGAGAAACTTCGCGAGGTTCGCATCGTACGCCGACTTGTGCGCCGGGTCAGCCGCGACGAGCGCCGCGCTCACCGCGCGCGCCACCTTCGGCATGGTCGCCGGGTCGTACCAGAGGTGCGGATTATCGCCGCTCTTCCTGCCGGTCAGGTCGGCGGCGACGATCGTCACGCGCTGCGTACCCTTCGACGCGGCCAGCAATTTTGCCATCCACGGATCGTAGTCGGCGCCGTTGTAGACCACAAGGCTCGCATGCTGGAGCGCGCGCGCCGTCTTCGGACTCGCTTCGAACAGATGCGGGTCCTGGTCGGGATTGCTGAGAATGCTGGTCACGTCGACGCGATTGCCGCCGAGTTGCTGGACCACGTCGCCGTAGAAATTCTCCGCCGCGACCACCGGGATTTTCGCGTCGGCGGCGAACGCGCCTTGACTCATCGAGCCGATCGCGCACGCGGCAGCGGCCGCCGCGACGTACTTCGACAGCTTCAACGCGCGCTGGGCGCCATTCAACATCGAGCCGAGTTTCTTCATCGTTGTTTCCTGCTGCGTGAGAGTTGAGTGAATCCGTTGAGTGAGTCGCCAACCTCAGGGTTGGATGCCGCGGGCGGCGCGCGCGCACAACGCACACAGGCCGCTCAATTCGATGACCTGCCGATGCACCTCGAAGCCTTGCGCCGGCGCGCTGTGCGACAACGGGCCGGCGAGTTCGTCGCCGGGAATCTCGACGGTCGCGCCGCAGCCGTCGCACATCAGGAACTGGCTGCGATGCGGTACGCCGATCTCGCAGCAGGCCACATACGCGTTCTTCGACTCGATCCGGTGCACGAAGCCGTGCGCGAGCAGAAAGTCGAGCGCGCGATACACGGTGGTGGGCGGCACGCGGCCGCGTTGCGGTTCGAGCGCATCGAGCAATTCGTACGCGCCGACCGGCCGCTCGCTCTCGACGATCGCCGCGTACACCTGGCGGCGCAGCGGCGTCAGCGCGAGGCCGTGCAAGGCAGCGTGCGCCTCCGCATGGGCGAGCCGGATGGCGTGGTGTTCCGCTTGCGAGAGGGCCATCGGCATCGATCTCCGTCCTGACGAAATGGGAAAAGCGGGGGCTGGGGGCGTTGCGACGCTTGAGCCGCTGAAACCACTGAAGCCGAACCCGGCGTCACGCCGCGCAGCGCGGTCGCAATGATATAACGTATCTCAAATAATTGTCAGCGGCTTGAGCAGAAAGCGTCTTGGCCTTCCTCGTTTTCTCGTATTAGTGTTGTTCAGAGCCGGAAGACCGATCGAGCGATGCCCGCCCACGCGCTGCCGCGCTGCACCATCGAAATCTGCGCGGGTGCCTTGACATGACCCGGTCCGTATCCGATCATTCGATCAACAACAGAGCAATTGCTCTACCGATGAGCGTTCGCTCACCGCAAGGCAAAAAACGCAATGAACCGGAGACAGGCAGTGGCGGCACGATTGCAAGACAAGGTGGCGATTCTGACGGGCGCGGCGAGCGGCATCGGCGAGGCAGTGGCGCGGCGCTATCTGGACGAAGGCGCGCGCTGCGTGCTGGTGGACGTGAAGCCGGCGGACAGCATCGGCGCCGCATTGCGCGCCGAGTACGGCGAGCGCGTGCTGGGCGTCACCGCGGACGTCACGCGCCGCGAAGACATCGAGCGGATCGTGGCGAGCACGCTCGAACGCTTCGGCCAGATCGACATTCTGTTCAACAACGCGGCGCTGTTCGACATGCGCCCGATCCTCGACGAATCCTGGGACGTGTTCGACCGCCTGTTCGCGGTCAACGTGAAGGGCATGTTCTTCCTGATGCAGGCTGTCGCGCAGAAAATGGTCGAGCAGGGCCGCGGCGGCAAGATCGTCAATATGTCGTCGCAGGCGGGCCGGCGCGGCGAGGCGCTGGTGTCGCATTACTGCGCGACCAAGGCCGCCGTGCTCAGCTATACCCAGTCCGCGGCACTGGCGCTCGCGCCGCACAAGATCAACGTGAACGGCATCGCGCCGGGTGTCGTCGATACGCCGATGTGGAAGGAAGTCGACGCGCTCTTCGCCCGTTACGAAAACCGTCCGCTCGGCGAGAAGAAGCGCCTGGTCGGCGAAGCGGTGCCGCTCGGCCGCATGGGTGTGCCGGACGATCTGACCGGCGCCGCCCTGTTTCTCGCGTCGGCGGATGCCGACTACATCACCGCGCAAACCTTGAACGTCGACGGCGGCAACTGGATGAGTTGACGCGTACTCGCGCACGCGGCGCGCGAGCGCCGCATCGTGCGGGCGCCCGGATCATCCACCGTCATTTTCGTAGAACAAACGCAGCATCACATAACGTACGAGAAAGGAGACAACACATGAAGCCAGCTCTCAAATTCGCGCTGAAGGCGGCCAGTGCCGGCGCCGTCGCGTGCTTTGCATTGAACGCGTCGGCGGGGACGGTGACCATCGCCACGCTGAACAATCCGGACATGATCGAGCTGAAGAAGCTCTCGCCCGAATTCGAAAAGGCGAATCCGGACATCAAGCTGAACTGGGTGATTCTCGAGGAAAACGTGCTGCGTCAGCGTGCCACCACCGACATCACGACCGGCAGCGGCCAGTTCGACGTGATGACGATCGGCGCGTACGAAACGCCGCAATGGGGCAAGCGCGGCTGGCTCACGCCGCTCACCGGCCTGCCCGCCGATTACGATCTGAACGACGTCGTGAAGACGGCCCGCGACGGCCTGTCGAGCGGCGGCCAGCTGTACGCGCTGCCGTTCTACGTCGAAAGCTCGATGACGTATTACCGCAAGGACCTGTTCGCGGCGAAGGGCCTGAAGATGCCCGATCAGCCGACCTACGACCAGATCGCGCAATTCGCCGACAAGCTGACGGACAAGGCCAACGGTGTGTACGGCATCTGTCTGCGCGGCAAGGCGGGCTGGGGCGAGAACATGGCCTACGGCACGACGGTGGTGAACACCTTCGGCGGCCGCTGGTTCGACGAGAAGTGGAATGCGCAGCTGACCTCGCCGGAATGGAAGAAGGCGATCACCTTCTACGTCGATCTGCTGAAGAAGGACGGCCCTCCGGGAGCGAGCTCGAACGGCTTCAACGAAAACCTGACGCTGATGTCCTCGGGCAAGTGCGCGATGTGGATCGACGCGACGGTCGCGGCAGGCATGCTGTACAACAAGCAGCAGTCGCAGATCGCCGACAAGGTCGGCTTCGCCGCGGCGCCGATCGCGGTCACGCCGAAGGGTTCGCATTGGCTGTGGGCATGGGCGCTGGCGATTCCGAAGTCGTCGAAGCAGGCGGACTCGGCCAAGAAGTTCATCGCGTGGGCCACGTCGAAGCAGTACATCGAACTGGTCGCGAAGGATGAAGGCTGGGCCTCGGTGCCGCCGGGCACGCGTCAGTCCACCTATGCGCGCCCCGAGTACAAGCAGGCCGCACCGTTCGGCGACTTCGTGCTGAAGGCGATCGAAACGGCGGACCCGGATCATCCGACGCTCAAGCCGGTGCCGTACACCGGTGTGCAGTTCGTCGGCATTCCCGAGTTCCAGTCGTTCGGTACCGTGGTCGGTCAGAGCATCTCCGGCGCGATTGCCGGTCAGATGACGGTCGATCAGGCGCTGGCCGCCGGCAATGCGACCGCGAACCGCGCGGTGCAGCAGGCCGGGTATCAGAAGTAACCTGGAGAAGTGGCCCGGAGCAGAACCCGGGTAGCCGGCCGCGGCGCCGACGCGCACGAGTTGCGCGTCGATGCCACGCGGCGGGCACGCGCCGGCTGACGCCCGTCAGCCGGCAGCACAGCGGGCTGTCCCCGGCCCCGCGCGCGGACGATCCTTGCGAAGAGGGTCGCGGCCGTTCGCGCGGAATCGGGTTCAGCGGTCTTCAGCGGACAGTCCGCGCATTACCGAACAGGTGGTCAATCATGCGTCCTCTGCGCCTACCTCTCATGCATGCCCATCCCCAGACAGAAAAAGAACGCGAAACCCGCAAAGCCAATTCCGCCCGCTGGCTGGTGACGCCCTCGGTCGCGGTGCTGGTGTTGTGGATGGCGATTCCGCTCGCGATGACGATCTGGTTTTCGTTCTCGCGCTACAACCTGCTGAACCCGGACCTCAAGGGTTTCGCCGGTTTCGACAACTACAAGTTTCTCGCCACCGACCCGTCGTTCGGCCCGTCGATTGCCCACACGCTCGAACTGATCGTGGCGGTGCTGGTGATCACCGTGGTCGGCGGCGTGCTGATGGCGATTCTGTTCGACCGCAAGTTCTACGGTCAGGGCGTCGCGCGTCTGCTCGCCATTGCCCCGTTCTTCGTGATGCCGACGGTCAGCGCGCTGATCTGGAAGAACATGATCCTGCATCCGGTGTATGGCCTGATCGCGCAGGGCATGCGCGCGCTCGGCATGCAGCCGATCGACTGGTTCGCCGAATATCCGCTGACGGCGGTGATCATGATCGTCGCGTGGCAGTGGCTGCCGTTCGCGTTCCTGATCCTGTTCACCGCGATCCAGTCGCTCGACCAGGAGCAGAAGGAAGCGGCAAAGATAGACGGTGCGGGACCGTTCTCGATGTTCTTCTACATCACGCTGCCGCACCTGAAACGGGCGATCGCGGTGGTGGTGATGATGGAGACGATTTTCCTGCTGTCGATCTTCGCCGAAATCTATACGACCACGGGCGGCGGTCCGGGCACCGCGACCACCAATCTGTCGTACCTGATCTACTCGCTCGGCCTGCAGCAGTTCGACGTCGGCCTCGCTTCGGCGGGCGGCATTCTCGCGGTCGTGCTGGCCAACATCGTGTCGTTCTTCCTCGTGCGCATGCTCGCGAAGAACCTGAAAGGGGAGTACGAAAAATGAGCCAGGTTGCCTCTACTCCGGTGTCCAGCGCGACGCCGATGACCGTGCCGGCCAAGTCGCCGTTCGCCGCGATCCGCCGCGGCATTCCCGGCGTCATTGCATGGCTGGTCGCGTTGCTGCTGTTCTTCCCGATCTTCTGGATGACGATCACCGCATTCAAGACGGAACAGCAGGCCTATTCGTCGTCGCTGTTCTTCGTGCCGACGCTCGATAGCTTCCGCGAGGTGTTCGCGCGCAGCAATTACTTTGCGTTCGCGTGGAACTCGGTGCTGATCTCGGTCGGCGTGACGGTGCTGTGTCTGCTGCTCGCCGTGCCGGCCGCGTACGCGATGGCGTTCTTCCCGACGCGCCGCACGCAGAAGGTGCTGCTGTGGATGCTGTCCACCAAGATGATGCCGTCGGTCGGCGTGCTGGTGCCGATCTATCTGCTGTGGAAAAACAGCGGGCTGCTCGATTCGGTGTCGGGTCTGGTGATCGTCTACACGCTGATCAATCTGCCGATCGCGGTGTGGATGTCGTTCACGTACTTCGCCGAAATTCCGCGCGACATTCTCGAAGCCGGACGCATCGACGGCGCGGCGACGTGGCAGGAAATCGTCTATCTGCTGATGCCGATGTCGCTGCCGGGGCTCGCGTCCACCGCGCTGCTGCTCGTGATCCTGTCGTGGAACGAAGCGTTCTGGAGCATCAACCTGTCGAGTTCGAACGCGGCGCCGCTGACGGTGTTCATCGCGTCGTATTCGAGTCCGGAAGGCTTGTTCTGGGCCAAGCTGTCGGCGGCTTCGCTGCTGGCGGTCGCGCCGATCCTGATCGTCGGCTGGCTGTCGCAGAAGCAACTGGTGCGCGGCCTTACGTTCGGGGCGGTCAAATGACAGCAGGTCCGGTTGAGATGCCGGTCGGCCATCAGTTCGCGCTGATCTGCGATTGCGACGGCGTGCTGATCGACAGCGAAGCCGTGGCGGCGCGCATGCTGGTGCACGAGCTCGAAGCGCGCTGGCCCGGCACCGACGTCGAGCCGGTGGTGCTGCCGCTGCTCGGCCTGCGTATCGAAGCGGTATTGCAGGGCGCGGCGACGCGGCTCGGCAAGAGCCTCGAGGTGGCCGACATCGACGCGATCCGTCGCGCGGTGGAAGCGGCGGCGATGCAGGCGCCGGCGGTGGAAGGGATCGAGGCGGCGCTCGCCCAGGTGCCGCTCGTCAAAGGTTGCGCGAGCAACAGCTTCAGCCCGTATGTGGAAAGCGTGCTGGCGCGTACCGGGCTGGTGCGTTTCTTCGGCGAGCGGCTGTTTTGCGCCGATACCGTGCCGAATCCGAAGCCCGCGCCGGACGTCTATCTGGCGGCGGCGAAGGGACTCGGGCTCGCGCCGTCGGCCTGCCTCGTGGTGGAGGACAGCGTCACCGGCGTGACGGCGGCGAACGCGGCGGGCATGACGGTGCTGGGCTTCATCGGCGGCGGTCATGCGAGCGACGCGCAGATCGACAAGTTGCATGCGGCGGGCGCGCGTCACGTATTCGACGACATGCAGCAGCTGCCGGAACTGGTTGCGCAATGGACGCTGAGCGCGACGGCAGCCGCGCCGCAACCCGCCACATGAGCCGCGCGGCGACGACACACGGTACCCGGCGGCAGAACGTCATAGACAGGGCAACAACAGCATTACACGGAGACACATCATGGCAAGCGTAACTCTGCGCAACATCAGAAAGGCCTACGACGACAACGAGGTGATGCGCGACATCAACCTCGACATCGCGGACGGCGAGTTCGTCGTGTTCGTGGGCCCGAGCGGATGCGGTAAATCGACGCTGATGCGGATGATCGCCGGCCTCGAAGACATCAGCGGCGGCGATCTGACCATCGACGGCGTGCGCGTGAACGACGTCGTGCCCGCCAAGCGCGGCATCGCGATGGTGTTCCAGTCGTACGCGCTCTATCCGCACATGACGCTGTACGACAACATGGCGTTCGGCCTGAAACTCGCGGGCACCAAAAAGCCGGAAATCGACGCGGCGGTGCGCAATGCGGCGAAGATCCTGCACATCGACCATCTGCTCGATCGCAAGCCGAAGCAACTGTCCGGCGGCCAGCGGCAGCGCGTGGCGATCGGCCGCGCGATCACGCGCAAGCCGAAGGTGTTCCTGTTCGATGAACCGTTGTCGAATCTCGACGCCGCGCTGCGCGTGAAGATGCGCCTCGAATTCGCGCGTCTGCACGACGAGCTGAAGACCACGATGATCTACGTGACGCACGACCAGGTCGAGGCGATGACGCTGGCCGACAAGATCGTCGTGCTGTCGGCGGGCAATCTGGAACAGGTGGGCAGTCCGACCATGCTGTATCACGCGCCGGCCAACCGCTTCGTCGCGGGTTTCATCGGCTCGCCGAAGATGAACTTCATGGAAGGCGTGGTGCAGTCGGTCACGCACGACGGCGTCACGGTGCACTACGAAACCGGCGAAACCCAGCGCGTCGCGGTGGAGCCGGGCGCGGTCAAGCAGGGCGACAAGGTGACGGTCGGCATTCGCCCCGAGCATCTGCACGTCGGCGCGAGCGAGGACGGTATTTCGGCGCGCACCATGGCGGTCGAATCGCTCGGGGATGCGGCGTATCTGTACGCCGAATCGAGCGTCGCGCCGGACGGTCTGATCGCGCGGATTCCGCCGCTCGAACGGCATACGAAGGGCGAGACGCTGAAGCTCGGCGCGACGCCCGAGCATTGCCATCTGTTCGATAGCAACGGCAAGGCGTTCATGCGCAAGATCGTGGAAGTGCTGGCCGCTTGATGAGCGTGACCCTGGACATGAAAAAAGCGGCGCATTTCACTTCAATGCGCCGCTTCTTTCTATCCGCCGGGGCCGTCAGGCTCGCCGCGTCCTAGGCCGCCAGCGCAGCCCGCGCGCATAGCTCGTCGGTCACGAGCCCCGACAGCCATCCGCCCTTGAGCACCGCGATCAATGCCTCGCGCTTGCGCTCGCCGCCGGCAAAGCCGATGGTCGGCCGGCGCGGCGGCGAATCGAGCGGCAGGCTGGTCACGCGGCGGCCGGTCGGCGATTCGACATGGGCGCCGGTCGCATCGATCGGCAGGCCGAGCATTTCGGCGACGGCGCCGCCGTCCATCATCTCGTCCACTTCGCCCGACGTGATGAAGCCGTCTTCGTACAGCGGACACTTCGGCCCGATATTGCCGACCCCGACGAACGCCACATCGGCCTCGGCCGCGAGCGTTTCGACGATCCGGTACAGCCGGTGATTGCACCACTGCGCGCGCTCCGCCTCGCTATCGGCGAGCAACGGCGCGGGCAGCAGAAAATGCTTGCCGCCGGTCTTCTCGGAAATGTGCAGCGCGACGTCGTAACGGTTCGAGGAGCCGTCCTGGGCGATCGCCCCGACCAACGATACCAACCGGTGCTGCGGACGCTCCAGCTGCGCGATCTGATCGACCGACGCCTTCAGCGTCCGGCCGCTGCCGACCGCCACGACCATCGGCCTGTCTTCGTTCAGATGACGCTCCATCACCTGCGCGCCGGCCACCGCCAGCTTGCGGTCGACTTCCTCGGGCGTGTCGCTGTCCACCGGCACGACCTCGCACATGCTGAGGCCGTAGCGCTTCGACAGTTGATCGGCGAGCGACAGGCAGTCGGCCAGCCGGTGATCGACGCGCACGCGGATCAGGTTCTTCTCGACGGCGAAGGCGACCAGCCGTTGCGCGACCGGGCGCGACACCTGGAGCTTTTCGGCGATCTCGTTCTGGGTATTGCCGGCGACGTAGTAAAGCCAGGCGGCGCGAGTTGCAAGATCTAGTTTTTCTGTGGACTTGGACACGATAACGGCTCGCTTGTTGTGCGCGGATGATAGCAGCCGGTCCCGTCGTCTCCACGGGGACCGGCCGCGGCTTGCCGTCGCTCAGCTCAGGCGAGCGGCGCGCGCGCCGGATCGAACAGCGGCCGCACGTGGCGATACAACGCGCGATACGCGTCGAGCCGCACGCGCAGTTCGGCGTGGCGGCGCGGATTCGGCGTGAATTCCTTTTCGATCGGCGGTTTGCTCAGCACGGTGGCCGGGTCGCCGCCCGCCGCGAGCCAGCCGAGACGGGCCGCGCCGAGCGCCGCGCCGGTTTCGCCGCCGCCGTGCTTACGGGTGGCGGTGTCGAGCGCGTCGGCGAGCAGTTGTGCCCAGTAGTCGCTGCGCGCACCGCCGCCCAGCAGCGACAGCGCCTTCGCTTCGGTGCCGGCCGCGCGCAGGGCGTCGAGGCCGTCGGTCAGCGCGAGCGTCACGCCTTCGAGCACCGCGTAGCCGAGCAGCGCGCGGTCCGTCGCGTGATTCATGCCGAAGAACACGCCTTGCGCGTACGGGTCGTTGTGCGGCGTGCGCTCGCCGGACAGGTATGGCAGGAACAGCGGCGCGGTGGTGAGCGCATCGGCCGGCAGCGCTTCGATCTCGGCGAGCAGCGTGGGCTCGTCGGTGGAGGTGAGCTTGCAGACCCAGCGCAGACAGCTCGCCGCCGACAACACCACGCTCATCTGATGCCAGCGATCCGGAATCGCGTGGCAGAACGCATGCACCGCCGAAGCCGGGTTCGGCCGGAAGCTGTCGCCGACCACGCACAGCACGCCCGAGGTGCCGAGCGACACGAAGCCGTCGCCCGGTTGCGTGGCGCCGATGCCGATCGCGCTGGTGGCGTTGTCGCCGCCGCCCGCCGCGACGATCACGCCGTCCTGCAGACCGAATTCACGCGCCACCGCGGGCAGCAGCGTGCCGGACGGCGCACTGCCCTCGGCGAGGTCCGGCATCTGCGCGCGCGTCATGTCGCAGGCCGCGAGCAGGGAGTCGGACCAGTCGCGTTTGGCGACGTCGAGCCACAGCGTGCCCGCCGCATCCGATGGATCGGACACCTTGCCACCCGTCAGTTGCAGACGCAGATAGTCCTTCGGCAGCAGCACGCAGGCGGTCTGCGCGAAGATATCGGGTTCATGGCGCGCGACCCACAGCAACTTCGGCGCGGTGAAACCCGGCATGGCCAGATTGCCGGCCACGCTGTGCAGGTCGGGCGCGCGCTCAGTCAGCTCCGCGCACTCCTTGTCGCTGCGCATGTCGTTCCACAGGATCGCCGGGCGCAACACGCGGTCCTGCGCGTCCAGCAGCACCGCGCCGTGCATCTGACCCGACAGGCCGATGCCGCGGATCTGCGCGAACTCGTCCGGATATTTCGCGCGCAGCGCGGTGAGCGCGCTGCGTGTGCCGGTCCACCAGTCTTCGGGATTCTGCTCGGCCCAGCGTTGATGCGGGCGCGAAACGGTAAATGGAGAGCCTGCCGTGCCGATCACGCGACCATCGGAGGCGAGCAGCAGGACTTTCACTTCGGACGTGCCGAGGTCGATGCCGAGATACATGGGCGCGGAACCTTCGTCGTTGGAGATGCGCTACTTTAGCCGCACATGGCGAGCGATGCCATGCGCATTAAGCCTGGCGGCTGTGCATTTTGTGCTCGCGCCTCGCGTGGCGTGAGCCGTGCGAGGTGCGGCGCGATGAGTCGGGCGGGTTGCGTTTTCGCGGGCCGCCTGCTGGTACGGTGAATCGTGAATCCCGGTACGGTCAGGCGCCCCACGATCGACGCGTTATGCCGCGCCGCGTTTGGCCAGCCACACGTCGACACGCGCGAGCGCGCCTTCGAGCGCCGATTCCAGCTCCGGCGTTTGCGCCATGCTGCCCCACAGCAGACGATCGGCGGCGAACGCCTTCAGCGGATCGGGCGCGGCGAAGAAACCGCGCGCGACGTTTTCGTCCATCACGCCGTCCTGATACGCGTACGGCAATTCGCCGGCCTGCCAGCGTTGCAGGAAGCGGAAGAACAGCGCCGGCAGCATCGCGGTGGCGGCCGGCGTGACGCCGCGCTCGAAACACTCGGCGAGCGTCGGCGCGATGAAGCCGGGCAGCTTCGAGAAGCCGTCCGCCGCGACGCGCTGGTTGGTGTCCTGGATGAACGGATTGCTGAAGCGTTCGAGCACCACGTCGCGATACCGTTCGAGATCGAGCGGACTCGGCGTGAGACACGGAATCACGTCTTCGGTCACGTAGTCGAACGCGAACTTGTTGATGTCCGCGTCGAGCGTGCCTTCGTGGATGAAGTTCAGGCCGACCAGCGTGCCCGCCCACGCGATGCAGCTATGCGGCGCGTTCAGGATGCGGATCTTCGCTTCCTCGTACGGCAGCACCGAGTCCACCAGTTCCGCGCCGACCTTTTCCCATGCGGGCCGGCCGGCGATGAAGTTGTCCTCGATCACCCACTGGATGAACGCTTCGCCCATCACCGGGCACGCATCGTCGACGCCGGTCGCGGCCTTCACGCGTTCGCGCACGTCCGGCGTGGGGCGCGGCGTGATGCGATCGACCATCGAACTCGGGCATGCGGTGTTGTCGTCGAACCATTGCGCGAGTTCGTTCGCGCCGCGCCGCTCGAGAAACTCGCTCATGCCCGCGTGGAAGCGCTCGCCGTTGCTGCGCAGGTTGTCGCAGGTCTGCAGCGTGACCGGGCCCGCGCCGCGCTTCATGCGTGCGTCGAGAATGGCCGCGAGCGCGCCGTAGATGGTGGTGTGGCCGCCGTTCAGGTCGGCGGCGAGATCGGCATTCGCGGTGTCGAGTTCGTCGTCTTCGTCGAGGTAATAGCCGCCCTCGGTGACGGTGAACGCGATGATCTTGCAGGCCGGATCGGCGCCGGCTTCGATCAGCCCGTCGAGGCTGTCGGTCCACGGCACCACGCGCTCGATCGAACGGATCGTTTCGTAGGCGCGCTCGCCCTGCGGCGTGACGGTCTCCAGCGTGTAGACGCCGTGCTGCGCGGCGAGCGCGTCGAGCACCGCATTCATGTCGCCGCGGATGTTGCCCACCGTCAGCGACCAGTGCGGCTCGCCGGGCACCTGGGCCTCGTTCAGCCGATGCAGATACCACGCCTGATGCGCGCGATGAAACGATCCCGCGCCGATGTGCAGGATCACGTGTGCGGCCGCGCCGCTGCCTTGCCCGCTGTTCATGTACGTCTCCTGAATGTCCTTGGCTCGCCCGGCTCGCAGCGGGGCGTTTATGGAGCATTTGCTCTGTCTGTGAGCGAATGATCGTACCCGGCGATACGAATGTCAAGGCGAGGTCCGTACGTTTTCGTGGCGCAGCGCGGCGTGGCAAGGCGTCCGGCGGCGTTTCGCGCTGCGCGGCCGTACATTGGACGTGCGTTGTCGTGCCGTTTCGTGCGTATTGCATTGCATCAAATTTGACCTGTTCGGCGTCAGGACTAACCCGAATGCAAAAAAGTATCGGTCCGCGGTTTCATTTTTAGTGGTGGCGCGCGCATTTGAAGGCTACTTTTCGCTATACAAGACGAAGGTTAGCGGCGCCCCCGGCGAGCCGCTTCATGGAGGCAGACAGTGCAACCCGATCTCGAACTCGTGGCCGTGCGCCGCGACGAATCGTTCAAAGTGTGGTCGCATGGCTATCCGTATCGCACGGTGCGCTGGCATTTCCACCCGGAGTACGAGATTCACCTGATCGTCGCGACGACCGGCAAGATGTTCGTCGGCGACCACATCAGCAATTACACGCCGGGCAATCTGGTGCTGATGGGACCGAACCTGCCGCACAACTGGGTGAGCGACGTGCCCGAGGGCGAGACCATCGCGCAGCGCAATCTGGTCGTGCAGTTCGGTCAGGAGTTCGTGGCGGGTTGCGTCGACAGTTTTCCGGAGTGGCGCCAGGTCGAGTCGCTGCTTGCCGACTCGTGCCGCGGCGTGTCGTTCGGCACGCAAACCAGCGAGGCGATCAAGCCGCTGTTTCTCGAACTGCTGCATGCGCGCGGGCTGCGCCGGCTGGTGCTGTTCATGTCGATGCTCGACATCCTGATGACCGCCACCGACCGCGAGACGCTGGCGAGCCCTGCGTATCAGGCCGATCCGAACAGCTTCGCGTCGACCCGCATCAATCACGTGCTGTCGTACATCGGCAAGAACCTCGCGAACGAATTGCGCGAAGCGGATCTCGCGCAACTCGCGGGGCAGAGCGTCAGCGCGTTCTCGCGCTACTTCCGCCGTCATACCGGGCTGCCGTTCGTGCAGTACGTGAACCGCATGCGCATCAATCTCGCGTGCCAGTTGCTGACGGACGGCGAGCTGAGCGTGACCGATATCTGTTTCAAGGCGGGCTTCAACAACCTGTCGAATTTCAACCGGCAATTTCTCGCGGTGAAGGGCATGGCGCCTTCGAAGTTCCGCCGCTATCAGCAACTGAACGACGCGAGCCGCGACGCCTCCGAGGAGGCCGCCGCGCGCGGCGTGGGCATCGTCGATGCGCCGGCCATCGTGCTGGCGCCCGGACTGCCGCGCAGCGTCGCCGCCGCCGCTTATCCACCTACCTAGCTTTCCGCCGTTTCCCGCTGACGCGTTAGCCGAAGCGTTTCACTTCACCCGCGTTTCAACTCGTCTCGCGCCGTCTCACGACGGCGTGACGGACGTGCTCACTTTAAAAACGGAGACAACCATGACGCAATTCGCTTCCACCCCCGCCCCGCGCACGACGATCCAATCGTTTTCCCGCGGCGCGGCGGCCTTCGCGGCGCTCGCTTTCGGGCTGACGCTGATCGCCGCGCCGGCCGCGCCGGCCGCGCAGGCCGCGCAGGCCGCGCAGGCCGCGCCGCTGAAGATCGGCATGACGTTCCAGGAGTTGAACAACCCGTATTTCGTGACGATGCAAAAGGCGCTCAACGACGCGGCCGCATCGATCGGCGCGACCGTGGTCGTGACCGACGCGCACCACGACGTCAGCAAACAGGTCAGCGACGTCGAGGACATGCTGCAGAAGAAGATCGACATCCTGCTGGTGAATCCGACCGACTCGACCGGCATTCAGTCGGCGGTGACGTCGGCGAAAAAGGCGGGCGTGGTGGTGGTCGCCGTCGATGCGAACGCGAATGGCCCGGTCGATTCGTTCGTCGGCTCGAAGAACTACGACGCCGGCGAAATGGCCTGCGAGTATCTGGCGAAATCGATCGGCGGCAGCGGCGAGGTCGCGATTCTCGACGGCATTCCGGTCGTGCCGATTCTCGAACGCGTGCGCGGCTGCAAGGCGGCGCTCGCGAAGGTGCCGGGCATCAAGCTCGTCGACACGCAGAACGGCAAGCAGGAACGCGCGACCGCGTTGTCCGTCACGGAGAACATGATTCAGGCGCATCCGAATCTGAAGGGCGTGTTCAGCGTGAACGACGGCGGCTCGATGGGCGCGCTGTCGGCGATCGAATCGTCGGGCAAGGACATCAAGCTGACCAGCGTCGACGGTGCGCCGGAAGCGATCGCCGCGATCCAGAAGCCGAACTCGAAGTTCATCGAAACCTCCGCGCAATTCCCAGCCGATCAGGTGCGCATCGCGCTCGGCATCGCGCTCGCGAAGAAGTGGGGCGCCAATGTGCCGAAGGCGATTCCGGTCGACGTGAAGATGATCGACAAGAGCAATGCGAAGGGTTTCAGCTGGTAAGACGACAGGCGCGCCGCCATCCGTTGCAATGAAGACGATGGCGGCGCGGCAGAGGAGCAGCCGATGGACACCATTCTGAAACTCGAGAACATCACCAAGAGCTTTCCCGGCGTGAAGGCGCTGCAAGGCATTCATCTCGACATCGCGCGCGGCGAGATTCACGCGCTGCTCGGCGAGAACGGCGCCGGTAAATCGACGCTGATGAAAATCCTGTGCGGCATCTATCAGCCCGATGAAGGCACGATCACGATCGACGGCGAGGCGCGCAACTTCGGCAATTACCACGACGCGGTGGCGGCGGGCGTCGGCATCGTGTTCCAGGAGTTCAGCCTGATTCCGTATCTGAATGCGGTGGAGAACATGTTTCTCGGCCGCGAGATGAAGAACGGCCTGGGTCTGCTCGAACGCGGCAAGATGCGCCGCGCGGCGGCCGCGATCTTTCAGCGGCTCGGCGTGGCGATCGATCTGTCGGTGCCGATTCGCGAGCTGTCGGTCGCGCAGCAGCAGTTCGTCGAAATCGGCAAGGCGTTGTCGCTCGAAGCGCGCATTCTGATTCTCGACGAGCCGACCGCGACGCTCACGCCCGCCGAGGCGGAACACCTGTTCGCGATCATGCGCGATCTGAAAGGGCAGGGCGTGGCGATGATCTTCATCTCGCATCACCTCGAAGAGATCTTCGAGGTGTGCGACCGCATCACCGTGCTGCGCGATGGGCAATACGTTGGCATGACGGCAGTGTCGGACTCCAACGTGGGTCATCTCGTCGAGATGATGGTGGGGCGCCGCATCGAAAGCAGTTTTCCGCCGAAGCCGCCGCTGCGCGCCGACGCGAAGACCGTGCTCGACGTGCGCAGGCTGCAGTTGACGAAGGACAGCCCCGTGCTGAGTTTTTCGCTGCGCGAGGGCGAGATTCTCGGCTTCGCGGGACTGGTCGGTTCGGGGCGCACGGAGACCGCGCTTGCGGTGATCGGCGCGGACCCGGCCTACGTGAAGGAGATTCACATCAACGGCGCCGCCGCGAAATTGTCCGATCCCGCCGATGCATTGCGCGCCGGCGTCGGCATTCTGCCGGAGAGCCGCAAGACCGAAGGGCTCATCACCGACTTCTCGATCAAGCAGAACATTTCGATCAACAACCTCGGCAAGTATCCGTCGCTGCGGTTCTTTATCGATCAGCGCAGCGAGGCGCGCGCCACCGCCGACATCATGAAGCGCGTCGGCGTGAAGGCGCCGACCATGCACACCGAAGTCGCGACGCTGTCCGGCGGCAATCAGCAGAAAGTGGTGATCGCGCGCTGGCTGAACCATCACACCAACATCCTGATCTTCGACGAACCGACCCGCGGCATCGACGTCGGCGCCAAAGCCGAAATCTATCTGCTGATGCGCGAACTCACCGCGCGCGGCTACTCGATCATCATGATCTCGTCCGAACTGCCGGAGATCGTCGGCATGTGCGACCGCGTCGCGGTGTTCCGCCAGGGCCGCATCGAAGCGATGCTCGAAGGCGGACAGATCGACTCGAACGCCGTGATGACTTATGCAACCGCCGGTTCGCTGGGAGCGAAACATGAACACGCCTAATCCTTCTTCTTCGCCGAAGACCTCGACGGTCAGCAGCGATACGCCCGGTGCGCCGGTTCGCTTCACGTGGGCCGCGCTGAAGCGCTCGACGCTGTTCTATCCGTTCATCGGCCTCGTGGTGGTCTGCATCGTGATGGTGTTCGCGAGCGATAGCTTCCTCTCCGCCGCCAACATCGAGAACGTGCTGCGGCAGGTGTCGATCAACGCGATCATCGCTGTGGGGATGACCTGCGTGATTCTGACCGGCGGCATCGATCTGTCGGTCGGCTCCGTGATGGCGCTCGCGGGCACGCTTGCCGCCGGCCTGATGGTGGCCGGCATGAACGCGGTCGCGGCGCTCGCCGTCGGCGTCGCGGTCGGCCTCGGCTTCGGCGCGGCGAACGGTTTCTTCGTCGCCTTCGCCGGCATGCCGCCGATCATCGTGACGCTCGCCACCATGGGTATCGCGCGCGGCCTCGCGCTGATCTACACCGGCGGTTATCCGATCGACGGCTTGCCCGACTGGGTCGCGTTCTTCGGCAGCGGCAAGATTCTCGGCGTGCAGGCGCCGGTCGTGATCATGGTGGTGATCTACGCGATCGCGTGGCTGCTGCTGGAGCGCATGCCGTTCGGCCGTTACGTGTACGCGATCGGCGGCAACGAACAGGCGACGCGACTGTCCGGCGTGCGGGTGGCGCGCGTGAAGCTGATCGTCTACACGATCGCCGGCCTGACCTCGTCGTTCGCCGCGATCGTGTTGACCGCGCGTCTGATGAGCGGCCAGCCGAACGCGGGCGTCGGCTTCGAACTCGATGCGATTGCCGCCGTGGTGATGGGCGGCACGTCGATCTCGGGCGGCCGCGGTTCGATCGTCGGCACCCTGATCGGCGCGTTGCTGCTCGGTGTGCTGAACAACGGCCTGAACATGGTCGGCGTCAATCCGTACGTGCAGAACGTGATCAAGGGCGGAATCATTCTGCTGGCGATCTACATCAGCCGCGACCGTAGAAAGTAACGCTCTCCCGACTTCCCTTTCCCTCAGCAGGACCATTGCGATGACGACTCAAACCGACAAGCAGAACATGACAGCCATCGTCTGTCATGCACCGAAAGACTATCGCGTCGAACAGGTGTCGAAACCCACGGCGCGCGCGCATGAGCTGGTGATCCGTATCGCCGCGTGCGGGATCTGCGCCAGCGATTGCAAGTGCCATTCCGGCGCGAAAATGTTCTGGGGCGGACCGAGCCCATGGGTGAAGGCACCGGTGATTCCCGGCCACGAGTTCTTCGGCTTCGTCGAGGAAATCGGCGAGGGCGGCGCGGAACACTTTGGCGTGCAGGTCGGCGATCGCGTGATCGCCGAACAGATCGTGCCGTGCGGCAAATGCCGCTATTGCAGATCCGGGCAGTACTGGATGTGCGAAGTGCACAACATCTTCGGCTTTCAGCGCGAAGTCGCGGACGGCGGCATGGCCGAGTACATGCGCATTCCGCCCACCGCGATCGTGCACAAGATTCCGGACGGCATTTCGCTGGAAGATGCCGCGATCATCGAACCGCTGGCCTGCGCGATCCACACCGTCAACCGTGGCGACCTGCAGCTCGACGACGTGGTGGTGATCGCGGGCGCGGGGCCGCTCGGTCTGATGATGACGCAGATTGCGCATCTGAAGACGCCGAAGAAACTGGTGGTGATCGATCTGGTGGAAGAACGCCTTGCGCTTGCCCGCGAATACGGCGCCGACGTGACGATCAATCCGAAGCAGGACAACGCGCTGGAGATCATCCATTCGCTCACTGACGGCTACGGTTGCGATGTGTATATTGAAACCACCGGCGCGCCGATCGGCGTCAACCAGGGCATGGATCTGATTCGCAAGCTTGGGCGCTTCGTCGAATTTTCGGTGTTCGGCGCGGACACCACGCTCGACTGGTCGGTGATCGGCGACCGCAAGGAACTCGACGTGCGCGGCGCGCATCTCGGGCCGTATTGCTACCCGATCGCGATCGATCTGCTGGCGCGCGGACTCGTGACGTCGAAGGGCATCGTCACGCACGGTTTTTCGCTGGAAGAATGGGACGAGGCGATCAAGATCGCCAATTCGCTCGATTCGATCAAGGTGCTGTTGAAGCCGCGCGGATGAGCGTGTCTGGGCGGCATGCATGAGTCGCGAGCCGCGCTTTGTGTGCCGCGAGTCGTCGAGTCGATCGGCGGCTCGCGCGCGTGCTTCGGGCGGCAGCGGTCGCGGTCGCTAACGCTGCCGCGCAGCAGCGGCATATAAAACGGAGACAGTATGGATTACGTCATCGGCGTCGATATCGGCACGCAGAGCACCAAGGCGCTGCTCGTCGATCAGCACGGCGCGATCGTCGCGCAACATGCGTCGAGCTATCAGCCGGACACGCCCAGGCCGTTGTGGGCCGAGCAATGGCCGGCGGTGTGGTTCAAGGCGGTGGTGGCGTGCATCGCCGGATGCGTCGCGAAGGCGCGGGAAGCCGGCGTCGCCGCGCAATCGATCAAGGCGGTGTGCGTGAGCAGCCTGTACGGCGGCTCGGGCATTCCGGTGGACAGCGATATGCAGCCGCTGTATCCGTGCCTGATCTGGATGGACCGGCGCGCCACCGCGCAAGTCGAGTGGGCGCGCGGCAATGTCGATCTCGAACGGCTTTATACGATCACCGGCAACGGCGTGGACAGCTATTACGGTTACACGAAGATGCTGTGGCTGCGCGATAACGAGCCGGAAGTGTGGGCACGCACGCGCTACTTCCTGCCGCCGAATGCGTACGTGATCTACATGCTGACGGGCGAGGTCGCGGTCGATCACAGTTCGGCGGGCAACATCGGCGGCATCTACGACATTGCGCGGCGCGACTGGTCCGACGAAGCGCTCGACATGCTCGGCATTCCCGCCACGATGATGCCGGAGCGCCTGGTCGAATCGTCGGACGTGGTGGGCGGATTGCTGTCGCAGTGGACGGCCCAACTGGGGCTGGAAGCGGGCACGGCGATCGTCGCGGGCGGCGTGGATGCGGCGATGGCGACGTTCGCGGCGGGCGTCACGCGCGCGGGACAACACGTCGCGATGATCGGCACGAGCATGTGCTGGGGCTACATCAACCAGAGCGTCGATGCGCGGCACGGTTTGATCAGCATGCCCCACGTGTTCAACGGGCAGCGCGACATCTATGTATTCGGCGGTGCGATCACGGCAGGCGCGTCGGTGACGTGGTACCGCGAGCAGTTCTGTCATGCCGAAATCGAGGCCGCGCGCGCGACGCCGCATGGCGACCCGCATCGATTGCTGGAGGAGTCGGCGGGCAGGGTGCCGGCCGGTTCGGACGGCGTGATGTTCCTGCCGTATCTGATGGGCGAGCGCAGTCCGGTGTGGGACGCGAAGGCGAGCGGCGCGTTCGTGGGACTGAGTCTGTTCCACACGCGTGCGCATCTGTATCGCGCGGTGCTGGAGGGTGTGTCGTTCGCGTTGAAGCACAACATCGAGGCGGGACGCAAAGGCGCGTTATCGCTCGACGACAAGTTGATCGTGGTGGGGGGCGCCGCGCATTCGGATCTGTGGATGCAGATTATCGCGGACGTCACGGGTTATCCGGTGTACACGATCGAGCAGGATGTCGAGGCGGCGATGGGCGCGGCGTTACTGGCGGGGGTCGGCGTGGGGCTGGTATCGCGCGAGCAGGCGCAAGGCGGGTGGGTGACGCTGATCGAGCGCGCGCAGCCTGACGCCGCGCGGATGGCGCTATACGAGCAGCGCTTCGGCGTTTATACGGATTTGTATCCGGCGTTGAAGCCGGTCATGCATCGGTTGCAGACATCATGAATGCTACTTTTGATTTTTCCGGACGATCGATCCTGGTGACGGGGGCGTCGAGCGGCATTGGGCGGGCGACGGTCGAGGCTCTGTGTGCCAGCGGCGCCGAGGTGGTGGCGGCGGCGCGCAACGTGAGCGAGCTGGCGCGGCTTGCGGAGGAGACGGGCTGCGAGCCGTTGGCGCTGGACGTGAGCGATGAAGCGGCGATTGACGATGTATTCGCGACGCTGGGGGTGTTTGACGGGCTGGTGAATTGCGCGGGGATTGCATTGCTGGAGAAGGCGGTGGATACCACCGGGGCGAGTTTCGATCGCGTGATGGCGGTGAATGCGCGCGGCGCGGTTCTGGTGGCCAAGCATGTGGCGCGCGGGATGATCGAAGGTCGGCGTGCTGGCAGTATCGTCAATGTGTCCAGTCAGGCGGCGCTGGTCGCGCTTGATGAGCATTTGAGTTATTCGGCTTCCAAAGCTGCGCTTGATGCGGTGACGCGTGCTTTGTGTGTCGAGCTTGGGGGTTTGGGGATTCGCGTTAATAGCGTTAATCCTACTGTTACGTTGACACCTATGGCGGTGCAGGCATGGAGTGATCCTGCGAAGCGTGATCCGGCGTTGAAGGCCATTCCGCTGGGGAGGTTTGCTGAGCCTTCTGAAATTGCTAGTGTGGTGTTGTTTCTTTTGAGTGGGGCGGCTTCTATGGTTAGTGGGGTTTGTTTGGCGGTTGATGGGGGGTATACCGTTCGGTAGGGGGTGGGGTTTGTTTCTGGTTTGTTTCTGGTTTTTTTGGCCTTTCCTTGTATTGTTAGTGGTCTATTTGCGTTGCCCCTGTGCGGGGCGGCACCTACTTCTCTTTGCGGCGGTGTATGGACCGGAGACATAGGTAACGGGTGTACGGAGACATGGGTAACACTCTTGGCGAGCGAATCGCCTGGAGCCGGTCATGCCCTGGAATCCGAGAGACACCATGAATCTGCGTCTGGAATTCGTCCATCTGGCCTTGCAGGAAGGCGCCAACCGTCGCGACCTGTGCCGGCGCTTTGGCATCAGTCCGAAGACCGGCTACAAGTGGCTTGAGCGCCACGCGCAGGGCGGCGTTGCCGCGCTGACAGATCACTCGCGCCGCCCCCTGCAGAATCCGGCGCGCACGCCACCGTCAGTCGAGCAGCAGGTAGTCGAACTGCGGCGGGCACACCCCGCCTGGGGTGGACGCAAGATCAGCCGGCGTCTGTGCGATCTGGGCCACAGGGACGTGCCGGCCCCGAGTACCGTGACGGACATCCTGCATCGTCACGGGCTCATCGACCCGGCCGCCTCCGAGGCCGCCACGGCCTGGCAGCGCTTCGAGCATGCACAGCCCAACGATCTCTGGCAGATGGATTTCAAGGGCTGGTTCGACCTGCAGGACGGCCGCCACTGTTCGCCCCTGACCCTGCTGGACGATCATTCGCGCTACAACGTGACGCTCGATGCCTGCATTCGCACCGACACCCGGATCGTGCAGCATCATCTGCAGCGCACCTTCCGCCGCTACGGGCTGCCGCGGCGCATCAACGCGGACAACGGTTCGCCGTGGGGCAGCCCCAGCCAGCCGGGCCAGTTGACCGAACTGGCCATCTGGCTCATCCGGCTGGGTGTGCGCCTGTCACACAGTCGCGTGGCGCATCCGCAGACCAACGGCAAGGAGGAGCGGTTTCACCGCACGCTGAAGGCCGAGGTGATCGCCGGACGCCACTTCAGGAATCTGTCCAGCGCGCAGCAGGCGTTCGATGAGTGGCGCACGGTCTACAACCATCAGCGCCCACATCAAGCGCTGGACATGGCGACCCCGGTTACGCGTTATCGACCGAGTCCGCGCGCCTATCCGGAGATCCTGCCGCCAATCGAGTACGGCGAAAACGATCACGTGCAGTGCGTGAAGTGGAACGGCGAACTACGCTTCAGGAACCGGCGATTCAAGGTATCAAATGCATTGCAGAACCTGCCCGTGGCCATCCGCGCGCGCGTCGGTGAAGAGAACTGCTACGACCTGTTTTTTGCGCATCATCGCTTCGGAACCATCAACCTGAACCAGCAGGAATGAGCGGATCATGTGTTACCCATGTCTCCGCACGTCTGTTACCTATGTCTCCGGTCTAAACACCGCGGCAAAGAGAAGTAGGCAAGAGAAAGCCGCTCACACCGCTAACTCTTAAGCGGGCCCCTCGCGCAGTATTGTTAGTGGTCCATCTGGAATCAGTGCCCTCGCACATTCCGCGTTTGTGACAAAGGACTCATTCATTCCGTCTCGCGCCGCGCGCTCGCCGGCACGGTCCACCCCGAACCGAAGGGCGGCGTTGGATTTACCCGGGGCGCGCGTAGCGCCGCCGGAAGCATGACTGCTGTACCATCACGGCAAAATGCGCGAGAACACGGATTCCAGATGGACCACTAACAATACTGTGCGAGAGTCCCGCTTATGAGCTGGCGGTTCAAAGCGGCTTTCTCTTGCCTACTTCTCTTTGCCGCGGCAAAGAGAAGTAGGTGCCGCCCCGCACAGGGGCAACACTAATGGACCACTAACAATACAAGGAAAGGCAAAAACAAAAAACCAAAACAAAGAACAAAAAAAGAACCAAACCCAGACTACAACATCGTCCTCACATGCCAAAGCTCAGGAAACAACACAACATCCAGCATCTTCCGAAGGTACACCGCCCCACTAGTCCCCCCAGTCCCCTGCTTGAACCCAATAATCCGTTCAACCGTAGTCACATGCCGGAACCGCCACTGCCGAAAGGCATCCTCAAGATCGACGAGTTCCTCGGCCATCTCATACAACTCCCAGTGCTGCGAAGGATTCCGATACACCTCCAGCCACGCTGCCTCAACCGAAGCATCATGCACCGTAGGCTGACTCCAATCCCTCTCCAGCCGCGAGGCTGAAATCTGAAATCCTCGCCTCGCCAGCAACCTCACAACTTCGTCATAGAACGACGGCGCTTCAAGCGACGCCTTAACTTCAGCTAAAATCTCACCCCGATGCGCATGCGGCTTCAACATCGTCGCGTTCTTGTTGCCCAGCAAAAACTCGATCTGCCGATACTGATACGACTGAAACCCCGAAGAACTCCCCAGGTAAGGCCGCATCGCGGTGTACTCCGACGGCGTCATCGTCGCCAGTACACTCCACGCCTGCACCAACTGCTCCATGATCCGCGATACCCGTGCCAGCATCTTGAACGCCGGCGGCAACTCATCCCGATGCACCGCCTGCAGCGCCGCACGCAACTCGTACAGCGCCAGCTTCATCCATAACTCGCTCGTCTGATGCTGAATGATGAACAGCATCTCGTTGTGATCCGGCGACAACGGGTGCTGCGCGGCAAGCACCGTCCCAAGCGACAGATAATCGCCGTAACTCATCGACTCGGAAAAATCGAGCTGAGCATCGTGCCAGCCATCGCCGGAAGATGACGCGGCACCCGCGCTCTCCCCGGCAGACTCCGCCGCCCCATGCCCGAACGGACATCCCTGCGACGGTTTCTCGTCCGGCAATCCGGGCGTTTGCATGTGATCGTTCATCGCCCGCTCCTCAGGTCACCGCGCCGCGCGCGGCGAATTCGGGGGCCCGCCAGGTCTCGCTGGCGAGCACGTCGCGCAGCGTCTCGACGGCATCCCACACATCCACGAAGCGCGTGTACAACGGCGTAAAACCAAAGCGCAAGACGCGCGGCTCGCGATAGTCGCCGATCACGCCGCGCGCGATCAATGCCTGCATCACCTCGAAACCATGCGGATGCTCGAAGCTCGCATGCGAGCCGCGCCGCGCATGCTCGCGCGGCGTCACGAGCGTCAGCGGAAACTCGCCGCAGCGCGCTTCGACCAGTTCGATAAACAGATCCGTCAGCGCCAGCGACTTGCGGCGGATCGCCTGCATGTCGGTCTGCAGGAAGACGTCGAGCCCGCATTCGACGAGCGACATCGACACCATCGGCTGCGTGCCGCACAGAAAGCGGCCGATGCCGTCGTCCGGCTCGTAAGCCGGGTCCATCCTGAACGGCGCGCGATGTCCCCACCATCCGGACAGCGGTTGCGCAAAATCATTCTGATGGCGCCTGGGCACCCACGCGAACGCCGGCGAACCCGGGCCGCCGTTCAGATACTTGTACGTGCAGCCCACCGCATAGTCGGCATCGACGCCGTTCAGATCCACCGGCACCGCGCCCGCCGAATGCGCGAGATCCCACAGCGCGAGCGCGCCCTTGTCGTGGATCAGCTTCGTCAGCGCAGCCATGTCGTGCATGTAGCCGGTGCGGTAGTTCACGTGCGTGATCATCGCGACCGCGGTGTCGTCGCCGATGGCGGCGGGCAACTCGGCCGGATCGTCGACGAGGCGCAGTTCATAGCCGCGATCCAGTTGTTCGATCAGCCCTTGCGCGATGTACAGATCCGTCGGGAAATTCGAACGCTCCGACACGATCACGCGACGCTTCGGATCGCGTGCATTCGCCACGCGCAACGCAGCGGAGAGCAGCTTGAACAGGTTGATCGAAATCGTATCGGTGACGACGACTTCGTTGTCCGCCGCGCCGATCAGCGGCGCGAGCTTGTTGCCGAGGCGGCGCGGCAGCGCGAACCAGCCGGCGGTGTTCCAGCTGCGGATCAGGCCTTCGCCCCACTCGGCGGCGATCACGGTTTGCGCGCGTTGCGCGGCGGCGGCCGGCGGCACGCCGAGCGAGTTGCCGTCGAGGTAGATGGTGGTCGGCGACAGCGCGAACTGGTCGCGCAGCGGCGCGAGCGGATCGGCGCTGTCGAGCGCGAGGGCGTCTTCACGGTGGTTCATGGTGGTTCCGTCGGTCAAATCAGATCAAATCAAATCGGGTGGGTTTTTTCGCCGGTGCTGCGCTGCGATGCCATGCATTCAGCGTGCATCCGGCTCGGGCAACGCTCGCAACACGGCGCGCACCGGGCTCGCATCGAGCGTGGTCAGCTTGAGCGGTAGTGCGATCAACTCGTAGTCGCCCGGCGCGACGGCATCCAGCACGATGCCTTCCAGAATCGCCATGCGATGCGCGCGGATGCGGTGGTGGGCGTCCATCGTCTTCGATTCCTGCGGATCGAGCGACGGCGTATCGATGCCGATCAGCTTCACGCCGCGCGCGGCAAGCAGGTCGATCGTCTGCGGAGCGACCGCGCAGAACGCGCTGTCCCACGCCGTTGCCGGCGCGGTTTTGTAAGTGCGCAGTAAGACTCGCGGCGGCAGGTCGTCGAGTGCGCCGTCGAGGTGTTGTGGCGTCACAACAGGCGCGGCGCCGATGCAATGAATGACGCGGCATCGGCCGAGGTACGCGTCGAGCGGTACCTCGCCGATCGCGGCGCCCTGGGCGTCGTAATGGAGCGGGGCGTCGGTGTGCGCGCCAGTGTGCGGCGACAGCGTCAGACGCGCGACGTTGACCGGCGAGCCCGCCTCCATGCGCCATACGCGTTCGATGCCGACCGGCGTATCGCCCGGCCAGACGGGCGTCGCCGTATCGACGGCGGGCGAGATGTCCCAGAGTGTTTGCATGTCTCCATCATCGGATTGTGTCTATTTCAAAATGATAGAAGGCTTGCGACGAAATGTGATTGCGAAAAAATCTCCTTCCAGGCCCGGTCTTGGAACATAATTTGATATAAATGGGAAAGGGAGACCGAATATGAACGCGATCTCGCTCGACGCCACCGATTGCCGTATCTTGACGGTGCTTCAGCAAGAAGGACGGATCAGCAATCTCGACCTCGCGGAGCGCATCTCGCTCTCGCCATCGGCCTGTCTGCGCCGCCTGCGCCTGCTGGAGGAGCAGGGTGTCATCGAACATTACCGTGCCTGTCTGAACCGCGAAGTGCTGGGGTTCGAGCTGGAAGCGTTCGTGCAGGTGTCCATGCGCAACGACCAGGAGAACTGGCACGAACGCTTCGCCGAAGCGGTGCGGGACTGGCCGGAAGTGGTGGGCGCCTTCGTCGTGACAGGCGAAACCCACTACCTGCTGCGCGTCCTCGCGCACAACCTCAAACACTATTCGGACTTCGTGCTGCAGCGTCTCTACAAGGCGCCCGGCGTGATGGACATCCGTTCGAATATCGTGCTGCAGACGCTGAAGGAAGACTCCGGCGTCCCGGTCGCACTGGTGACGAAAACCAGCGGACACGGCGCGGCGCATAACGACCGCTGACGACCGCTGAAAAAAATCGCCGCCTCTAGCACTAGCAGGCGGCGATTTTTCTGGAACACGGCGCGGTGAGCCGGCAAATCCGTCCAGCGATAAACGCTACGTTCAGATCGACTTGAGTCCGTGAAACTGGCCGCCATGAAACACCAGCGGCGAGATATCCGCGGCCTGGTCGTGGATGCCGCAGCGCTCCACTTCGCCGACGAAAATCACGTGGTCGCCCTCTTCATACCGGCTGCGGTTATGGCATTCGAACCAGGCCAGGGCCCCATCGAGCACCGGCATGCCGGTGTCGCCTTCCGCATGCGACACGCCTTCGAAGCGGTCGCCCTTCACGGTCGCGAAGCGCTTGCACAAATCGAGTTGCGATGCGGCCAGCACGTTGACCACGTAATGGCTATTGGCGCGGAACACCGGCATCGACGCCGAGCGCGTGGCGAGACTCCACAGCACCAGCGGCGGATCGAGCGACACCGAGTTGAATGAACTGGCCGTGATGCCGATCAACTGGCCGGACGCCGCACGCGTTGTAATGACGGTGACGCCGGTGGCGAACTGGCCGAGCGCCTGCTTGAACGCGCGCTGATCGAAGTTGGGCGGACTGGCGCGCTTCATCGGCGGGTCGCCTGAAACGCGCATGACGCGACATGCCGCGGAGGGACGCCGTTGCGAGCGCCGCTTGCATGGCCGGAAACAAATGATTCGAAAGTCATAGTGAAAATCGTCGATTTATCCCAATTTTAACTGCAATCGCGGCGGATCGGCCGCGAGTCCCGCTGTCCCGTGGAAAAGCCGCTAAGCTGGAATGTGATGGCGTTGGCATGCGCGTTGCGGGAAAGCGGAACCGGCATCGGCCGTTTGTGCGTATCAAGGAGCGTGCAACATGAGTCAGACAGGCGAAGTCGCTACCCTGGGTGGCGGATGTTTCTGGTGTCTCGAAGCGGTGTATCTGGGCGTCGACGGTGTGAACGCGGTGGAGTCGGGTTATGCGGGCGGCCAGACCCAGCATCCGACTTACGAGCAGGTGTGCGACGGCGTGACCGGTCACGCGGAAGTCGTCAACGTCGACTTCGATCCGGCGAAGATCAGCTACCGCGAGATTCTCGATATTTTTTTCGCGATCCACGATCCGACGCAGTTGAACCGGCAAGGCAACGACGTCGGGACGCAGTATCGGTCCGTGATCTTCACGCATGGCGAAGCTCAGCGCGAAACGGCGTTGCAGGCGATTCGCGAACTCGGCGAACAGCGTATTCACGATGGCCAGATCGTCACGCAGGTGCTGCCGCTAGACGGCAATTACTGGGCCGCCGAAGCCTATCATCAGAACTATTTCGCGCAGCATCCGAATCAGGGGTACTGCTCGTTCGTCGTGGCGCCGAAGGTCGCGAAATTCCGGCAGAAGTTCGCGCATCGGATCAAGGCGGGGTGAGCGGCGAGGGCGGTGCGGCCTCCGGGTCGCGGCGGCCGTCGTGATCAGGTTCATGCTCGTGTTCATGAGCCTGACGCGCATACGCCTCGATGATTTCCCGCGCCAGCTCCATGCAGCTTAACGGCGCCGACCCTTCCGCCTTGTTGTTGATCGCGATCACCACCGGCTGGCCGGCCAGCGCGTAGCGCGCGGCCAGTTCGGCGAGCGACGCGCGGGTCGCCGGATCGTGATCGACCAGCTGATTGAACGGCTCGTACTTGGCCTTCGCCTGTTCGTATTTGAAACCGCCGTGCAGACTCCAGCGCACGATCAGCGGCCCGGCCGGTTCGCCGTCCAGCAGCGCGAGCGCCGCGGCCTGGCGTAGCGGGTCCGGCATCCGCGCATGAATGCCCACGCAATAGCGCACGCCCGCGTTCTTCAGCGTGCGGATGAAGCGCGGCGTCAACAGACTCGCATCGCGGATTTCGATCGCGTAGCAGGTGCCGTCGGGCAGCGTCGGCAGCGCGGCGAGAAACTCGGCCAGACGCTCGATGAACACCGCCGGCTGCGCGAGCATCTGATCCGGCAACGGCGAGAGCTGGAACACCAGCGCGCCCGCCTTCGCGCCAAGGCCTTCGAGGCACGGCGTGACGAAATCGTCGATCGCCATCTGCGCGTTCAGGAAGCACGGGTTCAGCGAGACCGGCTCGCCGCGTTCGGCGCGCACGGTGGCGTCGGTGATCGTCATCGGCGCCTTGACGATGAAGCGGAAGTGCTCGGGCACCTGCTGCGCATAGCGCAAGTATTCGGTGACGGTCAGCGCCTGATAAAACGACCGGTCGATGCTGACCGTCTTCAGCAGCGGATGCGCGCCGTAGGCGGTGAGCCCTTCGCGGGACAGTTTGCTGTTGCTGTATTCGTCGCCGTAGACGATGCCGTTCCAGCCTGGGAACGACCACGTCGATGTGCCGAGGTGAATCTGCGGCGGCAACGCGGCGGCGAGCGCGAGGAGTTCGGGCGAGGGCGGCGCCGCGAGGACTTCGCGGCTGCGGCGTTTTTTGGGTGGCTCGGCGGCGGGCGTGGTGGCCTGGCCGGTTTCGTCGCGTGTCCTGGCGCGTGTGCGCGGCGTTTTCCCTGCCGGCTCGCCGTGGCTTTTGACGTTACCTTGATCGCCGCCCGCGCCGGCATGTGGCTCGACGGGCATGCCGAACAGATCGAACTGCACGGCTTCACCTTGCGCGGCGTCGGATGTCGCTGTCGCATCCATCGCATCCGACGCGCCGCTCATGGCCTGTTCTACTTCACTTGTCCCGCTCTGACCCATCGATCGTCGACCTGCTGTTCAAGGTTGCGCCGCGTCGGTTCGTCCGCTCCTGCACGACGCCGCGGCGCAACCGGATCACAGCGGTTTGTCGTACATATAGCGGCGCGACCACGGCAAGGTTTTCGCGCTGCGGCCGGCTTTGCGGCACACCACCTGGTAGATCGAGACATCGTCGGTTTCGAACGCATACGCGCAACCGGCGAGGTACACGCGCCAGATGCGGAATTTTTCGTCGTCGACGAGCTTGCGGGCTTCGTCCGCATGCGCCTCGAAATTGTCGGCCCACAAATCCAGCGTGTGCGCATAGTGACGGCGCAGGCTTTCGACGTCAACCGCTTCGAGGCCGCCGCGCTGCATCGCTTCGAGCGCGAGGCTGATGTGCGGCAGTTCGCCGTCGGGGAACACATAGCGGTCGATGAACTCGCCGCCGCCCAGCGCGGTCTCGCCGCTGTCCGAATCGCTCGACGTGATGCCGTGATTCATCGCGATGCCGTCGTCGGCCAGCAGATCGCGAATCTTCTCGAAGTAGCCCGGCAGATTTTTGCGGCCCACGTGCTCGAACATGCCGACGCTGGTGATGCGATCGAACTGTCCGGCAACGTCGCGATAATCCTGCAGACGAATCTCGATCCGGTCTTCGAGCCCGGCCGCTTTCACGCGCGCGGTGGCAAGATCGAACTGGTTCTGCGACAACGTCACGCCCACGCAGCGCGCGCCGAACTTCTGCGCCGCGCGCAACACCAGCGCGCCCCAGCCGCAGCCGATGTCGAGCAGACGCTGCCCCGGCTGCAACTGGATCTTGGTGAGGATGTGGTCGATCTTCTTGATCTGCGCGGTGGCGAGATCTTCGTCGCCGTTCTCGAAGTACGCGCACGAGTACACCATGTTCTCGTCGAGCCACAGCTTGTAGAACTCGTTCGAGACGTCGTAGTGATACTGGATCGCCTTCTTGTCCGACGCTTTCGAGTGATTGAAATAGCGTCGCACGCGCGCCAGCTTGCTCGCGCTGGTGACGGTGCTGCGCGCGAGCTGATAGCCGATGTTGATGATGTCCGACAGCTTGCCCTCGATGTCGATCTTGCCCTTCACGTACGCCTCGCCGAGATTGTCGAGGCTCGGTTCGAGCAGATAGGGCAGCGCCGTGGCGCTCTTGACATGTAGCGTGACCCGGGGCGCGGCGAACTGCCCGAAGTCATGTTGCTGACCGTCCCACAGGACGAGTCTTGCAGGCAGGTTAGCCTTGGTCTTAACGTCTTCCACCCACTGCGCCAGCTTCTTCTCCCAGAACATGTGATCTCTCCGTGTCCGTTGATTTAAAGCAAAGCTTGTGTGGATCGCAGCCCCGTGCGGCGCAACTCCCATGCCGCGAGATGCCATCCGGCCGGCGCGCGCGGCTACGTTGGCGGCGCACGCACGGCGTTCTAATCCTTTTCAGGGCGACAGACGGGAGATCTGCCAGTCGCCGTGTTCGCTCGAACGCGTGTAGAGCAGACGGTCGTGCAGACGCGACGGCCGGCCCTGCCAGAATTCGATTGCTTCGGGTACCAAACGATAACCGCCCCAGTGCGGCGGACGCGGCGGCGCGTCGCCATACTGCGCGCTGATTTCGCGTTCGCGCGTTTCGAGCTGCGAGCGGCTTTCAATTACCTGACTCTGATTCGATGCCCATGCGCCGATGCGCGAACCGAGCGGGCGCGACGCGAAATAGGCATCGCTTTCTTCAGCGCTGGTTTTAACGATGCTGCCCTCGACGCGCACCTGGCGTTCGAGTTCGATCCAGTAAAACAGCAGGCTGGCGTAAGGATTGGCGCCGAGTTCGCGGCCCTTGCGGCTTTCGTAATTGGTGAAGAAAACGAAGCCGCGTTCGTCGACGGCTTTGATCAGCACAATGCGCGCCGACGGCCGGCCGCGCGAGTCGACCGTGGCGAGCGTCATCGTATTCGGCTCGGGGAGTTGGGCGGCGACCGCCTGGTCGAACCACGTGTCGAACTGACGAAACGGGTTGCGGTCGATGTCGGCAACGTCCAAAGAACCCAGCGAATAGTTTTTTCGAATGTCGGCGAGTGAGGTCATGTTCTTATGCGAACGCTACAGTTCAATCAGTATAGCCAGGGAGAAAATTCTTTGCGCGCGGCCACACAGGACTTCGCGCCGTGCATCGAAGTGTATTGCGCCTTCTCGCGACACGTTTGTTCTGAGTCACCCTTGCGGCGATAGGGATTGATGCGTTCAGGCAAAATACCGGCTGCGTCCGCCCGGGCGGCGCGTTTTTCCGTTCTGCCTGAATTTCACCGAGCCCCGCCATCATGTCCAGCACCACCGCGCCAACCGATCTTACTACCAGCCTCGACGGGAATGAAACCGCCGACCGCGCGCGGCGCTTCGGCGGCATCGCGCGTCTGTATGGCGCACCCGCGCTGGCCGCGTTCGAGGCCGCGCACGTCGCGGTGATCGGCATCGGCGGGGTGGGCTCGTGGGTGGCCGAGGCGCTTGCGCGCAGCGCGATCGGCCGGCTGACGCTGATCGATCTCGACAACGTCGCCGAGAGCAACACTAACCGGCAGATCCACGCGCTCGACGGCAACTACGGAAAACCGAAGGTCGAGGCCATGGCCGAACGCATCGCGGCGATCAATCCGTATTGCGACGTGCGGCTGATCGAAGACTTCGTCGAGCCCGACAATTTCGCCGCGACGCTCGGCGGCGGGTTCGATTACGTGATCGACGCGATCGACAGCGTGCGCACCAAAACCGCATTGATCGCGTGGTGCGTCGAGCGTGGGCAGCCGTTGATCACGGTGGGCGGCGCGGGCGGCCAGCTCGATCCAACGCGCATTCGCATCGACGATCTCGCGCTGACGATTCAGGACCCGTTGCTCTCGAAAGTGCGCGGCCAGTTGCGCAAGCAGCATGGTTTTCCGCGTGGCCCGAAGGCGAAGTTCAAGGTGAGCGCGGTGTATTCGGACGAACCGCTGATCTATCCGGAAGCCGCCGTCAACGATATCGATGAGGAAGCGGAGCACGTGAGCACGTCGCCGGGTCATACGGGACCGGTCGGGTTGAATTGCGCGGGTTTCGGTTCGAGCGTGTGCGTGACGGCGAGCTTTGGGTTTGCCGCCGCCGCGCATGTGTTGCGGGCGTTGGGCAAGCAGGCGGGGTAAGGCGGAAGGTTTGAATTAACGCCGGCTGTTTGAAGCGGAATGCGGCGGCCGTTTGAACGGCCACCGCCTCTTCAGCGTATTACCTGGACGCCTGCAGGTTTAAAACAGCGACGCGCTCAACTTGCGCCGCCATTGCGACACCAGTTGCGGTTGATGCGCGGCGAGATCGAACACCGACAACATCGTCTTGCGGCCGATATCGTCGCGGAACGTGCGGTCGCGTTGCACGATCGCGAGCAGATGTTCGAGCGCGCCTTCGTATTTACGATGCGCAATCAGCGCGCTGGCCAGATCGAAACGCGCTTCGAGATCGTCCGGCTGGGCGGCGACGCGGGCTTCGAGTGCGTCCGTGGGCGGCAGGTCGGCGGCGGCATCCACCGCGTCGAGCCGCGTCTTGATCGCGTTGAAACGATCGTCGATCCCTTGCGTGGTTTTCGGCGACAGCAGATCGACCTCGTTGCGCGCTTCGTCGATACGATCGTCTTCGATCAGCATCTCGATGCGGTCCATGCGTGCTTCGTCGAAGCCCGGGTCATAGGCGAGGGCGGCTTGCAGCGCGTCGTACGCATCCTCGCGGCGGCCGTCTTCCAGCGCGGCCTGCGCTTCGAGACGCGCGGCGTCCGCGCCTTGCGGCACCAGCCGCTCGATAAACTCGCGCAACTGCCCCTCGGGCAGCACGCCGACGAACTGGTCGACCGGCCGGCCGTCGGCGAACGCCATGACGTGCGGAATGCTGCGCACCTGGAAGTGCGCGGCCAGTTCCTGATTCTCGTCGACGTTCACCTTCACGAGTTTCCATTTGCCGCCGGCTTCGGCTTCGAGTTTTTCCAGCATCGGCCCGAGCGACTTGCACGGGCCGCACCAGGGCGCCCAGAAATCGACCAGTACGGGGGCCAGCGTCGACGCCGTGATGACGTCCTGTTCGAAAGTGGCCAGAGTGGTGTCCATTGCGTCCTCGTCGATAAAACGTTGTCTTATAAAGTGGGGCCGGGCGCGGCGGATTCAATATCGATACCCTGAATGCGCTCGCGGCCCGTACCGCTATGCCGTCCGTGCGTCCCTGCCGGTACGTTGATGCGTTCCGTCTTGCTCCTGTTTTGCCTACTTACGCTCCGGCAGCGGAATCCATTCGGTTTCGCCCGGCACCTTGCCCATCTCCTGAGCGGTCCACGCGAGCTTTGCCGCTTCGATCTTCTCGCGCGAACTCGCGACGAAATTCCATTCGATAAAACGCTCGCCGTCCAGCTTCTCGCCGCCGAGCAGCATCACGCGCGCGCCGTGGGTGCTGGCGAGCGTGACGGTTTCGTCGAGCGCGAGTACCGCCATCTGACCGGCTTCGAGCGGCGTGCCGTCGATTTCCAGATCGCCGTCCACCAGATACACGCCGCGTTCCTCGTGTTCCGGTTCGAGCGCGAAGGCGCCGCCCGCCGCGAATTCCGCGGCGACGTACAGCGTGCCGGAAAACGTCGCGACCGGCGAGGTGGCGCCGAACGCGGTGCCCGCGATCACGCGCAGCGTCACGCCATTGCGCTCGACGACCGGCAGCGTGTCGGCGGCATGATGCGCGAACGACGGCTCGACCTCTTCGTCGTCGAGCGGCAACGCGACCCAGGTCTGGATGCCGTGCATGGTCAGGCCGCTCGCGCGGTCTTCGTCCGGCGTGCGTTCGGAATGGACGATGCCGCGTCCGGCGGTCATCCAGTTGACGTCGCCGGGGACGATCTTCTGCGCCGAGCCGAGACTGTCGCGATGCATGATCGCGCCTTCGAACAGATACGTGACGGTGGCAAGGCCGATATGCGGATGTGGCCGCACGTCGAGTCCGACGCCGGGTGCGAGCGTGGCCGGACCCATGTGATCGAAGAAGATGAACGGACCGATCAGACGCGCGGCCATGGCGGGCAGCACGCGCCGCACGCTCAGACTGCCGACGTCGCGCAGATGCGGTTTGAGGACTGCTTTGATCGAGGAAGACATGGGCAGGCTCGGCTGGGATGGGGTTGGAATGGTGCTCGATGGATGATTTTACTGCGGCGGCCGCCATGGCGACGGTAGCCACGGTGACGTCGATGGCGACGTCGATGGCGACGGCGCGGCGCGCTCGCCGGCCTTCCCATGCCGCGTCCGCTAAACTGCCGGATCGAACAATCGATTGGAGACCGGCATGTCGCCGAAGGATTTGCTGCTCGCGCTCGTCGTCGTGGTGGCGTGGGGCGTCAACTTCGTGGTGATCAAGGTCGGCCTGCACGGTATCCCGCCGATGCTGCTCGGCGCGCTGCGCTTCACGCTGGTCGCGATTCCCGCGGCGTTTTTCGTCAAACGGCCGAAGCTGCCGTGGCGCTGGCTCATCGCGTATGGCGCGACGATCTCGCTCGGCCAGTTCGCGTTCCTGTTCTCGGCCATGTACGTCGGCATGCCGGCCGGCCTTGCCTCGCTGGTTCTGCAAGCACAGGCGTTTTTCACGCTGATGTTCGCCGCGCTGTTCCTGCACGAGCGCTTCCGCCTGCCGAACCTCGTCGGTTTGCTGATCGCGGCGGCCGGGCTTGCGGTGATCGGCCTGCAAGGCGGCCACGCGATGACGCTCGCCGGCTTCGTCCTCACGCTATGCGCCGCCTGCTCGTGGGCGCTCGGCAACATCGTCACGAAGAAAGTGGGCAAGGTCGATCTGCTCGGCCTCGTGGTGTGGGGCAACATGATTCCGCCGCTGCCGTTCTTCGCGCTGTCTTACGCGCTCGAAGGGCCGCGGCGGATGGCGGCGGCGCTGTCCAACATCAGCGCGACCTCGATTTTCGCGATCGTCTATCTGGCCTTCATCGCGACGCTGATCGGCTACAGCTTGTGGAGCCGTCTGCTGTCGCGCTACCCGGCAAGCCAGGTCGCGCCGTTTTCGTTGCTGGTGCCGATCGTCGGACTGGCGTCGGCGTCGCTGTTTCTCGACGAGCGGCTGTCGGCCGTGCAGGTGGCCGGCGCGCTGCTGGTGATGGCAGGGCTCGCCGTGAACGTGTTCGGCGGCTGGGTCGTCGAGCGGCTTTCGCCGCGCACGCTCAGGTCATGCGATTCTTCGCGAGCGGAGGATTCGCCGCGAAATAACGCTTGATGCCGTTCATGATCGCGTCGGCCATCTTGTCGCGGTAGGCGTCGTCGTTCAGGCGGCGCTCTTCGTCCGGGTTGCTGATGAAGGCCGTCTCCACCAGGATCGACGGAATGTCCGGCGCCTTCAGCACCGCGAACCCGGCCTGCTCGACCGAGCCCTTGTGCAGCTTGTTGATGCCGCCGATTTCCTTCAGCACGAAGTTGCCGTAGCGCATCGAATCGCGGATCTGCGCGGTGGTCGACATATCGAACAGCGCGCGGTTGACGGTCGCATCGGCGGATTTGATGTTGATGCCGCCGATCTGGTCCGACGAGTTTTCCTTGTTCGCCATCCAGCGCGCGGCGGCGCTCGACGCGCCGTGCTCCGACAGCGCGAACACCGACGAGCCTTTCGCTTCCGGCGTGGTGAACGCGTCCGCGTGAATCGACACGAACAGGTCCGCGCCGACGCGCCGCGCCTTCTGCACGCGCACGTTCAGCGGCACGAAGAAGTCGGCGTCGCGCGTCATCATGGCGCGCATGTTGGGTTGGGCGTCGATCTTCGCGCGCAGCTTCTTCGCGATGTCGAGCGCGACGTGTTTCTCGTACGTGCCCGAGCCGCCGATCGCGCCCGGGTCCTCGCCGCCGTGACCCGGATCGATCGCGACGGTCAGCAGCCGCACCGTGTTGCTCTTGCCGGATTTGGGCGCGGTGAACGCGTAGGTATCGTCGCCGCCGTTGTCGTCGTCCGTGCCCAGCGTGCTGCCGCCGCTGTTGCCCGCGTTGCCCGCGTTGCCCTTGTTGCGTGCGATCGCGGCGGGCGGCGCTACCGGCGATGTCGGCGTGTTCTTGCCGATGATCGGCGGCATCGGCGTCGGCGCGACGTGCACCGGCGGACGCGGCACGCCGTTCGACATGCCGCCGCCGTTCTGCGCGCCGTTCTGTGCGTAGCGCTCGAAAAACGCCTCGCTGTTGTCGGCCGTGGGCGGCGTCGTGCCGGGGCCGCTGAGCGTGGCCGGCGGCGGAGGCTGGGGCGTGTCGTTCAACGTCTGCTGCTTGCGCTCGCTCTGCGCGAGCAGGTCCATCAGCGGATCGGGTGCGACTGCCGGATACAGGTCGAACACCAGCCGGTACTTGTACGCGCCGACCGGCGGCAGCGTGAACACCTGCGGCTTCACCGAACCCTTCAGGTCGAACACCATGCGCACCACGTGCGGCTGATACTGGCCGACCCGCACCGACGAAATCTGCGGATCGTTCGGCGTGATCTTCGACACCAGATCCTTCAATGCCTGGTCGAGATCGAGGCCGCTCAGGTCGACCACCAGCCGGTCCGGCCCCTGCAGCAGTTGCTGGGCGTTCTGCAACGGCTGATCGGATTCGATCGTCACGCGCGTGTAGTCGCGCGCCGGCCAGACCCGCACGCCGAGCACCGAGCTGGCCCACGCGAGACGCGGTGCGACGAGGCCGAGCACGAGCGTGGAGGCGCCCGCGCGCAGAATCTGCCGGCGCCGCCAGTTATGCGTTGCGGTAGCCGCCGATTCGATCGAGCGGAACGGTTTGATCAACATCTTTCGAGACATGCCTTTCCTGATTCGCTGTAAGCGCGTGCGACGAGTACGCGGCCTTCGCCGGTGGTGTCCAGATCGAGCGAGAAGACGAGATCCGGCACGCCCAGCAGCGACCCCGCGCGTTGCGGCCATTCGACGAGGCAGATTGCGCCGCTGTCGAAATATTCCCGAAAGCCCGCATCGGCCCATTCGGCCGGATCGCTGAATCTGTACAGATCGAAGTGATAGAGCGCGAGTTCCCCGGCCGGCCGTTCGAGCACGTACGGTTCGACGAGCGTATACGTCGGACTGCGCACGCGGCCGGCGTGGCCGAGGCCGCGCAAGGTCGCGCGGACGAGTGTGGTTTTGCCGGCGCCGAGATCGCCGACGAGTTGAACTTGCAGGCCCTGGAATGCCGCGCCGGTGGCCGCGTCACGATTCGCATCGTCACCCGCGAGCGGCGGCGTTGCGCCGCGCACGCTTTCGATCGCGTGCGCGAAGCGCTCGCCGAACGCGAGCGTGGCCGCTTCGTCCGCGAGCGCGAAGGTGCGTTCGACGAGGACAGCGGCGGGCGGTTGAATCGCGTGATCGGGATTGACAGGCATTCTCGTAAAATGGCGTGATGAACCGAAGTCCGGAGTCCCCTGTGATCAGCACGCCCACGTCCCCTGACGATGTGCGTGCCGAGCGTCGTTTCGATGAAGCGGCGCTGAGTGCGCTCGCGCTGAACATCAAAAGCTGGGGCCGTGAACTGGGTTTTGGAGCGATCGGCATTAGCGACACCGATCTCTCGACTGCCGAAGCGCCGCTTGCAGCATGGCTGGAGGCGGGTTGTCACGGCGAGATGGATTATATGGCGAAACACGGGATGAAACGCGCGCGCCCGGCCGAGCTTGTGGCCGGTACGCGACGTGTGATCAGTGCGCGGATCGCCTATCTGCCGATGCAAACGGTGATGCCTGGGGGGCGGGACGCGTCGCTGCCGGAGTCGTCGCATGGGGCGTTGCAAACCTCGCGATCGACGGCGAGTGGAAAGGCGTCCGAAAGCGCGACGCGTGACGCCACCCCCGTCATGCGCGACTGGCGCGCGGTCGAGACGGCGCGGCTCGCGGACCCATCGGCGGCCGTGGTGTCGATCTACGCGCGCGGCCGCGACTATCACAAGGTGATGCGTAACCGCTTGCAGCATCTGGCCGAGAAGATCGAAGCCGAGATCGGCCCATTCGGCTACCGCGTATTTACCGATTCGGCGCCGGTCCTCGAGGTAGAACTTGCGCAGAAGGCGGGTATCGGCTGGCGCGGCAAACACACGCTGCTGTTGCAACGCGACGCGGGTTCGCTGTTTTTTCTCGGCGAGATTTTCGTCGACGTGCCCTTGCCGACCGACGCCGACGTCGAGCCCGAACTCGCGCCGCTATCGCCGGGCTCGCACTGCGGCAGTTGCACGCGCTGCATCGGCGCCTGTCCGACCGGCGCGATCGTCGAGCCGTACAAGGTGGACGCGCGGCTGTGCATCTCCTATCTCACGATCGAACTGAAAGGCAGCATTCCGCGTGAGATGCGTCCGCTGATCGGCAATCGCGTGTACGGCTGCGACGATTGCCAGCTCGTCTGCCCATGGAACAAATTCGCGCAGGCCGCGCCGGTCGCCGATTTCGATGTGCGGCATGGACTCGACCGCGCGTCGCTGGTCGACCTGTTTGCGTGGAGCGCCGACGAGTTCGATACGCGCATGCAGGGCAGCGCGATTCGCCGCATCGGTTACGAGAGCTGGCTGCGTAACCTCGCGGTGGGGATGGGCAACGCGTTGCGCGCGCCGTCGCAGGCGATCGATACGCAGGCCCGCGAGGCGATCGTGCACGCGTTGCGCTTGCGGACCGACGATCCGTCCGCGGTGGTGCGCGAGCATGTGGAATGGGCGCTGGAAGCGGCGTAGAGTAGCGGCGCGGTGGATTCGTTGCGCGAGGTGGCGGTGAGAACGTGCCGCGCACGCAATGCATTGCAAAGTACCGCGCGAGTTTCAGGAGCGAGCAATCATGTTCAACGCAGTGATCGATGCACCGTTCGGCAAGGTCGGCATTCGTCTCGAAGGCGATGCCGTGCGCGAGATCGTCTATCTGCCCGCGTCGATCGAAAACGTCGCGCCGGACTCGCCGCTCGCCCGCGAGGCGGCCGGGCAGATCGAGCGATATTTCGAGCAGGCCTCGGCGACGTTCGAACTGCCGCTCGCGCCGGTCGGCACCGCGTTCCAGCAGCGCGTCTGGCAGGCGATCGGCGCGATCCCGCCGGGCATCGTGCTGACCTACGGGCAACTCGCGAAGCAGATCGGCAGCGTGCCGCGCGCGGTGGGGCAGGCGTGCGGCTCCAACTATTTTCCGATCGTGATTCCGTGTCACCGGGTGGTGGGCTCGGGCGACATCGGCGGATTCGCGCATCATGCCGGCGACGGTTTCTTTCGCGACGTCAAACGCTGGCTTCTCAAGCATGAAGGCATTCCCTACGCATGAGCGATACCCTGGCTGACGACGCGAACGTCGCGTCGCCTCTCTTCGCCGCGAGTTCCGCGTCGATCGATGCATTCTGCGACGCGCTGTGGCTCGAACACGGGCTGTCGCGCAACACGCTCGACGCGTATCGCCGCGACCTGCGGCTGTTCTGCGAATGGCTTGCGCAACAGCGCAACGCGTCGCTGGATATCGCGACCGAAGCCGATCTCAACGCGTACAGCGCGGTGCGGCAGAAGGACAAGTCGACGTCCGCGAACCGCCGGCTATCGGTGTTTCGCCGTTATTACGCGTGGGCCGTGCGCGAGCATCGTGCGAAGGTCGATCCGACGCTGCGCATCCGCTCGGCGAAGCAGCCGCCGCGGTTTCCGTCCACCTTGAGCGAGGCGCAGGTCGAGGCGCTGCTCGGCGCGCCGGACATCGATACGCCCCTGGGTCTGCGCGACCGCACGATGCTCGAATTGATGTACGCGAGCGGTCTGCGCGTCACCGAACTCGTCACGCTGAAGACCGTGGAAGTCGGTTTGAACGAAGGCGTGGTGCGCGTGATGGGCAAGGGTTCGAAGGAACGGCTGATTCCCTTCGGCGAGGAAGCGCACGGCTGGATCGAACGGTATCTGCGCGACGCGCGGCCCGCGCTGCTCGGCGCGCGCGCGGCGGACGCGCTGTTCGTGACGAATCGTGCCGAAGGCATGACGCGTCAGCAGTTCTGGAACATCATCAAGCGGCACGCGGCGGCGGCGGACGTGCATGCGCCGTTGTCGCCGCACACGTTGCGGCATGCGTTCGCGACGCATCTGCTGAACCACGGCGCCGACTTGCGCGTCGTGCAGTTGCTGCTCGGGCACACGGATATTTCGACCACGCAGATTTATACGCACGTGGCTCGCGAGCGGTTGAAGTCGCTGCATGCGCAGCATCATCCGCGCGGGTGAGGTGGTGTTGGCGTGGTGTTCGCCGTTGCGTCATCCGCCGCGGCTTTCAGCTGCGACGAACCCGCGTCAAAGAAACTCGCGCAACCGGTGCTTGAGAATCTTGCCGGTCGACGCAGCCGGCAACGCCGCCAGCACTTTCACCTCGGCGGGACGCTTGTACGGCGCGAGACGCTCGCCGCACCACGCGATCAATTCCGCCGGCGTCACCGTTGCACCCGTCAGCAATTCGACGAAGGCGATCACTTCCTCGTTGCCTTCCACCGCGCGGCCGATCACCGCCGACTGCACGACCTGCGGATGCGCGTTCAGCACATGCTCGACTTCGGCCGGATACACGTTGAAGCCGGACCGGATGATCAACTCCTTGCTGCGCCCGACGATGTGTAATGCACCGTCCGCTTCCTGCCGCGCGAGATCGCCGGTCTTCAGCCAGCCGTCGGCGGTGACGGCGGCGCGCGTCTGTTCCGGGTTGCGGTAATAGCCGAGCATCACGTTCGGCCCGCGCACCCACAGCTCGCCGATCTCGCCCGGCGCGGCTTCGGCGCCATCGAGTCCGACGAAGCGCACCTCGACGCCCGGAATGACCTCGCCGACCGAGCAGTCGCCGCGCGGCCGGTCGAGCATGGTCTGCGAAACGGTCGGGCTGCTTTCGGTCATGCCGTAGCCGTTGTGCAGCGGCAAACCGTAGGCGGCTTCGACCTGCGCTTTCAACGCGGCGTCGAGCGGCGAGCCGCCCGAGTAGGCGAAGCGCAGCGACGGCGCGGACCACGCGTGCCCCTGCGTATGCAGATGTTCGAGCAGCTTCGCATGCATGGCCGGCACGCCCTGAAAGATCGACACGCGTTCGCCGGCGAGCGCGCGGCGCACGGCTTCCGGCACGAAACGCGGCGCGAGCCGCAAGGTAGCGCCCGCGTAAAGGCTGCCGAGGCACACCGACGCGAAACCGTACACGTGCGAAATAGGCAGCACCGCGTAGACCACGTCGTCCGGACCGACCCGGCGCAGACCGCTCGACATCGCGGCGATGAACGCCAGATTGCGATGCGACAGCATCACGCCTTTCGGCGCGCCGGTCGTGCCGGTGGTGTAGATCAGCGCCGCGCATTGACGCGCGTTGGCGGCTTCGACCGGTTCGGCCTGCACGCTGCCGTCGATCGTGTACGACCACGCGCCGATGTCGGGCGTCAGCGTCGGCGCGGCGCTCGCCTGGTGACGCGCGGCATGCTGCTGCGCGTCCGTCGAGCTTTCCACGCCGTATGCGACCACGCGCGGTTGCGCATGCGCGCGGATCGAATCGAGTTCCGCCGCCGACAGTCGCGCGTTCGACACCAGCGCCCACGCGTCGAGCTTCGCCGTCGCGAACAACAGCACGATCTGCGCGACGCTGTTCTCCGCGACGATCATCACGCGATCGCCGCCGCGCACGCCCCATTCGCGCAACAGCGCGGCGGCGGCCTCGACGGCTTCCAGCAACTGCGCGTTGGTGAGGCGGCGTGCGTCTTCGATCAACGCGACGTGCGCGGGATCGCGCGCGGCGGCGCGCGCCGGGATCTCGCTGATGCGCGTGGGCAGCGCGGCGAGCAACGCGGAAATATCGAGCGGGGCCGCGGTGGATGAATTGACGTTCAACGCTGTCTCCATTTAACGATCCGGTGCCGGGCGCCAGGTTCGTTCGAAAATTTCCGAACGATCGTGCCACAATCGCCGGGCCCGCACAATTGGCCGTTCGGCAAATAGCCGTTGTGCAAACTCGCCATTACAATGCGCCGATGAGCAAATCCAGACACGTTTCCGAAACGCCGGCCACCCAGTTTCTGCGCCGTCACGGCGTCGCGTTCGGTGAACATCCTTACGACTACGTCGAGCACGGCGGCACGGCGGAATCGGCGCGCCAGCTCGGCGTGGACGAGCATCATGTCGTGAAGACGCTGGTGATGGAAGACGAACACGCGAAGCCGCTGATCGTGCTGATGCACGGCGACCGCACCGTCAGCACCAAGAACCTCGCGCGGCAGATCGGCGCGAAACGCGTCGAGCCGTGCAAGCCCGAGGTGGCGAACCGGCATTCCGGTTATCTGATCGGCGGCACATCGCCGTTCGGTACGCGCAAGGCCATGCCGGTGTACGTCGAGTCGAGCATTCTGGAGATGGAGCGGATCTGGCTGAACGGCGGCCGGCGCGGATTTCTGGTCAGCATCGACCCGCAGGTGCTGACCGGTCTGCTGACGGCGAAGCCGGTGCAATGCGCGAGCGTCGATTGACGTTTGTCTGAATGTTTTCCGGGCGGCCGGGTTCGGTAGAATGTGCGCCGCTTTGCCGCGGCGCGTGCGTTCCATCGCGCATCGCGCTGCGTGGTGATGTTTTGTGTGCCCTGTTGCGGCTGGGGTATCGAGTTTCAGACCGCCGATCCTTATAAGAGTCCCTTGATGCAAAACCTGATCGTTGCTGTCGTTGCCTACCTGATCGGCTCGCTGTCGTTCGCCGTGATCGTCAGCGCCGCGATGGGTCTCGACGACCCGCGCTCGTACGGCTCGGGCAATCCGGGCGCCACCAACGTGCTGCGCAGCGGCAGCAAGAAGGCCGCGATTCTCACGCTGATCGGCGACGCTTTCAAGGGCTGGCTGCCGGTGTGGTGCGTCGTGCACTTCGGCGCGCGGTTCGGGCTCGACGATACGTCGGTGGCGATCGCGGCGATCGCGGTGTTTCTCGGCCACCTGTATCCGGTGTTCTTCCGCTTCAAGGGCGGCAAGGGCGTGGCGACCGCGGCGGGCGTGCTGCTCGCGATCAATCCGGTTCTTGGCGGCGCGACCCTGCTGACCTGGCTGATCGTCGCGTTCTTCACGCGTTACTCGTCGCTGGCGGCGCTTGCCGCGGCGGTGTTCGCGCCGTTGTTCGACGGCTTTCTGTTCGGGCCGCACATCATCGCGCTGTCGATCGTGGTGATGAGCACGCTGCTGGTGTGGCGCCATCGCGGCAACATCAGCAAGCTGATGCGCGGGCAGGAAAGCCGGATCGGCGACAAGAAGAAGGCGGCGGGCGGCGGGAGCCCGGCGGCGGGGAACGATCTGTAAAGCGGGCTTTGAGGCGGGCTGGAAAGCGGGCTGTAAAGCGGGCCATAAAGCCGGCTGTAAAGCGATCCATGCATCGATTCACGAAGCGCGCGGGGTGACGCGGAGCGCCGCGCTCACCCATGCGCGTGACGCTTAATCGCGGAAGTTGTTGAAGTCGAGCGGCGTGTCGGTCACGTCCTTGCGCAGCATCGCGATCACGCTTTGCAGGTCGTCGCGCTTGCCGCCGGTGATACGCACCGCGTCGCCCTGAATGCTCGCCTGGACCTTGATCTTGCTGTCCTTCACGAGGCGCACGATTTTCTTCGACAGGTCGCCGGACACGCCCTTCTTGATCTTGATGACCTGCTTGACCTTGTCGCCGCCGATCTTCTCGATCTTGCCGTAGTCGAGGAAGCGCACGTCCACGTTGCGCTTGGCCATTTTCGACAGCAGCACGTCCTTCACCTGGCCGAGCTTGAACTCATCGTCCGCATAGGCGGTGATTTCGCTTTCCTTGTGCTCGACGCGCGCGTCCGACCCCTTGAAGTCGAAGCGGGTTGAGATTTCCTTGTTGGACTGCTCGATCGCGTTCTTGACTTCAATCATGTTCGCTTCGCAGACGACGTCAAACGATGGCATTGCATTCTCCCAATAGTGCTGCGGTGCGTGACGCGGCCGGTCGGCTGCTCACGGGGCACTCGCTATAATCACGGACCGGACGTCATTTTACCGACGCCGTTCCCTTTTGCCCAAGGCTGCCGTGCATTGCGATTGTCGCGTGAGCCGGGGCCGATGTCGTTTCATTGTGGCCGGGTTACCGCTTCGTTGTTGCTTCCGTTTAGCTTCGTCGTCGTTCCATTCGACTTTTTGTCCGTCGATTCACCCTGCCTATTTCGTGCCGATTCCCATGCATCACTCCGATTCTCCCGCGTTCATGGCGGACTACCCGCTGAAGGCGCACAACACCTTCGGCTTCGACGTCCGCGCGCGTTTCGCGTGCCGGATCGAACACGAGGCGCAATTGCTGGCCGCCGTGCGCGATCCGCGCGTGGCCGGGTTGCCGCGTCTCGTGCTGGGCGGCGGCAGCAACGTCGTGTTGACCGGCGACTTCGACGGACTGGTCGTGCTGATCGCGTTGCGCGGCCGCCGCGTGGTGCGCGAGGACGAGAACGCGTGGTACGTCGAGGCGGGCGGCGGCGAATCCTGGCATGAGTTCGTCGCGTGGACGTTGGCGCACGGCATGCCCGGTCTCGAGAATCTCGCGCTGATCCCGGGGACGGTCGGTGCGGCGCCGATCCAGAACATCGGCGCTTACGGCCTGGAAATGGGCGAGCGGTTCGCGTCGCTGCGGGCGGTCGAGCTTGCGACGGGCGAGGTCGTCGAACTCGACGCGCAGGCGTGCGGCTTTGGCTATCGCGACAGTTTCTTCAAGCGGGAAGGGCGCGACCGCTTCGTGATCACGTCGGTGACCTTCCGTTTGCCGAAGGCCTGGCAGCCGCGCGCGGGATACGCGGATCTGGCGCGGGCGTTGGCCGCGGATGGTCATGGCGGCGATGCCGCGCCATCCGCGCAGGCCGTGTTCGACGCGGTCGTGGCCGTGCGTCGCGCGAAACTGCCCGATCCGCTGGAACTGGGCAATGCCGGCAGTTTCTTCAAGAATCCGGTGGTGGATGCCGCGCAGTTCGAGGCGCTGAAGCGCATGGAGCCGGAGGTGGTGTCGTATCCGCAGGCGGACGGTCGCGTGAAGCTCGCAGCCGGCTGGTTGATCGACCGCTGCGGCTGGAAGGGCCGGGCGATGGGTGCGGCCGCCGTGCATGAGCGGCAGGCGCTGGTGCTGGTGAACCGCGGCGGCGCGAGCGGGGCCGACATCCTGGCGCTCGCCAAAGCGGTGCAGCGGGATGTGTTCGAGCGGTTCGGCGTGGAGCTGGAGGCCGAGCCGGTTTGCCTGTGATGGGTGGCGGATGGATGCCAACAAAACGATGACGCAAAAAAAGCGCCGGGAGATTTTTCTCCCGGCGCTTTTTTGCTTCTGCCCGTCAGCTATAGGCTAAGGGCACATTTCTATCGCTATCAATCGCGCTGACGGCGCGCATTTTCCGCGATCCGCATACGCAGCGCGTTCAGCTTGATAAAGCCGCCAGCGTCAGCCTGGTTGTACGCGCCGCCATCGTCGTCGAACGTTGCGATGGTCTTGTCGAACAGCGTTTCCTTCGAATCGCGCGCGACGACCGACACGCTGCCCTTGTACAGCTTCACACGCACCCAGCCGTTGACCTTTTCCTGCGTATGGTCGATCAGCACCTGGATCGCACGGCGCTCCGGGCTCCACCAGTAGCCGTTATAAATCAGCGACGCGTAACGCGCCATCAGATCGTCCTTCAAGTGCGCGACTTCGCGGTCGAGCGTGATCGACTCGATGCCGCGGTGCGCCTTCAGCATGATCGTGCCGCCCGGCGTTTCATAGCAGCCGCGCGACTTCATGCCGACGTAGCGGTTTTCCACCAGATCCAGACGGCCGATGCCGTGCTTGCCGCCCAGACGGTTCAGCTCGGTCAGCATTTCGGCGGCCGACAGGCGCTTGCCGTTGATTGCGACCGGGTCGCCGTGCTCGTACTCGATGTCGAGGTATTCGGCGGCGTCCGGCGCCTGTTCCGGCGACACGGTCCAGCGCCACATATCCGCTTCGGCTTCCGCCTTCGGGTCTTCCAGATGACGGCCTTCGAACGAGATGTGCAGCAGGTTCGCGTCCATCGAATACGGCGCGCCGCCTTGCTTGTGCTTCATTTCGATTGGAATGCCGGCCTTTTCCGCGTACGCGAGCAGCTTTTCGCGCGACAGCAGATCCCATTCGCGCCACGGTGCGATCACCTTGATGCCGGGTTCGAGCGCGTAGTAGCCGAGTTCGAAGCGCACCTGGTCGTTGCCCTTGCCGGTTGCGCCGTGCGACACCGCCTGCGCACCGCTGGCACGCGCGATTTCGATCTGACGCTTCGCGATCAGCGGACGCGCGATCGACGTGCCCAGCAGGTACTCGCCTTCGTAGATCGTGTTGGCGCGGAACATCGGGAACACGAAGTCGCGCACGAATTCCTCGCGCAGATCTTCGATGAAGATGTTTTCCTGCTTGATGCCGAGCTGCAGGGCTTTCTTGCGCGCCGGCTCCAGCTCTTCGCCCTGGCCGATATCGGCCGTGAACGTGACGACTTCGGCGTCGTAGTTGTCCTGCAACCACTTCAGGATGACGGAGGTGTCGAGGCCGCCCGAATAGGCGAGCACGACTTTCTTGATATCGCTCATGGTGAACTCGTAGCTGGAAAAAGCGGGAAAACAACGCGCACCGGCGGGTCCGAAGCGCGGAAAAAGCACTATTTTGACACTAAACCGGAGCGAGTCCGGTTCCAGGCCGATTTGGGGCCGACTTCCGGCTCGATTCTCAACCGCTGGCTGCCCGCGTTGTCGGGCAGAGAGGGCGACAGGACCGGGTCCGTTGTGCGGACCCGTCGACGGCCGGATGCGTGGCGGTGACCTGGTGACCTTGCCTCGTATTCAAGGCCCCGTCGCGCTTCACGCAGACAATGCTCGAGATGCTGCTGGATGTTGCTAAACGCGCGGCCGGCTCAATGATTGAGTTTGCCGAGCAGCAGGTATTCCATCAATGCCTTCTGCACGTGCAGACGATTTTCCGCTTCGTCCCACACCACGCTTTGCGGGCCGTCGATCACTTCCGCGCTGACTTCCTCGCCGCGGTGGGCGGGCAGGCAGTGCATGAACAACGCGTCTGCGTTGGCGCGCGCCATCATGTCGGCGTCCACGCACCAGTCGGCGAAGGCTTTCTTGCGCGCTTCGTTTTCGGCCTCGAAGCCCATGCTGGTCCAGACGTCGGTCGTGACGAGGTCGGCGCCTGCGCAGGCCTCGTTCGGATCGTCGAACTCTTCGTAGAACGGCGCGCTTTCGGCGGCGACCATCGCGCGATCCAGCTTGTAGCCCGGCGGCGTGGACAGACGCAGTTTGAAGCCGAGAATCTGCGCGGCTTCGATCCACGTGTACAACATGTTGTTGGCGTCGCCGACCCACGCGACCGTCTTGCCGCGAATCGGACCGCGATGCTCGAAATACGTGAAGATGTCCGCCAGCACCTGGCAAGGATGGTATTCGTTGGTCAGCCCGTTGATCACCGGCACGCGTGAATTTTCTGCGAAGCGCTGGATGATGTCCTGGCCGAACGTACGGATCATGATGATGTCGACCATGCGCGAGATGACCTGCGCCGCGTCTTCGATCGGTTCGCCGCGACCCAGCTGGGTGTCGCGTGTGCTCATGAACACCGCGTGACCGCCGAGCTGGAAAATGCCGGCTTCGAAAGAAAGACGCGTACGCGTGGAATTCTTCTCGAAGATCATGGCCAGCGTGCGGTCGTGCAGCGGATGGTACGTCTCGTAGCTCTTGAATTTGCGCTTCAGAATGCGCGCGCGTTCGAGCACGTACTCGTAGTCGTCCAGCGAGAAATCCTTGAACTGCAGATAGTGGCGAATTTTCTTGGCGGTCATGAAACAAATACGGCGGTCTCACCCGGCAGGATTGCCGGACGGCGCCGCCGTCGTTTGTGGTAACTCAATGCAGCATAAAGGATTTCGCCCCGTTTGACGAGTCGGCCGAATGGCCAGCCACGGCGCGGCCGGGCGGCGGGCAAGCTGTCTGAAAGACGCGCACAGGCATCAGACTAGTCTTGTGTGCGCTGCGGAAAAAGGTCCGCTGCGCTATAATCTTGCGGTTATCCCAAAGCCCAGCAAGGCCGTATTTCGCGCGTCGGACACGGTTTGCGCGGTCCGCGCGGCGCGCCTTCGCATGGATGGCATGCATGCGGCGCGTGCTCGTGACAGCTGCCGGGGCGGTTCGGCCGCCCCCTCGCAGGTCGTCGTGGCGCACCTCGGTGTCGTGGCAAGCTTGCGCATCTCGCGCCGTTCGTTTCGCCGTCATCCCGCTGGGCAGTTACACAGGTATTCCTACATGGCCGAAGAAGCTCCAACCGAATATTTCATTCAGGGCATCACGTCGAAGGGAAAGCGGTTCCGACCGAGCGACTGGTCGGAGCGGCTCGCGGGCGTGATGGCCTGCTTCGGACCTGGCGCTAAAAAGGGGCCGAACGCCTACATGCAGTATTCGCTGTACGTGCGGCCCACCATGATCGGCGACCTGAAGTGCGTGATTCTCGATTCGCGTTTGCGGGACATCGAGCCGATGGCTTTCGATTTCGTGCTTAACTTCGCGAAGGACAACGACCTCGTGGTGACCGAAGCGTGCGAGTTGCAACTCGAACACGCGGCGCCGCTGGAAAAACGGCACATCATCTAGCAGGTCGTGAGCTGGCCGGCCGAAGCCGGGCCGGACCGAAAAAACAAAAACCCGCCAGCGGCGGGTTTTTTTGTGCCCGATATCACGCGACCGGTGATCGGGTGGTCGGATTCACGCATCGAGGCGTGCGACCGGCTGTTGATGCTGGCGATGCTGACGCGTTCATCAAGCAAAAAAGCCCGCCAAAGCGGGCCTTCTTGTGCAGCGGAAACAGGAGGTAGCCCACCGAAGCGGGCTGACCGGAATTACTGCGCTGCGGGCGCTTGCAGACCCTTGATGGCTGCAGCGAGACGGCTCTTATGGCGAGCAGCCTTGTTCTTGTGAACGATTTTCTTGTCGGCGATGATGTCGATGGTCTTCGACGATGCCAAGAAGATTTCAGCGGCCTTAGCCTTGTCGCCGGCGTCGATCGCCTTGCGGACAGCCTTGATAGCCGTGCGGAACTTCGAGCGCAGTGCCGAGTTGTGCGAGTTTGCCTTGGCGGCCTGGCGGGCGCGCTTGCGTGCTTGTGCGGAGTTAGCCATGACGGTTCCTTATCCTGTTCCTGTTTCCAGTGCCTGACCTTCAAGTGGAGAGGCGCTGCTTTTAATCCGAACCCCTGGAAGCGATTGCCCAGGAGCGCAAAGGTGTCGAAAAAATCGATCGGTATTACGCGAAGGCGGGCCTGTGTTTCGGCGCATATCGGAGAAATCGGGAGCGTTCCCGACGATTTCCGGTGGTCTCGGCGACCGGCTCGATGTTACTTGATGTCACGCTTGGCGCTGCGTGAAGCCGATCTGAGCCCCGTCCGAAAGTGAGGCGAGCTTCGAAACCGGCGATTATAGCAACAAAATCAGGCACGTGGCAACGGGGAATGTATCGGTGCGTGCCGCCCGGCCGGCGCAGTGCAAACATTGGATCGAACGTCTGCGCGGCGAATTTGTCCGATGCGCTGTCCGATTCCCGGTCCGATGCGCATTCCGGCTCGTCGTCCGCCCTCGCGGCACCCGTATAATAAGCGCCCCATGAATCTATTCCGAGCCCTGCTGACGGTCAGCGGCTTCACGCTGCTGTCGCGCGTGACCGGACTGGCCCGCGAAACGCTGATCGCACGCGCTTTCGGTGCCAGTCAATACACTGACGCGTTCTACGTCGCCTTCCGCATTCCGAACCTGTTGCGCCGCATCTCGGCCGAAGGTGCGTTCTCACAGGCCTTCGTGCCGATCCTCGCGGAGTTCAAGAACAGCCAGGGGCACGACGCCACCAAGGCGCTGGTCGACGCGACCTCCACCGTGCTCGCGTGGGCACTGGCGATCATGTCGCTGCTCGGCGTGCTGTTCGCGTCCGGCGTGGTGTTCGTGGTCGCGTCGGGCCTCGCGCACGAAGGCCAGGCGTATGCGCTCGCGGTCACCATGACCCGCATCATGTTCCCGTACATCATTTTCATCTCGCTGACGTCGCTGGCGTCGGGCGTGCTGAATACGTACAAGAACTTCTCGTTGCCCGCGTTCGCGCCGGTGCTGCTGAACGTCGCGTTCATCGGCGCGGCCGTGTTCGTCGCGCCGCGTCTGCAAACGCCGGTGTATGCGCTCGCGTGGGCGGTGATCGTCGGCGGGGTGTTGCAGTTCATCGTGCAACTGCCGGGGCTGAAGAAGATCGACATGATCCCGCGCATCGGGCTGAATCCGCTGAAGGCGCTCGCGCATCGCGGCGTGAAGCGCGTGCTCGCGAAGATGGTGCCGGCCATGTTCGCGGTGTCGGTCGCGCAGATCAGTCTGATCATCAACACCAACATCGCGTCGCGCATCGGTCCCGGCGCCGTCTCGTGGATCAACTACGCCGACCGGTTGATGGAGTTCCCGACCGCGCTGCTGGGCGTCGCGCTCGGCACGATCCTGCTGCCGAGCCTGTCGAAGGCGCACGTCGATGCCGATCCGCACGAGTATTCGTCGCTGCTCGACTGGGGGCTGCGCGTCACCTTCCTGCTTGCCGCGCCGAGCGCGATCGCGCTGTTTTTCTTCGCCGAACCGCTGACCGCCGTGCTGTTTCACTACGGCAAGTTCGACGGCAATTCCGTCGTGATGGTGAGCCGCGCGCTGGCCGCGTACGGTGTCGGCCTGATCGGCCTGATTCTGATCAAGATCCTCGCGCCCGGTTTCTACGCGAAGCAGGACATCAAGACGCCGGTGAAGATCGGCGTGGTCGTGCTGGTGCTGACGCAGCTCAGCAACTACGTGTTCGTGCCGATCTTCGCGCATGCCGGCCTCACGCTGAGCGTCGGCCTGGGCGCGTGCGGCAACGCGTTGCTGCTGTTTCTCGGGCTGCGCAAGCGCGGCATCTACATGCCGTCGAACGGCTGGCTCAAATTCTTCGTGCAGTTGCTGGGCGCCTGCCTCGTGCTGGCGGGTGCGATGCACTGGCTGGCCATCAGCTTCGACTGGATCGGCATGCATAACCGGCCGGTGGACCGGATGGTGCTGCTCGGCGCGTGCCTCGTGCTGTTCGCCGCGCTATATTTCGGTATGCTTTGGCTGATGGGCTTCAAGTACGCGTATTTCAAACGACGAGTGAAATGATCACGATGACGCGAGTTCTCGACTATTTCAGCACGCTCGTTGCCGAAGACGAAAGTCTGCCGCTGACCGAGGCGGCGCTGTCGATCGCGCAGGACGCTTATCCCGATCTCGACCTGCAAGGTACGCTGGCCGAAATCGACGAACTGGTGCTGCGCTTGCAGCGTCGCATGCCGGAAGACGCCGACATCCGTCAGAAGGTTGGCATCCTGAACCGGTTCTTCTTTCGCGAGCTGGGCTTCGCCAGCAATCTCAACGATTACTACGATCCCGACAACAGCCATCTGAACGCGGTGCTGAAGCGCCGTCGCGGCATTCCGATTTCGCTCGCGGTGCTGTATCTGGAGATGGCCGAGCAGATCGGTATCCCAGCGCGTGGCGTGTCGTTTCCCGGACATTTCCTGTTGCGCGTGACCACGCCGGACGGCGACGTGATGCTCGATCCGACCAATGGGCATTCGCTTTCCGAATCGCAGATGGTGGATATGCTGGAGCCGTTCGTGGCGTCGGCGGGCGGCTCGGTGAGCCGGACGCTGCGTGTGCTGCTGCAGCCGGCCACGCGGCGCGAGATCATCGCGCGGATGCTGCGTAATCTGAAGTCCACGTATCTTCAGACCGAACGCTGGCAGCGTTTGCTGGCGGTGCAGGAGCGGCTGGTGATCCTGTTGCCGGGCAGTATCGAGGAGGTGCGCGATCGCGGTTTCGCGTATGCGCGGCTCGACTATCTGCGGCCCGCGCTGGAAGATCTCGAACGTTATCTGGGCGACTGTCCGGATGCCGAGGATGCGACGGTGGTGGAATCGCAGTTGCACGAGTTGCGGCAACGGACCCAGCATAACGACGGCGATTAGTTTTTCACGCCTGGCACGTCTTGCTGAAGCCAACAAAAACGCCTGAGTATGAATCGGTCGCGATTCATACTCAGGCGTTTTTGCATCCGGCAGCGCGCCGCTTACATCAAACGGCACACTGCCGCGCGTGATCGATCCATCACGCGACGGCGCCCGTCACTTCGGCTGCATGCGGATCGCGCCGTCCAGACGGATCACTTCGCCGTTCAGCATCGGATTGTCGAAAATCTGCTTGGCCAGCATCGCATATTCGACCGGTTTGCCCAGGCGCGGCGGGAACGGCACCATCGCACCGAGCGCGTCCTGCACTTCCTGCGGCATGCCGAGCAGCATCGGCGTTTCGAAAATGCCCGGCGCGATCGTCATCACGCGGATCGCGTTGCGTGACAGATCGCGGGCGATCGGCAGCGTCATGCCGGCCACGCCGGCCTTCGATGCCGCATACGCCGCCTGGCCGATCTGACCGTCGAATGCAGCCACCGACGCCGTGTTGACGATCACGCCGCGCTCGCCGTGCGCGTTCGGCTCGTTCTTCGCCATGGCCGCGGCCGCGAGCCGGACCATGTTGAACGTGCCGATCAGGTTGATCGAGATGGTGCGCGCGAAGGCGTCGAGCGGATGCGGGCCGTCCTTGCCGACGGTCTTCACGGCCGGCGCGACGCCCGCGCAGTTGACGAGGCCGCGCAGCGTGCCGAGCCTGGTTGCCGCTTCCACGGCTTGCGTTGCGTCGTCTTCGCGGCTCACGTCGCACTTCACGAACACGCCGCCGAGTTCCTGCGCGAGCGCTTCGCCCGCAGCCTGGTTCAGGTCGGCGAGCACCACCTTGCCGCCGTTCTCGACGAACAGGCGCGCGGTCGCCGCGCCGAGTCCCGATGCGCCGCCGGTGATCAGGAATACGTTGTCACGAATCTCCATGTCTTCTCCTTTGCTACGGTATGTTCAGTTGTGTCTGGATCGAATATCTTTTCGATGGTCGATTGTAACGGCTATGCTGCAGCGCGGAAAGCGAAGCGGCGGCGTCGCCGGACAGATCGCCAGCCAGGATCGAATAGATACGGATGGCTAATTAAATTCCGCGCCGCCAACCCGAAGTGGCCTTGCGCTAAACGCATGCCGCATAAGAAAAAACCCGCCGGCAAGGGCGGGTTTTCGATTGCATTCGCGAAAGGCGAGGGCGCTTACTTCAGCGCGTCGAACGCGCGGGTGCGAATTTCGTCGACGCCGCCGAGGCCCGAAATGCGGCGATATTGCGGCGCCTGCAGCGTGCTCGACGCATCGCCGTTGTTCGCCCAGTTCGTGTAGTACTCGATCAGCGGCTTGGTTTGCGCCTCGTACACTTCCAGACGCTTCTTGACCGTTTCTTCCTTGTCGTCGTCGCGCTGGATCAGCGGTTCGCCGGTCACGTCGTCCACGCCTTCGACCTTCGGCGGATTGAACTTGACGTGATACGTGCGGCCCGATGCGGCGTGCGAGCGGCGGCCGCTCATACGCACGATGATCTCGTCGAACGGCACGTCGATTTCCAGCACGTAGTCGATCGCGACGCCGGCCTGCTTCATCGCTTCGGCCTGCGGAATGGTGCGCGGAAAGCCGTCGAACAGATAGCCGTTCGCGCAGTCCGCCTGCTGCAGACGTTCCTTCACCAGGTTGATGATCAGCTCGTCCGTAACCAGTTCACCTGCATCCATGAAACGCTTGGCTTCGAGACCGAGCGGCGTGCCGGCCTTGACGGCGGCGCGCAGCATGTCGCCGGTGGAAATTTGCGGAATGCCGAATTTTTCCTTGATGAAGGTTGCTTGAGTGCCCTTGCCCGCACCGGGTGCACCCAACAGGATCAAACGCATGTGATATCTCCAGATCTATGTGAATTCTTGGGTGGCGCTGCTGACGTCCCGCGAGAGGTCGGGGGGACCGCGTCGGCTGCCGTTTGCGAATCTCGCGCAGCACGTCGATGACGGCGCTGCGAGACTGGCACGGCGCGACCGGGCAAACCCTGACTCCCGCTTGTAGCGGGAGGCGCGCACAACCGTCCGATTATGCCATGGGTTTTTCTGCTCAAGACCCGAATAAAGCCTGTACGCGTGCGAGATCGGCAGGTGTGTCGACGCCGGGCAGCGGTGCGTTGTGCGTGATCTTCACCGCGATGCGCTCGCCGTGCCACATCGCACGGAGTTGTTCGAGCGCTTCGACCTGCTCGATCGGCGAGATCGCGAGCGTGGGGTACGTGCGCAGGAATTGCGCGCGATAGGCGTACAGACCGATGTGCCGGTAGACCACGGCGGGGGCCGGCGGTGTGGGCATGGACGCCACGTCCGGCCAGTGCGGCTGGTACGCGTCGCGCGCCCAGGGAATCGGCGCGCGCGAGAAGTACAGCGCGACGCCGCGTGCGTCGAGCACGACCTTGACGACGTTCGGATTGAAGATTTCGTCGGCGTCGACGATGGGATGCGCGGCGGTGGCGATCGCGCAGCCCTCGCTTGCCGCGAGGTGCGACGCCACGCCGCACACGAGTTCGGGGTCGATCAGCGGTTCGTCGCCCTGCACGTTGACCACGATCGTGTCGTCACCCCAGCCGAACTGCGCGGCGACTTCCGCGAGACGGTCCGTGCCCGACGGATGATCGGCGCGCGTCAGCACCGCGTCGAAGCCATGCTCGCGGGCCGCGTCGAGCACCGCTTGCGCGTCCGATGCGATCAGCACCTGCTGCGCGCCCGATTCGCGCGCGCGTTCGGCGACCCGCACGACCATCGGCTTGCCGCCGATGTCGGCGAGCGGCTTGTTGGGCAGACGTGTCGACGCGAGCCGGGCCGGCACGACGGCGATGAATGCAGGAGTAGTGGCGTTGGCTTGGGACATCGGAGACCTGCGAGAACTTAGGCGACCGAACCCGGATTCAGATCGACCGGCGTACCTTCCACGGTCTGCCGCGCTTCATCGACCAGCATGACGGGAATGCCGTCGCGGATCGGATAGGCCAGCTTGTCCGCGTTGCAGATCAGCTCCTGCGCGGCGCGGTCGTAGCTGAGCGGGCCCTTGCAGATCGGGCAGACGAGAATTTCAAGCAGGCGAGCGTCCACGGACTTTCTCCACAACTAATGCAATGAGGCGATGATCGAGCGCGGCTTCGACCGGGACAACCCAGATGCGCGCATCGTGCCAGGACCCTAATTTTACCGCATCCTTTTCGGTTATCAGGATCGCGTCGGCGTCGACGTCGGCGAAGGGATTGCGCTCGAACGCGTAGTGATCGGGCAGCGCGCGGGTGGCCGGTGTGAGGCCGGCGGCGCGCAGCGTCGCGAAAAAACGCTCGGGCGCGCCGATGCCGGCGGCGGCCAGCACGCGCTCGCCGCCGAATTGCGCGAGCGGACGGCGCAGCGCGGGATTGTCGAGATGCCAGGCGTCGGCGGGCGCGAGTTGCAGCGCGAAGGTATTCGGCCACGCGGGTAACGTGCGCGCGTACGGATCGTTGACCAGCGTCGCATCGCGGCGGCGCGACAGCGGTTCGCGCAGCGGTCCGGCCGGCAGCAGGAAGCCGTTGCCGCCGAGCCGGTGATCGAATACCACCAGTTCGGCGTCGCGTGCGAGCCGGTAATGCTGCAGGCCGTCGTCGCTGACGATCACGTCGACGTCGCGATGCGCGGCGCACAGCGCCTGCGCGGCCGCGACGCGGTCGGGACACACCCACACCGGCGCGCCGGTGCGGCGCGCGATCAGCAAAGGTTCGTCGCCCCCGACGCTCGCCGCGGAGCCGGCCGTGACCGGCGTCGGCGCCTTCACGCGTGCGCCGTAGCCGCGCGACACCACGCCCGGCTTGAAGCCCGCGGCGCGCAATGCCTCGACCAGCGCGATCACGGTCGGCGTCTTGCCGGTGCCGCCGACGGTCACGTTGCCGACCACCACCACCGGCACGCCGATGCGCACCGATTTGAGCCAGCCGAACGAAAACGCGGCGCGGCGCGCGGCGGCGATGGCGCCGAACACGCACGCGAACGGCGTCAGCGTCCACGCGAGCGGGCCGCGCTGCTGCCATTCGCGGGCAAGGCGGGCTTCGATACGGTCGTTGAAATCGCTCATGAGCAGGACGCGCCGACGTGCGGCGCGCGGTGCGTCCAGACGGACGGGCGCTGCGGTTTGCAGGCGTGGGGCGCAAGGCCCGACGCGATACCCGGGATAGGCATTAACGCGGTTCTCCGGTCGGTCGAAATGGCGGCAAGGGGCTTACGGTTTGCCGTCGAACCCGCCACTCTAGCGCGTGGGTGTCCAGCGGGGCAAGTCGCGTGGCGCGCGCACCGCCCGGTCGGCTTGCCGCCGTGGTGCCAGCCAGCCTGTGGATAACTTTGTGGAGAACCTGTCGTCCGAGTGCCGGAGAGGGCCGTTCGGAGCGCTTTCAATCGGTCATCGTTCTCATTAATAAGATATAAACGCCATATAAATCAACGAGATGCTTCGAATTATCGTGATCTGGCGGGCGTTCTGGCGGGATTCGTCAGGCGTTTCCCGCCATGTGGACACTTTTAACAATCGGGCGAGCGGGTGGCCGCCAGTGCAAGCGCCGCGCTGGACGCGGATGGCCGCACGGTCTATCGTCTGTCCGGCCAAGTCACAGCCAGCCCACTATTCCTCGCATGAATCCCGAAAGCCCATTTTCTTCGTCGGCCGCGCCCGGCGGTGAGGTCGTCGTCCCCGTATCGGCGCTCAACCGCGCGATCGGCTCGATGCTCGAACGCTCGTTTCCGCTCGTCTGGGTGGCGGGCGAAGTGTCGAATTTCACGCGCGCCGCGAGCGGCCACTGGTATTTCTCGATCAAGGACGCGCAGGCGCAGATGCGCTGCGTGATGTTCCGGGGCCGCGCGCAATACGCCGAGTTCACGCCGCGCGAAGGCGACCGCATCGAGGTACGCGCGCTCGTCACGATGTACGAGCCGCGCGGCGAGTTGCAGCTGAATGTGGAGGCGGTGCGCCGCACTGGGCAAGGCAGGCTTTACGAAGCCTTCCTGCGTCTGAAGGCGCAACTGGAAGCCGAAGGGCTTTTCGCCGCCGAACGCAAGCGCGCGCTGCCGGCGCATCCGCGCGCGATCGGCATCGTGACCTCGTTGCAGGCCGCCGCACTGCGCGACGTGCTGACCACGTTGTCGCGCCGCGCGCCGCATATTCCGGTGATCGTGTATCCGGCGCCGGTGCAGGGCGTGGGCGTCAGCGGCAAGCTCGCGGCGATGGTCGACGCCGCCAATGCGCGCCGCGAAGTCGACGTGCTGATCGTGTGCCGCGGCGGCGGGTCCATCGAAGATCTGTGGGCCTTCAACGAAGAAGTGCTCGCCCGCGCGATTGCGGAAAGCGCGATCCCGGTGGTGAGCGGCGTCGGTCACGAAACCGATTTCACGATCGCCGACTTCGCCGCCGATGTGCGTGCGCCGACTCCGACCGGCGCCGCCGAACTCGTCAGTCCGCAGCGCGTGCTGTTGCTGCGTGAACTCGATCACCGGCACGCGACGCTCGCGCGCGGTTTCGGCCGCATGATGGAGCGGCGCGCCCAGCAACTCGACTGGCTGTCGCGCCGGCTGGTGTCGCCGGCCGAGCGGCTCGCGCGGCAACGCACGCATGTTCGGCAACTGAGCGTGCGGCTTGCATCGGCGGGGGCGCGGCCAGTGCGTGATGCGCGAGCGCGGTTTTCGCTGCTGCAGATGCGCTGGCAGCGCTGGCGACCCGATCTCGCCGCGCATCGAACGAAACTCGGTGCGTTGTCGCAGCGTCTGGACGCGGCATTGTTACGCCAGCATGAAAGGCAGAGCGCGCGAATCGGCTCGCTTGCCGCGCGGCTCGAAGTGTTGAGTCCGCAGCGCACGCTGGAGCGCGGCTATGCGGCCGTGCTCGACGCGCAAAGCGGCCGCGCGGTGCGTGCGCCGTCGTCGCTGAAACCGGGGCGGCGTCTCACCGTGCATCTCGCGGAAGGCGCCGCGGATATCGCGCTCGCCGACGTGCAACCGCGTTTGACGGACGGTTTCTGAACCCGCTTTTGAATGGCTACCCGGCCCTTGTCATCCTGCATTTTTGACTGCGGCGAAGGGCGGGCACATCGCATGCGACAGCACTAATTACGCGCTATGTGCGGCATGTTCGCCGATGCCGGACATAAAAACCGTTGGTTTGCGGGGTTATTCCAACTCGCCTACAATCGAGTGCTCAAAAGTGTTATCCGCAAGCTCCCCCACAACAGATACAGACAAAGGAAAGCACCATGGAACATACGCTCCCGCCGCTGCCGTTCGCGAAGAACGCACTGGTCCCGCACATGTCGGAAGAGACGCTCGAGTTTCACTACGGCAAGCACCACCAGACCTATGTGACCAACCTGAACAATCTGATCAAGGGCACGGAGTTTGAAAATCTGTCGCTCGAAGAGATCGTGAAGAAGTCGTCGGGTGGCGTGTTCAACAACTCGGCGCAAGTCTGGAATCACACGTTCTTCTGGAACAGCCTGTCGCCGCAAGGTGGCGGCGCACCGACCGGCGCGCTGGCTGACGCGATCAACGCCAAGTGGGGTTCGTTCGACAAGTTCAAGGAAGAATTCGCCAAGACGGCAGTCGGCACGTTCGGCTCGGGCTGGGCATGGCTGGTGAAGAAGGCTGACGGTTCGCTCGACCTCGTGTCGACCAGCAACGCCGCCACGCCGCTCACCACGGACGCGAAGGCACTGCTGACGATCGACGTGTGGGAACACGCGTACTACATCGACTACCGCAATGCGCGTCCGAAGTTCGTCGAAGCGTACTGGAACATCGTCAACTGGGAATTCGCGGCGAAGAACTTCGCTTGAGTTTGCTGGTTGAGGCGTGACTCGTTGAAGCGGGTCGCGTCGAGTGAAAAGAAGCCCTCCTTTGCGAGGGCTTTTTGTTTTTCTGGGCGCTGTGTTGGGCACTCTGTTACTTACGGGTTACCGGGTATTTCTTCCATCCAGCAAGCTTCGTCAGCCTTTCGCATCATCCCGAAGGCTGTCCCGAAAGCCCGGCGTTTCGCGGTCGAAAGATTGACGCGTTCCAGTCGCATGCGCGGGCTGGAGTCAGCGGCCCACCAGTCATATCGTTGACGTTCACGCAGGCTTGCTTGCGATTGCCTGCGCGCTTGCACGACGCATCCCCCACGCGTCGACGCCTCGTTCATCCGCCAACCCTTCAATCGTCTTGCCCGATGTTCCCGCCGGTCAGAACCGGTAAACATCCGTAAGACCTGGCTCGCTATCGTTCACCAGCGTTCGTCCTGCTTCGCCCAAAGCGCGAAGCGGGCACGTTCTCCGGACAACCGTCCGGACCAACGCAATCGACGAAAAAAGCATCACGGCCGGGGGCACGATGGACAGCAAGCAGATTCTTGAACTCGCGACAGCACACCACGTCGCGGGCGAGTTCGGTCCCGCGCGTCAGTGGTACGAGCGTGCGTTGGCGATCGAGCCCGACAACGCGAATGTGATGTTCCGGCTCGGCGTACTCGACATGCAATGCGGCGCGAACGAGGCCGCGCTCGGTTGGCTCGACAACGCGTTGCGCCATGTGCCGGACAACCCGCGCTATCACTTCGTGCGCGGCCAGGTGCTTGCCGCCGCGCAACGCTTCACCGACGCGATCGACGCCTATCGTCAAGCCCTCGCGCTCGCGCCCACCCCTTCCGTCGACGTATTGTTCGCGCTCGCCGCCGCCCGGCAATCCGCCGCCGACTACGCCGCCGCGATCGACACCTACCGGGCGGTGCTCGCGCTCGAACCGTCGCATGCCGACGCGCTGAACAACCTCGGCAACTGCCACCGTCAACAGGGCGATGCGCATCAAGCCGAAGCCGCTTACCAGCGCGCGATCGAGGTTCAACCCAACGACGCCAACGCCCTCACCAACCTCGGCACGCTGCTCGAAGCGCTAGGGCGTCTCGACGAAGCACTCGTGCTGCTTGAAGCCGCGGTGCAGGCCGCGCCCGCATCGCCATGCGGCCTGGTGAATCTCGGCGTCGCGCTGCATCGGCGCGGCGATTTCGAACGTACGGCGGCATTGCTGTCGAACGCGATCGAGATCGACCCGGTGTTCCCGGAGGCGTCGTATAACCTCGCGAACGCCTTGCATGCACTCGGCCATCAGCGCGATGCCGTGATCCACTATCAACGCGCCATCGCGCAGGCGCCCGCCCACGCGGATGCCTACAACAATCTCGGCATCGTCTATCAGGAAGCAGGCTCGCGCGCCGAAGCCGCGAACGCGTTCCAGATGGCGATCCACCTGCGTCCCGGTTTTGTCGCCGCGTTGAACAACACCGCGACGCTGATGCGCACGTTCGGCCGTTTCGCCGATGCCGAAGCGCGTCTGCGCGAAGCGCTCGCCGTCGAGCCGCATCATTCGGTCACGCATAACAACCTCGGCAACGTGCTGAAAGATCAGGGGCGTCTCGCGGACGGCATCGACTGCTACCGGCGCGCGCTGACGTGCGATCCGTGCAACGTGGTCGCGCATAGCAATCTCGCCTACGCGCTGACGTTTCAGGCGGAGCACGCGCAGCCGCTGCTGCACGAATGCCGCCGCTGGTCCGCGCGTCACGAAGCGCCGTTTCGCGGCAACTATCCGCCGCATGCGAACGATCCGTCGACGGAGCGGCGCCTGCGTATCGGCTACGTGTCGCCGGATTTCCGCGATCACTGCCAGACGTTGTTCACGTTGCCGCTGCTGTCGCATCACGATCACGCGCGCTTCGAGATCTTCTGCTACGCGAGCGTCGCGCGACCGGATGAGCTGACGCAACGCGTGGCGAGCCATGCCGATGTCTGGCGCGACGTGCGCACACTCGACGACGATCAACTCGCGCGAATGATCCGTGACGACCGTATCGACATTCTGATCGACCTGACCATGCACATGGCCGACGGCCGGCCGCTGCTGTTCGCGCGCAAGCCCGCGCCGGTTCAGATTGCCTGGCTCGCGTATCCGGGGACGACCGGCATCGGCGCGATCGACTACCGCTTGACCGATCCGTGGCTCGATCCCGCCGGCGCCGACACGATGTACAGCGAACGCTCGATCCGTCTGCCCGATTCCTTCTGGTGTTACGACCCGTTGACCCATACGCCGGAAGTCAACGCGTTGCCTGCGCTCGCGAACGGCCACATGACCTTTGGATGCCTGAACAATCCGTGCAAGCTGAGCGACGCGACCTTCGCGATGTGGGGCAGCGTGATGCGCGATATCGCCGATTCACGTCTGCTGCTGATGGCGCCCGAGGGCGCGGCGCGCGCGAATCTGATCGAACGTCTTGGCCGTCAGGATATTGCCGCCGAGCGGATCGACTTTGCGGCGTTCCGGCCGCGAGCGGAGTATCTGCGCACGTATCATCAGATCGATGTCGGTCTCGACACCTTTCCGTACAACGGCCACACCACCAGTCTCGACTCGTACTGGATGGGCGTGCCGGTCGTCACGCGAACCGGCGATACGGCGGTGGGGCGCGCGGGCTTGAGTCAGTCGGTTAACCTGGGCTTGGGGGAACTGGTCGGCGAGAGCGACGCGCAGTTCGTCGACATTGCCGTGAAGCTGGCGCGTGATCTGCCGCGGCTTGCTGGCATTCGCGCCGGCTTGCGCGCGCGTCTGGCCGCTTCGCCATTGATGGACGGTGCGCGCTTCGCCACGCATGTCGAAGCGGTGTATCGCAAGGTGTGGCAGGACTGGTGCGAACAGTCGCGCCGTCTCGCGCGCACGCAGCGCGAGCGGGCGGGTGGCGATGATGCGTGCGGCAATGCAAGCGTTGATACAACCGGCAGCGCAGTCGCCGATTCCGGTGGCGAACCGCGTCCGGTGCCGGGCGCCGGCATCAACCGCTCGTACTGACGCGCGGGCATTTGCCGTCGACCAGTGGCCGGCGATGTCAGGTGACTTTCCCGGTGACGGGTTACGGCTCATTTTTCCGCCGGTTACCGCGTAACGGGTTCGCAACAATCGTCAGATCGGGCGTCGTTCAACCCTTGCCGGATCGCTTCGAAGTGCAAGCTTTGTCACAGTTCGTAACTGCGCGGTGTGGTGCTGGCGCTGTGTGAGGACGTATCTGGACGCTTCCTGGACGCTTGTTGCGCGCGCCTCGCGCGGCGCTTGAGCGGGTGTCACTGCGTGGCCGTGCTGCCGCCCGCATCCGCATCCGTCGATGTTTGCCGGCGATGATGCCCGCCGCGGCTCGCGCCGCCCGGCTTCACCGCGCTGGCCGGCGCGGGCGGCGGCGGATGATTGATGTACTGGAAATTCTGCGCGATGGCGGCGCTGGGGTAAGTCGTGGTGGTTGCCGGTTGCGCGAACACCGAGTTCTGCAGTGCGGGATTCGACTGCGCAAAGGCAGGCGGGGCGCAGGCTGCGCCGGTGATGCCGAGGGCGAGGGCAAGCCGCTTCATCGTGAATCCTTGACTGATGGGTCGGAAGAGTTGAGTCGCGCCGGGCCGGCGTCGCTGCGTTTTGGCTGCAGGGCAGTGTAGGGCGCGCAAGATGAACTCAGATTGCGGCGGCGCTTACAAGCGTTACCCGATATGTCATCGTTTTACCGCGCCGGATCGCGTTGCCCGCTCGCGGTATCGGAGCGATTCTCGGTCCGCGCGAACCCTCCGCCGAGCCTTCGAGGATGTAAGCGAAAAAACGATCTGTAACTATCCCGTAACCAAGGCTTCAGACGATTGGCCTAACGTTTGATTTCCACCAGTCCTTGAAGCGCACCAAGATGAACTCCCGTACTAAATCGATTGGCATCGCGATACCGGCCGCTGTCGTTGCGCTCGCGCTCGGCGGTTGCGCGGTGATGCCGCCGAGCGGCCCGAGCGTGGTCGCGATGCCGCGCAGCGGCGAACCGCTCGGCCAGTTCCAGCAGGACGACTACCAATGCCGCGATTATGCGAACCGGTCGACCGATCCCAATGGCACGGCGTCGCAGGCGGCCACGACGAATAGCGTGAACAGTGCGGCGCTCGGCACGCTGGGCGGCGCGGCGGTCGGCGCGCTGATCGGTGCGGCGGCGGGTAACGCCGGCGCGGGCGCGGCTATCGGCGCGGGCAGCGGCTTGCTGATCGGCGGCGCGAACGGCGCGAATGGCGCACAGTATTCCGCCGCGGGCTTGCAGGCGCGTTACGACGCGGCCTACGCGCAGTGCATGACCTCCAAGGGCAATACCATCTCGCAGCCGCAACCTGCGTATCAGCCGGTGGTCGTGCAGCCGCAGCCTTACTACTACGCACCGCCGCCGCGCTACTATGCGCCGCCGCCACCGGTGATGTATGCGCCGTATCCGTATTACTAGGCTGACGTCCAGGTTGACGTATTAGTTGGCCGTACTACCGAGTTGTCGTGCGGCCTTGTACTACCGATTCGCACTGTATTGCGCACCGCGCCATACAGTGCGGGCGAGTTTATTGCTCGTGGGTTGCCGCCGTTTCTGGCGGATAGGCGCGAAACGATGGCGGTAAACCCGTCGACGGAACGCCTACGGTTGAAAGGAGGTGCCGCAGCCGCCGTGTGTGCGATCGTGCAGTAGTGCAATCGCGTGAACGGTTTGGCCTGATCGGCACCGCCATTCCTTTCCGGCCGGTTTCAAGTTGTCGGCTTCGTCACGCAATGGGCGAAGCGCGCCGGATTTCGCGCGAACGAGGCGAATATGCGGCGACTGCAAACCGGCACCCTGAATTCAGATGGATGGTCGCGCTTACGCGCATGGCTCGCGGTGGCCTGCGTCGCCGGATGCTTCGTGTCCTGCGGCGGCGGCTCGGGTGGCTCGCCGTCGGTCGCCTCCGGTTCGGCAAGCGGAAGCGGCAGCGGGACGACGGGCGGGACCGGTTCGGGCTCTGGTTCGGGTAGCACGGGCACCGGCAGCGGGTCGACGGGCACGGGCAGCACCTCGACGACAATCTCCTTTGCCACTGATGTGCTGATGCATCACAACGATCTTGCACGCACCGGCCAGATGCTTGCCGAAACCACGCTGACGCCCGCCAACGTCAATTCGACGAGCTTCGGCAAGGTGGCGTTTCTCGCCGCCGACGGCAAGGTGGACGCGCAGCCGCTGTTCGTCACGAGTCTGTCGATAGGCGGCGCGACGCACGACGTGGTCTACGTCGCCAGCGAACACGACAGCCTGTACGCGTACGACGCGAATACCTTCGCGTTGCTGTGGCACATATCGCTTGCGCCCAGCGGCGAAACTTCCAGCGACAACTTCAGTTGTCAGGATTTCACACCGGAGATCGGCATCACGTCGACGCCGGTGATCGACCGCAACCGCGGCCCGAACGGCGTGCTGTATGCGGTGGCCATGACTAAGGACGGCAGCGGCAACTACCATCATCGTCTGCATGCGATCGACCTCGCGACCGGCGCCGAGCTGTTCAGCGGCCCGACCGAAATCGCCGCGAGCTATCCGGGCAATGGCGCCGGCAGCGTGAACGGCGTGATCACGTTCAGCGCATCGATGTACACGGAGCGCGCGGCGATCACGTTGGTCGGCGGCAACATCTACATGGGCTGGACTTCGCACTGCATGTCGGGCGCGTACACCGGCTGGATCATGGCGTACAACGCGGACACGCTGCAGCAGACCACCGCGCTCGACACGACGCCGAACGGCAGCCAGGGTTCGTTCTGGATGGCCGGCTCGGGGATGTCGTCGGACGGGACTTCGCTTTACGCGGTGGGCGCCAACGGCACGTTCGGGACGACGCTGAATGCGCAGGGCTTTCCGGTCGACGGCGACTACGGCGACTCGGCGATCAAGATGACGCTGGGCACGCTGCAGATCACCGATTACTTCGCGATGGACAACGTGGTCGCCGAGGCCGCCGCCGACAACGACTACGGCTCCGGCGGCATCATGCTGCTGCCCGACCAGACGACCCCGACGGGCGTCGTCAAGCATCTCGCGGTGACGGCGGGCAAGGACAACAACATCTACGTGCTCGATCGCGACTCGATGGGGCGGTTCAGTCCGACGGCCAACAACATCTGGCAGGAGCTGGTCGGCACGCTGGCGGGCGGGATCTGGGGATCGCCGGCGTATTACAACGGCGTCGTTTACTACGGCGGATGGAACGACAGTCTGAAGGCGCTGCCGGTGACGGGCGCCTATCTGGCGACGACGGCGGCTTCGAAGAGCGCGATCACGTTCGCCTATCCAGGCGCGACACCGGCCGTGTCGGCGAATGGGACGAGCAATGGGATTGTGTGGGCCGCCGAGAATGGGACGGTCGGTGCCTTGCATGCGTACAACGCGGGGAATCTGGCCAACGAGTTGTACAACAGCAATCAGGCGGGGACGCGCGATCAGTGGGGTGCGGGCAACAAGTTCATCACGCCGATGATCGCGCGCGGGAAAGTGTATGTGGGAGCGACGAATGGGGTGGCGGTGTTTGGGTTGCTGGGTGGGTAGTGGTGGCGATGGTGGTGGATGGGAGGTCGGTGGCGTGCGATGGGTAGGGGTGGTGGATGCTTAGCGTCGGCTGACGGAGGCGGATGGTCAGTGGCGGTATGCGGGGACCATCGGTGGTGGCCGACTGTGGTGGGATGGATGGTCAGCGGAGACTGATGGTCGTTGCGCAGTTCATCGGCTGGCGATGGGCTGTCAGAATTTCCGTGTTCAAGGCGGGTTGAGATTCAAACGGATGGTCGGACGAAGCGATCCGGGGCGGCCATGGTGGGTGCCCGTGATAAGCGGCCCTCGGCGGCTTGGCTCGGACGGATGGCGAACTCGAGCGTGGCGTTGCGAGTAATGCGCACGGCCGTTGTACGGCTTGTGCGCATTACTCGCGCCGGTATGCTTATTCGGCGTCGCTCGTTGCCGTTTTGCGCGGACGACGGCTGCGTGTGGCAGTCTTGCGTGGGGCGCGTTTCGCGGGCGGTTTTGCCGCGCGTGGTTCGGCCCGTGCTTCGGCTTGTTCCTCCGATATAGACGTGACTTCCCTCTGAACGTCGGTCGGCGTTGCCGATGCTACCGTTGCCTCGACTGCTCCCGCTGCTTCGGCAGGCGCTGCGATTTCAGGTACGTCGTCAAGCGTTCGTGGCGCGCTCTTCTTCGGTTTCTTCGTTTTTTTCGCGGCCGGCTTGCGTGCCGTGCGCGCCTTTACTTGCTCCGCCGGTTCGTCTGACGTTGTCGCCGCCGTTGTCGCCGCCGTTGTCGTCTTCCCGCTTTCGACGAAAGCATCTGTCGCGTACTCGACGGTGTCCGGTTTGACGCGAGCAGTCGACGGCTGGTCTGCGAAGTCAGGCTCGAACGTCTCATGCTCCCCGCTCGTTCCGCCTGCTAACGATGCGTTTCGAACCGTGTCGTTCGCGCGCGCTTGTGCATGTTCACCGACGACGGACTCGACGCTGGCGCGCTCTTCGTGACCGTGTTCCTGCTGGCCCCGGCCCGTCTTGCGATTGCCGCGACCTCTACGACGCGGATCCTGTTTTCCACCTGCCTCGTGTTTGCCGCCCGATTCGTGTTTCGCGCCGGACTCGTGTCTTCCATTCGGCTCGCGCTTCGCGATTGGCGTGTCCGAAGCGATCTCGGCAACTTGCGTCTCGTAAGTCTGCTCCGCGGGCTCAAGCATATCGCCCGACTCCGATGCGTTGTCGCCACCGGCATTGGCAGCCGCGCTGCGATACACATACGCACCGGATTTTTCGTCGCGGCCGAATTCGAGCAAGCCGCGCGCGTGGGCTTCTTCCAGCAGATTGCCGAACGCGCGAAACCCGTAATAGGTTTCGTTGAAATCCGGTTTGCGGCGCTTGATCGCGTTCTTCAGCACCGATGCCCAGATCTTGCCGCTGTCGCCTCGCTCGGACGCGAGCGCATCGAATGTTTGCACGGCAATTTCGACGGCCTTCGTACGACGTTTTTCGAGGTCTTCCTTGTGCCGGGTCTTCTCCTCTTCAGGCGCACGCTTTGCCGCTGGCTGCGCGGATTGTTGCGGGCGCGACGATTCGCGTTTGGCGACTGCGCGCTGACTTTCGCGCACGAGGTCGTCATAGAAGAAGAACTCGTCGCAGTTGGCGATCAGCAGATCGGACGTGGACTGCTGTACGCCGACGCCGATCACCTGCTTCGCGTTTTCGCGCAGCTTCGACACCAGGGGCGAAAAATCCGAGTCGCCGCTGATGATCACGAACGTATTCACGTGCGATTTGGTGTAGCAAAGATCGAGTGCATCGACCACCAGCCGGATGTCGGCCGAATTCTTGCCCGATTGGCGCACGTGCGGAATTTCGATCAGTTCGAAATTGGCCTCGTGCATCGCGCCCTTGAAACTCTTGTAGCGATCCCAGTCGCAATACGCCTTCTTCACGACGATGCTGCCCTTGAGCAGCAGACGTTCGAGCACGAGCTTGATGTCGAACTTGTCGTACTTCGCGTCGCGCACGCCGAGCGCGACGTTTTCGAAGTCGCAGAATAGCGCCATGCTGACGGTTTCGTTGGATGACGCCATGTATCTCTCCATTGAAGCGAATCGTCGAACTCGACGAATCGCGACCATGATAGCGATTCCAGCGAAGGTGATCAGCTTTTGTGTGCGCGGCGCACCGAAGCGGCGGTTCGAGACGGGCCACGCGATACGTCTCCGACTTCGCGCGACGCCCCGTGCGACATGAGTCTTTCGCCGCACGCGAACCTGAAGCCGCGCGCTCGGGCAACGCTACATGTCCAGATGACGCGATGGTGCATCGAGCGCCGCGCGAGTTTCCAGCACCGCGTCGACCAGCCCATATTCCCGGGCGGCTTGCGCGGACATGAAATTATCGCGGTCGGTATCGCGTTCGATTTCCTCCACGGTGCGGCCAGTACGCTCGGCCATCAGGGCGTTCAGCCGCCCGCGCTGATAGAGCACCTCCTTCGCCTGAATCTCGATGTCCGACGCCGTGCCTTGGCCGCCTCCGGACGGCTGATGAATCATGATGCGAGCGTTGGGCAGCGCGTAGCGTTTACCGGGCTGGCCGGCGGTGAGCAGGAAAGTACCCATGCTCGCCGCGAACCCCGTGCACAATGTGGAAACCTCGGGTTTGACGAACTGCATGGTGTCGTAAATCGCCATGCCGTCGTACACCGAGCCGCCAGGCGAATTGATGTAAAAGTAAATGTCCTTGTCGGGATTCTCGGCTTCGAGGAACAGCAGTTGCGCGACGATCACACTGGCCGACTGCTCGTTGACCGGCCCGACCAGGAAGATGATGCGCTCGCGCAGCAGACGGGAGTAAATGTCGTAAGCCCGTTCGCCGCGGCCGGACTGTTCGATGACGGTTGGCACGAGGCCGAGACCGGTCACTTGAGATGAGCTGAATTGCATAGGTGCCTCGTCATAGGCGGCGCTACCGTTGCGGGATAGCGCGGCTGTTCGCGGAACCGCGCGCCCGATGCGCCGGTTTCTGTCCATATGACGAGCGGGCGGATGGCGACGTGACAGAAATATTTTTGCGTTTCGCTGTCACATCGGCGACAGCCCGGGCGTCAAGCAGCTAAGGACGTCGATCGAGACGTTTCTCTGAACGCTTCTCCGGTTTCGGGAGGACCATGCCGTTCGGGTGGTCAACGCGAGAGAGTGAATGACTGGCGGCGGGCAGGGGAGCGGCACCGGTTAACGGCAAAAGGGCGGGCGCCGCGTGCTCGCCGCCACGCAAGATCTGGAGGTTCACGCATGACGGAAGAGGTAATCGACAAGGCATCGAGCTTCCAGGCTGCCCGTGCCCGGCTATTCGCGCTCGCGTACCGAATGCTCGGCAGCCGGGCGGAGGCGGAAGACGTCGTGCAGGACGTCTGGCTCAAGTGGCACACATCGGAGACCCAAGACGTGCAAACGCCTGCGGCATGGCTCACCACGCTGACCACCCGCACGGCGATCGACCGGTTGCGGCACCTGCAGCGCGAACGCACATCGCAAGCGAATGGCTGGTTGCCGGAGCCCTGGCTCGACGAGGTGGCGCCGTCGGCGGAGGAACTGGCGTTACGAGCCGCGGAAATGTCGTATGGCGTGATGTTGCTGCTCGAACGCCTGAAACCCGATGAGCGCGCCGCCTTTGTGTTGCACGAGGCCTTCGATTGCGATTACGCGGAAATCGCCAGCATTCTCGAGCGCACGCCGGCCGCATGCCGGCAGATCGTGCATCGGGCCAAGGGACGTTTGCGGCGCGCGGGTGCGCCCGTCGAGCGGCCCGACCCGGCGGCCCACGCGCGCATCGTCGAGCGTTTGCGCGCGGCCCTGGAGGAGCAGGATCGTGCCGGGTTGCTACGGCTATTTAGCGATGCGCCGGAAGTGGTGAGCGACGCGCAATCGTGCGCGCCCGTCACCGCATCCGTGGTTGCGCCGACCCTTGCACCGCAACCTGTCAGCGCAATGGCGGAACTGCCGGGTGCAGCGCGCGCGTCCGTGGCTGCGTCGTTGTCGTCGCCGGCGCAAGCGTCCGCCGCGACGAAGTCCACGCTAGCGCCTGCACTGGGCTTTGCGAGCACATCGCGGTATGAACTGGCGGAAACGGGATGGATGGACGGGATCACCTCGCTCGCGCAACGCGCGCACCACGTCGAAGCAGTATCCGTGGGCGGGGTCGCGTGCATCGCGCTGCTGTGCGAGGGCGAGGTCGTCGGCGTCATCGACGTGTCCGCGCAAGGATTGGCGGGCAATGCGCCGAAGATCGTCGCGTTGCGCGTCATCACGAACGTCGCGCGCTTGCGGTCGGCCAACCTCGTGCTGGGTAAAGCAGGCGTGATCAACCTGCTCTCGCGAATCCAGCGGGAATCGGCGCTGTTAGCCTCGGTGCGCCGCGACTTCCCAGTTGATGTCCACGCATAGCACCTGCGTGCCGTTCGGCGTATGCGCGGCGATCGAGGCGGTCACGCACAGGTGCGCTTCGTTGATCGACAGGTAGGGTGGCGTGAGGTGCACCTGACCAGGCACGCGCATCGCCTGGATGAAGTAAGGCCGGCGCTCCCAGCTCGCGCCCTCCGAATGCAGCAGCGGCCGGAATCGTTTGGCGCGTTGCGATGCGCGTCCCGGCGGCAAGACGTTATCGCCGATCTGCCGGCCTGAGCCGTCGAGCACGAAACAGCGCGCGGTCTCGCCAAGCGTGAGCAGTGGCGCGGTCGCTTCAGCGACCGACTCGCCGGCAACCAGATGCGTCGCGGCCGTTTCCAGCGCGGTGACATAGGGGGCGAGACGCGCCGACTGCGCACGATCGCGCGCCGCAACCCGTTCGCGCAGCGCGGCCGAGAGCGAGTCCATCAAGCCGGCGGCGGCTTGTGGCTTGACCGCTTCGACGCTCGGTCCCGCGAAGAACGCGCCTTGCACGAAGTCCACGTTGCATTCGAGCGCGATCAGCGCGTCGCGCTCGGTGCTGAGTCCGCCCATCAGCACCAGTTGCCCGGATTCGTGCAGCAAGGAGACGAGCCCCGGCAGCACGCGTTCGATGTGCGAGTGTTCGCTGGCCTGCGCGAGAATGCAGCGGTCCAGCGTGACGATGTCCGGCCGCAGGTTCCATACGCGGTCGATGTTCGAATGCTTCGCGCCGAAACCGTCGAGCGCGATCAGGAAGCCGGACTTGCGCAATGCGTCGATGATTTCGGCAAAGCGTGTGGTCTCGCCGCCAGCCTGTTCGGACACTTCCAGCACGACGCGTTGCGGCGGCAGTCCGAGCGCCTTGAGGCCGGCGAGCAGTGCATCGCCGTAGCTGGTGTCCATCAACGCGGCCGGGTGCAGGCTGAGAAAGAGCCATTCGTCGTGGCTGTCGAACGCGTTGAAGTTGCCGAGATGCAGCGATTCGGCGAGCCGCCCGAGTTCCAGCAGGTCGCCGCGCCGGGCGGCTTGCGTGAATACCTCGTGCGAGGGGACTTGCCGCGCGTGCTCGTCGTGAGCGCGCAGCGAGGCGTGGTAACCGATCGCGCGCCGGTGCGAGACCGAGAAAACCGGTTGGAACACGCTGAAGACGGTGTACCCGCCGTACAGGACGGTGCGCCGCGAGCCTTCGTCGCCGGCCATCGGGCGGGGGGGCTGGAAGCCGGGAGGATCGAGTTCGATCATGCTCATCATGTCAGTCGTGTGGAAGTGGCGGCGCGCCTGCATGCTCGACACGAGTCCGCATGCGCAAGCAGTGAGTTTACAGGATAGGCGAGCAAGAACTATGCGCGCGCGGAAACACTGCGCGAGCGCCACGGGAACACCGCGGAAACACCGCGGAAACACGGTACGCAGGCTGTCCGATCGCTGCCTTGGCGCTGCCACATCGCTGTGCTAGCCCCTGCCGTGGCTCTGCCTATCGCCGGCTCAAGCGATGATTGTGCGCCAGTGCGGGCGGGATGGCCACGCTTCGCACTTTGCTGGTGCGACGTGCGCCCCGTTGCGGGTCGATGAAAATCGACGGAGGTCGTTGCGGTCCGTCGCGCGCCGCAGCGAGTCGATGCAGAACCAAAGCCCGCCGTCCTGCAAATTTAGCGCCGCGCAGCGCAGCGCCATTCCGGCCGACCGACAACCGCCTCGCAGCACCGCTCCGATCGAACAACCGCCGCCGCACCACTCAAGTCCTCTCCGAAGGGTCCGTCTTCTTCGCCAGCGTGCGGATATCCGGCGCAAGCTGAGCGAAGATCCATGCCGAGCCCGCCGTGATGATCCCCACGCACAGGAACGTCGCGTGAAACGCCGGCAGCGAATTAGCGGCCGTCACACGCGGCAGCAAGCCCGTGAAGGTTGCAAGCAGCGCGCCGGCGACGGTCACGCCAAGGCTCATCGACAGCATCTGCACCAGCGAGAACAGACTGTTGCCGCTGCTGGCGCCGCCGGTACCGAGGTCCTTCAGCGTCAGCGTGTTCATCGCGGTGAACTGCATCGAGTTGACGCCGCCGAAGAACGCTAGCTGTACGAGCCGCAGCCACAGCGGCTGGTTCGCGCTGGTCAACGCGAAGCTCGCCATCGCGAGGCCGACCAGCACCGTGTTGATCATCAACACGCTGCGATAGCTGTACCGGACGATCAATTTCGTCACGAGCCGCTTGGACGCCATGCCGGCGGCCGCGACCGGCAGCATCATCATGCCGGCCTCGAACGCGCTATAGCCGAGACTCACCTGCAATAGCAGCGGAATCAGATAGGGCATCGCGCCGCTGCCGATCCGCGCGAACAGGTTGCCGAGCAGACCGACGCTGAAGGTGTGGATCTTGAAGAGATCGAGCGAAAAGATCGGCGCGGGCTCACGCACCGCGTGCAGACCGTAGGCGACGAAACAGGCGAGGCTCAGGATCAGCAGCACCAGCACCGTCGCATGTTGAATGCCGAACTCGGTGCGGCCGTCGAGGGCAAACGAAATGGCCACCATGCCAAGCACGAGCAGCAGATAGCCCTTGAAGTCGAACCGGCCGACGTGTTCGTTGCGGCTGTCCGGCATGAAGATGAACGTCGCGATGCAGCCGGCCACGCCCACCGGCACGTTGATCAGAAAGATCCAGTGCCACGACGCGATTTTCACGAGCCAGCCGCCGAGCGTCGGGCCGATCAGCGGTCCGATCAAGCCCGGAATCGCCACGAACGACAGCGCCGGCAGATAGCGCTCCGCCGGAAACGTGCGCAGCACGGCAAGCCGTCCGACCGGCAGCAGCATCGCGCCGCCCACGCCCTGCACGATACGGAAGATCACCAGTTGATTCAGCGTGTGGGCGTTCGCGCACAGCAGCGAGCCGATCGCGAACACGAGGATCGCGCTGAAGAACACGCGCCGCGTGCCGAACTTGTCGGCGAGCCAGCCGGACACGGGGATCATGACCGCCATCGTCAGCGAGTAGGCGATCACCACCGATTGCATGCGTAGCGGCAATTCGCCGAGGCTCGTCGCCATCGCGGGCAGGGCGGTGTTGACGATCGTCGAGTCCAGCGTCTGCATGAAGAAGCCGGTGGCGACGAGCCACAGCATCACGGTCAGCGAGCGGGCCGACGGCGTCGCCGCCGCATTGGAGGCCGCCGCATTGGAGGCCGCCGCGGCAGGAGCCGCAGTGGCCGTAGCCGCAGCCGTGGTCGCAGCAGTGCCGTCAGTGGAGGACGTGGTGCGGGAAGCGGGCGGAGTCGGCGGCGTGGACATGGGCAGCGGCTAGCGCACTTTGGACGGACTGGGACTCGTTATTCTAGGGAAAAGCGCCGCCGGTCGCAGCGTGGAAGGCAAAGGACGCATCGGCCACCGTCCGCTCCCACGCCCCGCTCACGCCTTGCCCACATCACGCCGACTCCGGCAACTTCGCCGCCGCATGAAAAAACGCCTGCGCGCGCGGGGCGTTTCCAAACGCGATATGAATGCGAGTCCACGGACTCACCTCCATGCCTGGCCGGAAATAGTGCCCCGGCGCGACCGTCACGCCCAGCGGCGCCCCGCACTCGACGAGCCGTTGCGCATCACCGACATGCGGCACGCGCGCCCACAGGAATTTGCCGCCGACGGGTTTATCGAACAACTCCCACCCGGCATCCTCGAGCGTCTGGATGGTCGAGCCGAGCGCGTCGCGCATACGGCGGCGCAGGCGTTCCAGGTACTTGCGATACGCGCCGCGCTCCAGCAGCGACACGGCGACCGCCTCCGCAAAACGCGAGCCGCCGATACTCGTCAGCATCTTGATGTCGACCAGATCCTTGATGATGGCCGGGCTCGCAACCACGTAGCCGATCCGCAGCGACGACGATAGCGTCTTCGACAATCCGCCCACGTAGATCACATGTTCGAGTTGATCGAGCGTGGCGAGCCGATCGGTGACGTCGGTCTGAAAATCCGCGTAGATGTCGTCCTCGACGATCGAGAAGTTGTGTTCGCGCGCCATCTGCAGCAGCCGGAACGCGACCTGCGGCGCGACCGTGGTGCCGGTCGGATTGTGGAACACGGTGTTGATGAACAGCATCTTCGGCCGGTGCAGTTTCAACTGCGCCTGCATGACGTCGAGATCCGGGCCGTTGCGGGTGCGCGGAATGCCGATCAGTTTCGCGCCGTGCAGCTTCAGCAGGCCGTACAGATTGTAGTAACCGGGGTCTTCGACGAAGATCGTGTCGCCCGCCTTGAGCATGTAGCGGATCAGCAGATCGAACGCCTGGCTCGCGCCGTTGGTGATGAGAATCTGCGACGGCTCGGCCTGAATCCCCAACTGGCCGATGCGCGCCTGCAGATGCTCGCGCAAGGTCAGATTGCCGAACGGCGTCGTGTAATCGACCATGCTCGCGGGGTCCGTGCGCGATACGTGGCGGATCGCCTGCGCGAGCGCGTCGACATCGCGCCAGCCTTCCGGAATGAAGCCGCTGCCGAGCTTGAGCATTTCGCCGGGATGGTTGAACTGCTGCAGCAGATGGTCGGTTTCCTCTTCCGCGCGCCGCAGGTCCGACGAGCCCTGGCAAGCCGTCCCGGCCGGTTGCCGGTCGGCCACATAAAAGCCCGAGCCGTGGCGCGAATCGACGTAACCGAGCGATACCAGGCGGTCGTACGCTTCGATCACCGGAAAGCGGCTCACGCCGTAATCGGCCGCGAACTGGCGGATCGACGGTAGCTTCGCGCCGGGATGGGCGGTGCGCGTGCGGATCCACGTGGTGACGCCGGTGACGATCTGTTCCGTCAGCGGCACACCGCTGTCCCGTTCGAGCTGGATTTCGAGTTTCATCGCGGCTCCTTTCCCGCTTCTCTCACGGCGCAGCGGCTTGCCGCGTTCGCCGTTTGCCGAGGTGACAGTCGCTTGTGGCAACTGTCCGGTTTTTCGACTGAACAGTTCCGATGAAAGTGTTCGGAACTGTGCATGGGTATCCGATGATCGCACGTCAATAATCGATACAACAGAAAAAGCTTCGAAGGAGAGTGCGATGCGTGAAGTCCGGATTTTCGAATTGGAACAGGGCGAACCCGTCGCGGCCTGGCGTGTCGCGCGTCCGTCGATCTTCAAGGTGATCTCGGGCGAGATCTGGCTGACCGTCGAAGGCGAGGCCACCGACCATTGGCTCGCCACCGGCGAGTCGGTCGAGCTGCCGAAGCGGGCGGTCGCGTGGATCAGCGCGGGGCAGGCCGGCGCGCGATTCGCGGTGGCGAGCGGTTCGGAACGCACGGCGATGACGCCGATCGCAAGCTGGTCGCTGTTCAACCGGCTGCCGCGCTGGCTGGGCGTAGCTTGACGAAAAGTGTGACGCCGCGGGCGGGCCTTAGCGGCTGAGCCACTGAGCCAGGCCCGGTTTCCTCATCACCTTTGCCGCGAGATCGGGGCTAGCCACCTCATCCCTATCCCGGCTACGCCTCATAGTCCCCGACATACCGCGCGCGCGGCCGGATCAACCGGCCGTCGCGCGTCTGTTCCATCGCGTGGGCGATCCAGCCGACCACCCGGCCCACCGCGAACAGCGTGAACGCCGATCCCGGCGGCAAGCCCAGCACCCGTTCGATCGCCACCAAGCCAAAGTCCACATTCGGTTCCGCGCCGGTCGTGTCGCGCACCGTGCGCGCCAGTGCCATCACGTCGCCGAGCGGCGAGCGGGCCGGCGCGCAGTCGGCGAGCATCGACAGCAACAGGCGTCCGCGTGGATCGCCGTCCGGATACAGCGGATGACCGAAGCCCGACAGCATCGGTCCGTGCGCGCCGTGCTCGAGGCGGGCGAAGCGATTCGCCAGATAACGGTCGAGGTCGGGCGCGCGCGATGCCTCGTCGAGCAGCGCCGCGATCCGCACGGTTTCGCCGCCATGACGCGGTCCGGCCAGCGCGGCCAGTCCGCCCGCCACCGCGCCGAACAGATGCGTGCCCGTCGACGTGATGCAGCGCACCGTGAAGGTCGACGCATTCAACTCGTGGTCCGCGCACGCCACCAGCGCCGCGCGCAATAACCCCGCCTGCTGACGGTTGCGCACCTGCCACGCGGCCGCCAGTTGCCGATGCAGCGGTTCGTTCGACGGCGCCGCCGACATCATCGCGGCGGCCAGCAGCCGCATCACCGCGCAGGCGGTATCGAGTTGCGCGTCACGGCCGAGCGCCCACACGCGCGGCATCTGCGCGGCGGCGGCCGGCAGCAGCACCAGTGCACGGTCGAGCGGCGTGCTGTCGGCCCAGAGCTTGAGCCACGCGCCCCACTGCGCGGCGGCGACCGGGACGGCCGGCGCCTGGGCGATGCGCCGCGCGCTGCATTCCCACAGCAACGCCGCGACGTCTTCCAGCGACGCCTCGGCCGCCAGCTCCATCGCATCGCGTCCGCGATATAGCAGGCGGCCGTCGGATACCAGCGTGATCGACGATTCGAGCACCGGCACGCCCCAGTCCAGCACCTTCTGCGCGACCTTGCCCGCGCGCTTGCCGTCTTCCTTGCGTTTGGCGAGGCGCCGCACTTCGGCGGCATCGTAGAGACGGTGCTTGCCTTGCGCGTCCGGCGTGGACTGGAGCATGCCGCGGCTGACGTACGCATACAGCGTCGGCAGGGTGATGCCGAGCGCGGCGGCGGCTTCGCGTGCGGTCAGGGAATTCGATGTAGGCATGGAAAGCGATCGGAACCGAAGAAATCAATATATGTTGATTATCATAATCAAGATTGATCGGCGAGCGGCGGAATTCTAGACTCGGCTCACTCGAAGAACCCGATAAGCCCGATGAACCTCTATTCGCTCCGATCACCACGGCCATGACATCCGAACTCGCGCTCAAACATATCTGGACCCTGGCGGGCTGCGACCCGACCGCACTGCACAACGTGTCGCTCAGCGGCGACGATCCCGGTTTGCCGTCCGTGTTCCGGGTCGGCAGCCTGGCGTCGGCGACCATCGCGGCGACCGGGCTCGCGGCGGCGGAATATCACCGGCTGCGCGGCGGTCATCGGCAGCAGGTGACGGTCGAGATGCGGCGCGCGCTGGCCTCGTTTCGCAGCGAGCGGTATCTGCGGATCGACGACGGTCCGCCGCCCGCGCTGCGCGATCCGGTGATGGGCTTCTACGAAACGCGCGACGGCGGCTGGATCCAGTTGCACACGAATTTTCCGCATCATCTGCAAGGCGTGCTGACGGTGCTGGATTGTGAAAACAGTCCCGAGGCGGTGGCCGCGGCGATCCGTCGATGGGACGGCGCGACGCTCGATCAGACGCTCGCCGACGCCGGGTTGTGCGCGGCGCTGATTCGCACGCCCGGCGAATGGGCCGCGCTCGACCAGGCGAAGGCGATCGCGGGCTTGCCGCTGTTCGAGATCGAGCGCATCGGCGACGCGCCATCCGAACCGCCCAGGCCGTCGCACGCGACGGAACACGGCGCGCCGCGCGCGCTGGACGGCGTGCGGGTGCTGGACCTGTCGCGCATCATCGCGGGACCGGTGGCCGGACGCGCGCTCGCGCACCACGGCGCCGACGTGCTGATGATCAACGGTCCGCATCTGCCGAACATCCCGCCGCTGGTGATCGACAACGGCCGCGGCAAGCGCTCGGCGCTGGTCGATCTGCGCGACGAAGCGGGGCGCGCCACGTTGCGCGATCTTGCCGCGCATGCCGACGTGTTCCTGCAGGCTTATCGTCCCGGTGCGCTGGCGGCGCGCGGCTTCGGTCCCGAGGAACTGGCGCGGCTGCGTCCCGGCATTGTGTACGTATCCGTTTCCGCGTATGGACATGAAGGGCCGTGGGCGCAGCGGCGCGGCTTCGACAGCCTGGTGCAGTCGGCGAGCGGCATCGCGTGGAGCGAGCGGCAGGCGGCGGGATGGAAGGCGCCGAAGCATCTGCCGTGTCAGGCGCTGGACCACGCGACCGGCTATCTCGCCGCGTTCGGGGCGATGGTCGCGCTGGCGCGCCGCGCGACCGAAGGCGGCAGCTGGCATGTGCGGCTGTCGCTTGCGCAAACCGGACGATGGTTGCAGTCGCTCGGCCAGATTCCCGATGGCTGGCAAGCGCCCGACGTCACGCTCGACGAGGTTCGGGATTGCCTCGCGAGCGTGGATTCCGATTTCGGCCGGGTGTCAGGCGTATTGCCCGCTGAGCAACTGGATGGGACGCCGGCGTCTTACGCGTTGCCGCCGGCAAGGCTGGGCGCGCATGCGGCCGAGTGGTGGTGATGCGCTGAGCGAGTATGCGGCGCGGGTACGTGGTGCGTCGTGGTGCCCGGCCCGCGCTTCACGGTTCGAACGTCCGGCGTTCGCCGCCCGTCTCCTGTCTCCCGTCGTTCCACCGGCGGCGTGACACCGGGCCCGTCTACTTCCGCAACTCCGCAACGAAGTCGTAGTAGTCGTTGCGGCAATACGTGTCCGTCAATTCGATCGCCCGTTGATCGGCGGTGTAGCCCACGCGGGTGATCAACAGCAGCGCGTCGTTCGGTGCGATGCTCATCTGCTGCGCGATTTCATCGCTGGCGTTTACCGCGCGGAAATGCTGCAACGCGCGCACGATCGTCAAGCCGCGCTGTTCGAGGTACGTGTACAGCGAATCGCCGATCGCCTGCGGATCGGGAATGACCGCGGCGGGGAAGGTGGAATTCTCGACCGCCATCACGATGCCGTCGGCGAGCCGTAGACGCCGCAGACGCGTGACCGCCGCCGCCGGCGACAACCCCAATTGGATCACCTCATCGCGATTGGCCGGCAGGATATCGCGCGACAGCCACTTCGAACTCGGCGTGAAGCCGCGCCGCCGCAGCATTTCGCTGAAGCTCGACAGACGCGACAGCGGGTCTTCGTAGCGCGGCGTGATGAAGCTGCCCGCGCCTTGCGTGCGCCGGATCAACCCCTGCTCGACCAGCAACGCGATTGCCTTGCGCGACGTGATCCGCGATACGCCGAGCGCCTCGGACAACACGCGCTCGGAAGGCAACGCCTCGCCCGCGTTCCAGCGATTCTCGTGAATCGCGGCGCCGAGCTTGCGGGCAAGTTGCAGATACAGCGGCGTATCGTTTTCCGGGTCCGGACGCAGGTCGCGCCAGCGGTCTTCCGAGGCAGAAGTCATAAGGCTCACGCAAGAAGGACAAGCGGCAATTCTATGACATCGGCGCGCGGCGTTATAGCGGGCTTTTGCCAGGTGGCCGGTCGGATGCCCGCTCAGCCGCTAAACTCGGCCTATGATTTTTTGCGGGGCGCGCATCCCGACGCCTTACTTACCATCGAGCCATTTCGAGGAGTCAGCATGACGAGCGACATCGCAAGCGTGAGCCTGCCGGACGGCGAACGCATTCCGAAACTGGGGCAGGGCACGTGGGAGATGGGCGAAGCGCCCGCGCGGCGCGCCGCCGAAATCGCCGCGCTGCGCTGCGGGATCGAACTCGGCATGACGCTGATCGATACGGCGGAAATGTACGGCGACGGCGCGACCGAACAACTGCTCGGCGAAGCGCTCGCCGGTTTGCGCGATCAGGTGTTTCTGGTCAGCAAGGTGTATCCGCACAACGCGGGACGGCGCGGGGTGATCGCGGCCTGCGAGCAGAGCCTGAAGCGCCTGAAGACCGATCGGCTCGATCTGTACCTGCTGCACTGGCGCGGCTCGGTGCCGCTCGAGGAAACCGTCGAGGGCTTCGAGGCGTTGCGCCGCGCGGGCAAGATCCGTCACTGGGGCGTCAGCAATTTCGACACCGAGGACATGGAAGAACTCTTCGCGGTACCGGGCGGCGATGCCTGCGCGACCAATCAGATTCTCTACAACGTGGCGCGCCGCGGACCGGAATTCGATCTGCTGCCATGGCTCGCGGCGCGCAAGCTGCCGGCGATGGCGTACAGCCCCGTCGATCATGCGCGTCTGCCCAGGCACTCGCCGCTCGACGAGATCGCCCAGGCGCGCGGCCTTTCCGTGTTTCAGGTGGCGCTCGCGTGGGTATTGCGCGAGCCGGGCGTGTTCGCGATTCCGAAGACGGGGCGCGTCGAGCGCGTGAAGGAAAATCATCGCGCGTCGCAATTGCGGCTCGACGACGGCGAACTCGCGGCGCTCGACGCTTATTTCAAACCGCCGCGCAGCAAGCGTCCGCTTGAGATGCTGTGAGCGCGACGGCGACTGCGGGCCCTGGCGCTCGCCGCCGCTATCTATCTACGCCGCCGTTTTTAATCGCAGTTGTGATGCATGTGCACCGAGCCGAGTACGGCGACTTCGGCTGGCGTGTGCTTGAGCGACTCGTCGTTGACTTGCGAAGCATCCGTCACGAACTCGTCGACGATCGACGACACCGGCGTGTTGCGCAAACACAGCGACACGCGTTGCGTTTCGTTGGCCGGCAACGCGCTGCGTTGACTCAGGAACAGCACGCCGTACTGATAGCCGTGAATGATGCCGCGAATCGCGCCGACGCATTGTCCTTGCGCGACGTTGTCGCTCTTCTGCCTGCAGGTCTGGGCGAGCGAATAGGCGGAGAAGGTGGGATCGACCGGCGGGGCGGCCTGCGAGAGCGTCGGCGACAGCGGCGCGGCGGCCTGCGTGGGTGCGGGAGTCTGCGCATGAGCGAGCGAGGCGAAACCCAGCGCGGCGGTGACAAGCAGACCGGTAGCCACGCGTGCCGCGGAGGACGGGACGTTTCCTTGCATATTGTGGTGCCCTCATATCGAACGTTGAATTGATATGAGGCGCGTGTTCCGGTTTGGTTCCGGGTTCCTTGCGACGGCCGGGATCGACGGTCGGGATCGTGAAGCGGGGAGTTCGACGTTGCGTCGAAAGAATGGCTGGCTCGACGGCGTGGCGGATCGACCGAACGGAAGGAGGGAACCGGCCTCGTGCGGTGACGCTCGACCGGGGGATCGAGACGCCACCGCCGATGCCAGCGGACAGCAGGCGATAGCCGGCCGTGTCGTCGACGGCGGGTAGGGCGCGGGGGCCCCCTACCCGTGAAACGGGCGCTTGCTAGTGCCCGCTTCCTCCGCCGTTGCCACCACCGTTACCGCTGCCGCCCTTGCCTCCGTGACCGCCGCCGAAGCCTCCGCCAAAGCCTCCGCCGAAACCGCCACCGAAGCCACCGCCAAACCCACCACCAAAGCCACCGCCTTTGCCACCGCTTGGGCCGCCGCTGGAACCGCCGCAACCACAGCCGCCGCTCCCGCTGCTGCCGCTGCTGCCGCCACCGCTGCTGCCTCCACTGCTGCCGCCGCCGCTGCTTCCGCCACCGCTGCTTCCGCCGCCGCTGCTTCCGCCGCCGCTGCTTCCGCCGCCGCTGCTTCCGCCGCCGCTGCTTCCGCCGCCGCTGCTTCCGCCGCCGCTGCTTCCGCCGCCGCTGCTTCCGCCGCCGCTGCTTCCACCACCGCTGCTTCCACCACCGCTGCTTCCACCACCGCTACTTCCACCACCGCTACTTCCACCGCTATTTCCCTTTCCACCGCTGCCGGAACTCCCGCTACCGCTTCCCGAGCCCGCTGCGCCGCCGCCAGCCGCACCGGCGCCCGCACCTGCACCGGCTCCGGCACCCGCTCCACTATTGCCCGAGCCGCCCGCGCTCGACGCGCCGTTGCTGCCGCTGCCGCCGCCATGATGGCCGCAGCCGAACAGCGTCGCGCCATCGCAGCCGCGGGGCTGGAAGACCGCGGCGGCATCGTCGGCGGCGCTCGGGGCGCCTGGCTCGGCGCCCATCGCCGATTCGCCCGCGGCCACGCCGCCCGTTTGCATGCCGCCCGCGGTCGCGCCGCCGACCGTCGCGGTGTCCGCCTGCGCCAGCGCGGCGTCGTCGTGCGTGCCATGCGTGCCGCTGGCGGCCAGCGGAGCATCGGCGAGCACGATCCACTTGGGGATCACATCCGTCGATGCCGGGTAAGCGAGTTGCGTCGCCAACGCGGTGACGCCCGCGACGATCGCCGCACTGCGCAGTACCCCGAAGTAATATCGATTGAGTCTTCTGGTGTTCATCGCCTCTCTCCCGAGGGAACGCCGGCGCCTCGCTGCCGTCATCTCTCATGCCGATTCCGCAGCGGCGGGTCCGTTCGTCCGCGGACCTCACCGTTCCCCGAGTCCTTTTGCCGAGTCTGGTCGATCGCTCATCGTCACGGCTATGCGCTCCTTACGCGGACCCTCACGGTCGACGCTCGATGCGCGTGTCCCACGAGCGCCGCCCGCCACCGCACGGCATCGCATTCGATCGCGCATGGACGTGACTGACCACGCTCCGCCGATGCGTCGCTCTTGCCGGGCCGCCGCGTCGTCGAACCGTTCGTCCGCGATGTCTGGCCACTATTTAGCGATATCCATGCCACTGGCCGCAAAGCCTTGCGGCGACGGGCCTCGAACAGGCATGTGCGATGCCGGTGCCGAAAAAACAGGGGAAAACGTTTCGGCGATGAAACGCGCGGGCCGCAAACGCGGGAATCGGGTCGATTGGACCGATGCGGCGATGTCGCCGTATCGGTCGTCGTGCCGGGTTTTATCCGGCGTCTGGCGCGATTCGGCGTTATTCGGCGTTATCCGGTGCGTCGTTCAAGCGGTCGCCGGGAGGCGGGGAGGATGGTTTGCCGCGTGCGGCGGTTTGCAGCGCGCGCAATTCGTCGATGGGGATATGGCAGCGGATTCGATGCGCGGCGGCGCCGATGTCGCTGGCCTGGGCGTTCGGATAAGCGGCGCCGCCGCCATTCACATTCGCATCGGCATCGGCATCGGCATCGGCATCGGCATCGGCGAACGGCGGCTCCTGCTGCTCGCAGATCGCGCCGAGCTTGCGCGGGCAGCGCGTATGAAACACGCAGCCGGACGGCGGCGAGGCCGCGCTTGGCAGATCACCAGACAGGCGGATGCGGATACGGGGGCGTGCGTCGCCTGCGGCATCGGCATCGTCCAGGGCCTCGCCGTGCGCATCGAGCGTCGGCACCGACGACAGCAGCGCCTCGGTATAAGGATGGTGCGGACCGTCGAACACCGCCCTGGCCGGCCCGATCTCCAGTAATCGTCCGAGGTACAACACCGCGATGCGATCCGACAGATAACGCACCACGTGCAGATCGTGCGAGATGAAAACGTAGCTCACGTCGCGTTCGCGTTGCAGGTCGGCGAGCAGATTGAGAATCGCGGCCTGCACGGAGACGTCGAGCGCGGAGGTCGGCTCGTCGCACACCACCACGCGCGGTTCGCCGGCAAACGCGCGAGCGATCGCCACGCGCTGCTTGAGTCCGCCGGACAGTTGCCGCGTGCGCGAGCCGAGGTAGCGGGCCGGAAGACGCACGTCGGCGGTGAGGGAGGCGAGGCGTTCGTCGATCGCGGGGCCGCGCAGCGCGGTGAGCCGCGACAGCGCGCGGCCGATCAAACGCTTGACCGAATGCGCGCGATTGAGCGCCGAGTCCGGGTTCTGGAACACGATCTGCAACGACTTCACCTGCTCGTCGTTGCGTCGCGTGACGCGCGCGGCGAGTGGTGCGCCGTCGAGTTCGAGCACGCTGCCGGCATCGGGCGTGAGCAGGCCGAGCATCAGCTTGGCGAGCGTCGTCTTGCCGCTGCCCGATTCGCCGACGAGGCCGAGCGTTTCGCCGCGCGCGAGATCGATCGACACGTTGTCGACCGCGCGCAGCGGCGCGCCGCTTACGTGGAAAGTCTTCGAGAGATTGGCGGCGCGAAGGACGAGCGGGCGTGGGCGGTCCTTGTCGCTACGAGTTCCAGTTGCGGCGCTGGCAGTGGCACCGGTAACCTCAGCATTATCAGCACCAGCACCAGCACCAGCACCAGCACCAGCACCAGCACCAGCACCAGCACCAGCACCAGCACCAGCACCAGCACCAGCACCAGCACCAGCACCACGCATCGCCTCCCACCGCTCCAGCACCGCCCCATCCGCCCCCACGCGCGGCAACTCCAGCGCCCGCTCGTGATAATGACACCGCGACATCTGATCGCCATGCGCCGCATTCACCCGATACGGCGGCGGCGCTTCGCGGCGGCAACGATCGTCGGCGAGACGGCAACGTTCCGCGTAGATGCAGCCCTGCGTGACCGAGCCCGGCAACGGCAGACTGCCGGCGATCGTATCGAGCCGCTCGCTGTCCTTGCTGCGCCCCTCGGTCGGCAGACAGCGCAGCAGCCCCACGGTGTACGGATGACGCGGCCGCGAGAACACATCCTGGGTCGCGCCTTCCTCGACCAGCTTGCCCGCGTACAGCACGCCGACGCGCTCGCACATCCGCCCGATCACCGCGAGGTTGTGGCTGATGAACAGCACGGCGGTGCCGAATTCCTCGCGCAACTGTGCGACGAGATCGAGCACTTCGGCTTCGACGGTCGCATCGAGCCCGGTGGTCGGTTCGTCGAGAATCAGCAGCGCGGGGTTCGATGCCAGCGCCATCGCGATCACCACGCGCTGCTGCATCCCGCCCGACAGTTGGTGCGGATAGCTCTCCATCACGCGATCCGGCGCCGCGATGCGCACGCGTTGCAGCATCTCGCGCGTGCGTTGCAACGCTTCGCCGCGTGTCGCGCCGGCGGCTTCGAACGCTTCGGAGACCTGACGCGCGATCGTCAGCGACGGATTCAACGCGCGCCCCGGGTCCTGATAGACCATCGAGATCGCATTGGCTCGCAGATTGCGCAGCGCATCGGCGTCGAGCTTCTGCACGTCCTCGCCGGCGATGACGATCTTGCCGGCCTTCACCTTGCCGTTACGCGGCAGATAACGCAGCGCGGCCATCGCGACGGTCGACTTGCCGCAGCCCGATTCGCCGACGAGTCCATACGCTTCGCCGCGCCGCACGCGGAACGACACGTCCTGCAGCACTTCGCGGTCGCGCCCGCGCATCCGGTACGTGACCGTGAGACCGACGACGGTCAACGCGTCGGTGCGATCGCTCTTCGACACGTCGAAGGCGGGGAATGAGGAAGGCGGCGGTCCGTTCATCGGTCGAGTACGCCTTGTACGCTGTCGGCGATCAGGTTCACGCCGACCACCAGCGACGCGATCGCGCCCGCCGCGAACACCACGGTCCACCACGCGCCGCCCGCCATCAGCGTGTACGACTCGGACAGCGCGAGCCCCCAGTCAGCCGACGGCGGTTGAATGCCGAAGCCGAGAAACGACAGCGTGGCCACCGCGAAGATCGCGTAGCCGAGCCGCACGGTCGCCTCGACGATGATCGGCGGCAGCACGTTCGGCAGGATTTCCACGAACATGATGTACGGCGCGCGTTCGCCGCGCAGTTGCGCGGCGGCCACGTAGTCGAGATGACGTTCGGCGAACACGGCGGCGCGCACGGTGCGCGCGGTGATCGGCGTGAAGGTGATGCCGATCACGAGGATCACCGTGAAGTTCGATGCGCCGACCGCGGCGAGCGCGAGCAATGCGACGATCACGAGCGGCAACGCGAGCACGGCGTCGATCGCGCGGCCCACCACGTTGTCGACCCAGCCTTCGAAGTAACCGACGATCAGCCCCAGCGCCGTACCCGCCACGGTGCCGAGTAGCGTGGCGAGCGGCGCAATGGTAAGAATGTCGCGCGCGCCGACGATCACGCGCGAGAACACATCGCGGCCGAGCTGATCGGTGCCGAACCAGTGCGTGCTATCGGGCGGCATCAGCGAGTTGAGCGGGTCGGACGCGTACGGATCGATGCGCACGATCCACTGTCCGGCGAGCGCGCAGACGATCCACCACGCGACGATCGCGACACCGACGACGAAGGTCGGCGAGCGCAGCAGCACGCGCAACTGATCGAAGCGCGGCTCGGCGTTCGGACGTGGCGAGGGCGACGGCGACGGCGGCGCGGAAGGCGCGGGCGCCGGCGCGCCTGGGCTGGGCGGCACGACGTCGCTCATTCGGCGCTCCTTACCCGCAAACGCGGATTGAGCAGCACGTGCAGCGCATCGGCGACGAGATTCGCCACCGTGTACACCACGCCGATCGTCAGCACGCCGGCCTCGAGCATCGGGAAATCCTTGGCCTTCGCGGCGTTGTAGATCAACGAACCGATCCCCTGATAGTGGAACAGCGTCTCGACCACCACGAGACCGCCGATCATGTAGCCGAGTTGCGTCGCAGCCACCGTGATGGTGGGCAGCAGCGCATTGCGCAGCACGTGCCGCCAGATCACCACGCGGCGCGGCAGCCCCTTGAGGATCGCGGTGCGCGTGTAGTCGGCATCGAGCGCTTCCACGGTGCCCGCCCGCGCCATCCGTGCGATGTAGCCGAAGAACACCAGCACCAGCGGCAGCACCGGCAGAATCAGATGGCGCAACTGTTCGAGCGGGCCCGCATCGGGCGGATACGAGGCCTCGATCGGCAGCCAGCGCAGCCACACGCCGAACACCAGAATCAGCACGATCGACGATACGAACTCCGGCACCACGGTGGCCGACAAACCGGCAATGCTGATCGTGCGATCGAGCCAGCGCCCCGCATGCATGGCCGACCACACGCCGCCCGCGATGCCGAGCGGCACGACCACGATGAACGCGAGCAGACCGAGTTTGGCCGAATGCGCGAGCGCGTCGGCGATAAACGGTCCGACCGGCTCGCGGTACGCATACGACAGTCCCATGTCGCCGCGCACGAAATGCGCGATCCATTCGACGTATTGCGTCATCAACGGCCGGTCCGCGCCGAGCTGATGATTGAGCGCGGCGACCGCGCGCGCATCGGCGAGCGGCCCGAGCACCGCGCGGCCGATGTCGCCGGGCAACAGCTGGCCACCCGCGAACACGATCACCGACAACAGCCACAGCGTGATCAGCGAGAGGCCTACGCGCGTCGCCAGAAACCGCGCGACGCGCGCGGCATTGCCGCTGGAGACGGACGGGACGGAAGGGGGCGCCATGGTCGACATCGTGTGCTCCTGCCGCAAACGCGCCGCGCTCAGGCGCTCAGCACCGCACGGTCGAAATAGAGTTGCGCGAGCGCGGTGAAGCGCACGCCGTTCACGCCCTTGCGCATCGCGATCAGCTGATCGTAGAAGAACGGAATGATGACGGGCGTTTCGTCGAGCAGCAGCGTCTGGATCTGCCCGGCGATTTTTTTCTGCGAGCCGAGATCGACCGCGGCGACGAACTGCGCGACCAGTTGATCGTATTGCGGGTTCTTGAAGTGCGCGGCGTTCCATGTGCCGTTGCTGGTGAGCGGTGCATTCAGGAACACGTTCGGCACGCCGCGATGACCGTAGTCGGTGATGCCGAGCGGCGAGTCGAGCCAGTCCGATTTACCCGGCGTGCCGGCGCCGTAGTACAGCGACTGGCTCTCCACCTTCAGATTGATGCGCACGCCGATCGCCTTCGCCGCGTTCTGCACGACGACCGCGAGGTCGGGGATCTCCATGTACTTTTCGGTGGTCAGCGTGACGTCGAAACCGTTCGGCACGCCGGCCTGCGCGAGCAGTTGTTTTGCCCTGGCGACATCGATCCGGCGTTGCGCGACGCCGGCGTCGGACGAAGGAAACACCGGCGCGAACGGACTGTCGTTGCCGAGTTGCGCGCGGCCCTTGAAGAGTCCGCGCACCAGCACGTCGCGATCGAGCGACAACGCGAGCGCCTGGCGCACGCGCTTGTCCTTGAACAGCGGGCTGTCGTTGCGCATGTGAATCTGCCGGTGCGCGCTCGACTTCACGCCGACCGCCTTGTAGTCCGGATTGTTCAGGATGCTGGCGCCGCCCTGCACGGTGAAGGTGCCCATCACGTCTGCCTGATGACCCTGCAGCGCGAGCAATTGCGCCTGTTCGTCAGCGTAGAAGGAAAACTGTACCCGTTGCGGTAACGCTTTGTCGCCCCAGTAGTCGGGATTGCGCACGAACGATGCGCCGACCTTCGGTTGATACTTTTCGAGCTTGAACGGACCCGTGCCGATGAAGGTCTTTTCATAGCCGCCCGCGTAGTTCGCGGGCAGGATCACGGCGTTGTAATTGTCCGAGGAAACGTAGTACGGGAAGTTGCCGTTCGGTGCGTCGAGGTGGAAAGCCACCGTGTGTTCGTCGACGACTTTCGCGCCGCCTTTCGACAGCACGCCCTTCAGCACCGATAGCGCCGCCGAGCCGCTCGCCGGATCGGCGAGACGGTCGAAGGTGGCGACCACGTCCTTCGCGCCGAATACCTGGCCGTCGTGGAACTTGACGTTCGGGCGCAGCTTGAAGGTCCACACGTCGCCCTTGTCGTTCGGCTTCCACGACAGCGCGAGCGCCGGCTTCAGCACGAGTTTTTCGCCGTCGTCGTCGATCAGGAATTCGCCGGTCTGATTCAGCAGCGCGAGACTCGCGGCGTCCGTGACGGTGAGCGGATCGACCGCGCCGGCCGGCGTCAGATGCGCGACGCGAATCGTCTGGTTCGACGCCGCCGCGTTGCCCTGAGCCCGCGCACGCGGCGCGTTCAGCACGCCGCCGCCCACCAGCGACAAACCGATCACGCTCGCGTAGCGCAGCAGTTCGCGGCGCGTGATGCGGCCGGCGGCAAATTCGTCGAGCGCGTGGTGGCCGAGGTTGTCCGCGCGCAGGCGGGCTGCGTCGAGGTTGAGATCGAGATCGGTGGTTCGGTCCGCGGGAGTCTTCATCGATGGAGTGTCCAGTCCGTTCTGTTGCCGGTTGCTGAAGGGCCGCACGGGTCTCGCACGAGCCGGGCGCGAGGCGCGCCGGCGGCGGACGTTACGGCGGCGGAAAAGGCGCGGCGGCGAAAGGGCTCGCCGGGCTGCGCAAAGCGGGTTCAGTGTAAGCGATTGCCTCGCGATGCGGAGCCCTTGCGGCAACCCGCGAGCGATGATTCGCGCATAAAAGGGCCGGGATGTGTCGTCGTCACAACGTTCCGTGCGTTGGCCTTGGCGCGCATGCCTCCATGCATGGCGAAGGTGTTGCGTCCAGGCGGCGCTAACGCAGGAAAACCGCTGTTTTTACGCTGCATTCTTACCGACTGCGTGGCGCGAGCGCTGTTGGATTTACCGCATCGGCGACGGTCGACGAACCTCGACGGTCTTCAATGATCATGCGGATGCTTGTGAATCGGATCGACCCAGAACACGGTTTCCGGCGCTTCGACCGCGTCGATGTTCAGATTGACCACCACGGCCTCGTTGTCGCTGCGCACCAGCACGCATTCGAGCGGCTCGTCGGTACTCGCGTTGATCTCCTGATGCGGAACATACGGCGGCACGAAAATGAAGTCGCCCGGGCCGGCTTCGGCGGTGAACTCGAGATGTTCGCCCCAACGCATGCGTGCCTGGCCGCGCACCACGTAGATCACGCTTTCGAGCGCGCCATGATGATGCGCGCCGGTCTTCGCGTTCGGATGAATCGTCACCGTGCCGGCCCAGATCTTCTGCGCGCCGACCCGCGCTGCGTTGATCGCGGCCGCGCGATTCATGCCCGGCGTCTGCGCGGTGTTGCTGTCGAGCTGATCGCCCTTGATGACCTTCACGCCGTGCTCGCGCCAGTCGATCGGCGTGGCCGGATGTTCGTTCTTGTAGTGCGGATGTTCGTGATCCTGGCTCATGATGTGTCTCCTCGTGGGCGTCGGTGACGACGATCGGCAGCGCGTCGTTCCTGCCGCATTCTTGCACGTTCGAAAAGGCGTGGGGTGCCGGAATGGAGGCCGGACACGCCATGGTGACCGTTGGCGTTCTGGAGGCGGAGGCCGCCGTCACGGTGCCTGTAAACGAAGAAGCCCGTCCACGAGGGACGGGCTTCTTCAACGTCTATCGACGCCAGCAGCTAACTCGAACGCTTACTTCTGCTTCGCGTTGATCACCGCCTCGGCGACGTTGTTCGGCGTTTCGGCGTAGTGCTTGAACTCCATCGTGTACGTGGCGCGGCCCTGAGTGGCCGAGCGCAACGACGTGGAATAACCGAACATCTCCGCGAGCGGCACTTCGGCGCGCACCAGCTTGCCGCCGCCGCCCGCGATGTCTTCCATGCCTTGCACCAGACCACGGCGGCTCGACAGATCGCCCATCACGTTGCCCATGAAGTCTTCCGGCGTTTCCACCTCGACGGCCATCATCGGTTCGAGCAGCACCGGCTTCGCCTTGCGCATCGCTTCCTTGAACGCCATCGACCCCGCCATGCGGAAGGCGTTTTCGTTCGAGTCGACGTCGTGGTACGAACCGAAGGTCAGCGTGACCTTCACGTCGACCACCGGATACCCCGCCAGCACGCCGGCCTTCAGCGTTTCCTGAATGCCCTTGTCGACCGCCGGGATGTACTCGCGCGGAATCACGCCGCCCTTGATCGCATCGACGAATTCGTAGCCCTTGCCTTGCTCCGCCGGCTCCAGCGTCACCACCGCGTGACCGTACTGACCGCGGCCGCCCGACTGCTTGACGAACTTGCCTTCCACGTCTTCGACCTTGTTGCGCACCGTTTCGCGATACGCGACCTGCGGCTTGCCGACGGTGGCTTCCACGCCGAACTCGCGCTTCATCCGGTCGACCAGAATTTCCAGGTGCAGCTCTCCCATCCCGGAGATGATCGTCTGGCCGGATTCTTCATCGGTCTGCACACGGAACGACGGATCTTCCTGGGCAAGACGGTTCAGCGCGATACCCATCTTTTCCTGGTCGACCTTGGTCTTCGGCTCGACGGCCTGCGAAATCACCGGCTCCGGGAAAATCATCTTTTCGAGGATGATCACGTGGTTCGGATCGCACAGCGTGTCGCCCGTCGTCGCTTCCTTCAGACCGACGGCCGCGGCGATGTCGCCCGCGTAGACCTCCTTGATTTCCTTGCGCTCGTTCGCATGCATCTGCAGGATCCGGCCAAGGCGTTCCTTCTTTTCCTTGATCGCGTTGTAGACCGTGTCGCCCGAATTCACCACGCCCGAATACACGCGGAAGAAGATCAACTGGCCGACGAACGGGTCGGTCATGATCTTGAAGGCGAGCGCCGAGAACGGATCGGTGTCGGTCGGGTGACGCTCGATCTCCTTGTCGTGTTCGTCGTGGCCGGTAATGGCGGGCACGTCGACCGGCGAGGGCAGATAGTCGATCACCGCGTCGAGCATGGCCTGCACGCCCTTGTTCTTGAACGCGCTGCCGCACAGCATCGGCACGATTTCGTTGGCGATGCAGCGGGTGCGGATGCCGTGCTTGATTTCCTCTTCGCTCAGCGTCTCGCCGCCCAGATATTTGTCGAGCAGTTCCTCGCTGGCCTCGGCCGCGGCCTCGACCATCTTGTCGTGCCATTCCTTGGCCGTTGCCGCGAGCTCCGCCGGAATATCACGGTATTCGAACTTGATGCCCTGGTTCTCTTCGTCCCAGAAGATCGCCTTCATCTTGACCAGATCGACCACGCCCTGGAAGTGCTCTTCCGCGCCGATCGGAATCTGGATCGGCACCGCGACGCCCTTCAGACGATCGCCGATCTGCCGCTGCACGCGGAAGAAATCCGCGCCCACGCGGTCCATCTTGTTGACGAACGCGATGCGCGGCACCTTGTACTTGTTCGCCTGACGCCATACGGTTTCGGATTGCGGCTGCACGCCGCCGACCGAGTCGTACACCATGCACGCGCCGTCGAGCACGCGCATGGAGCGCTCCACTTCGATCGTGAAGTCGACGTGTCCCGGCGTGTCGATGATGTTGATCCGATGCTCCGGATAGTTGCCGGCCATGCCTTTCCAGAAAGCGGTGGTGGCCGCCGACGTGATCGTGATGCCGCGCTCCTGCTCCTGTTCCATCCAGTCCATCGTCGCCGCACCGTCGTGAACCTCGCCGATCTTGTGGGTCACGCCTGTGTAGAACAGGATGCGTTCAGTGGTGGTGGTTTTGCCGGCATCGATGTGAGCGCTGATGCCGATGTTCCGGTAGCGCTCGATGGGAGTCTTGCGGGGCACGTGAACCTCCTTGGAATAGCGCGCCTTGTAACGCTGCCGGGCCGCTTGCTGATGCCGCCCGGGGAGCCTGGGTGTTGCGGTGCTGAGAATACTAGGATAGCGCGTCGGCCCGGCTTTTGCAGGAAACTCACGGACCGGGTCGGCGCGCGTCGTTCCGAGATGGGGACGCGCGCCCATAAAAAAAGCCGGTGCCTGTTTTGCAGGCACCGGCTTCGCGGAATCGGAGCGTCTTATTGCTGCGCGGCCGGCAGGCCCTGAATCTTCATTCCCGGCTTGATGCCCTTCGACGTGAACCAGCCCTTGCTCATCTCCAGCGCGTACACCCCGTTGTTCTTCGGGCAGTGATTGTCGGTGGTCTCGGCCTGCATCTCGTCGATATCGGTGACCGTGCCGTCGGCGCGCATGAATGCGATCGACAGCGGGATCAACGTGTTCTTCATCCAGAAGCAATGCACCGCGCGCTCGTTGAAGACGAACAGCATGCCTTCGTTCGGCGCGAGGGTCGTGCGATACATCAAACCTTGCTCGCGGTCCGCGTCGTTCGCGGCGACCGCGGCGTCGATCACGAACATGCCGGCGGTCAGCTTCACGCGCGGAAATTCACTGGGCTGCTTCGCGCCGGACGGCATGTCCTGCGCGTGCGCAGGGGCGGTGCTGGCGGCGAACGACAGCGCGGCGAGCGGCAATGCAACGGCTACAGCGAAACGCGCAATCGACGAGCGCATGGAAAATCGCACGGCATGACTCCTTGCTGGAAATTAACCCGCGAATGTTACGCGAGCAGGTCAAAAACAAAAAGGCAGATCGCCTTGCGGTGATCTGCCTTTCAACGCCGTAAGAACGGCAATGAAGCTAGTTCTTGACTGCGTTTTTACAACAAACTTACTCCGAAGCGCCCGAAGCTGCAGCTGCTGCTGCTGCCTTCTTGTGCGACTTCTTGTGAGCCTTCTTCGTGGTCTTCTTTGCCGACGAAGCTGCTGCTGCCGGAGCTGCTGCCGGTGCCGAAGCTTGTGCGAATGCTGCCGTTGCGAAGAGACCAGCGACCAGAGCGGCGATCAGTTTGTTCATTTTGAGAATCCTCAGCTTTAGTTAATTAACCAAATGACCCGGTTATGTAAGAGTCATGTCGGTAAACGTGCCATCCACCTTTCGGTTGACAGCGCATCGAACAAATTTTTCGACGCGTCTGTTTAGCGCTCAGACTCCCCGCGTCGACCGCGTGAGCGGCTTGTGCAAAGGCCCTTAAGGCTGAATGCCGGATAGCTTCGGGCGGCATCTGCGTCGAATAACGCGTGAGCTCGCACGACGGTTGACGTCATTTTTCTGGAAAATTTATATGCGGGTGTAATGAAGCGGATCGAATGACGCGCGTGTGACGCGAGCGTGTTTGTTTCACGTTTTTTAATGCGAGTTTCACGCTTTGAATTGCTTGCGGATACAACGAGTTAGTTGTCTTATCCACAAGCGGCGAGTCAGATTGTCGAGCGCGTGCGCCTGCTTGCTCGCGCCTGTTCTCGCATGACACCCGTCAGGCGACACCGTCCCAAGGCGCCCGCGACGGCAATTCGACGCTGTGTCCCGGTTGCAGTCCAAGCGAAAAAATATCGAGCGCGCCGATGCCGACGCGCACCAGACGCAGCGTCGGAAATCCCACCGCGGCGGTCATCCTGCGCACCTGGCGATTCTTGCCCTCGGTGATGGACAACTCGATCCACGTCGTCGGGATCGCGGCGCGATAGCGGATCGGCGGCGTGCGAGTCCACAGCGTATCGCCCGGTTCGACGTATTCCGCGCGACACGGCTGCGTCACATAGTCGCCGAGGTCGACGCCGCGAGCGAGCTTCGTCAGCGCGGCGCTATCGACGGCGCCTTCCACCTGAGCCCAATAACGTTTGATGAGCTTGTGACGCGGTTCGGCAATGCGCGCCTGCAAGGCGCCGTCGTCGGTGAGCAGCAGCAGGCCCTCGCTGTCGGAATCGAGACGGCCGGCCGGATAGACGCCCGGCACCTTGACCCAGTCGGCCAGCGACGCGCGCGTTTCGTGAGGAGAGAACTGGCAGATGGTGCCGAACGGTTTGTTCAGGGCGAGAAGGCGCATGGAGAGGCAAGAGTAGGAGGCGCGTGAGGCGGCTGCACGGCGGATGACGCCGCGCGAACCCTGCCGGCAAAAAGCGCCGCGCTGGCCGTTTGGCCGGATAGTCATGGGCGGGATAATAATGCATAATGCGCGCCGATAACTCCTATGTCTTATATAAGACATAGGAGTTTGTACTCGTTGCGCGAATCCGCTGTCATGTTGGAAAACCCCGAGCGGCCGCGCCCATGACGCGGCAGTCGCGTGGGCTAGAATAGCGGCCAGGTCGCTTGCAGGCGTCCGGCATTGCGCGCAGCGAGGAAGCGCCCATTTTCGCAGTCTCCCATCAGCTTTCAGCCTGGCTATCACTGGAGTCCGATCATGCCGTATCAGCACATCAAGGTCCCCACCGGCGGCGAGAAAATCACCGTCAACGCAGATTTCTCGCTCAACGTTTCCGACCAGCCGATCATTCCGTACATCGAAGGTGACGGCACGGGTCTCGACATCACGCCGGTGATGATCAAGGTGGTGGACGCCGCGGTCGAAAAAGCCTACGGCGGCAAGAAGAAAATCCACTGGATGGAAATCTACGCCGGCGAGAAATCGACCAAGGTGTACGGACCGGACGTGTGGCTGCCGGAAGAGACGCTGCAGGTGCTCAAGGAATACGTGGTGTCGATCAAAGGGCCGCTCACCACGCCGGTCGGCGGCGGCATCCGTTCGCTGAACGTCGCGCTGCGCCAGGAACTGGATCTGTATGTGTGTCTGCGGCCAGTGCAGTATTTCAAGGGCGTGCCGTCGCCGGTGCGTGAGCCGGAAAAGACCAACATGGTGATCTTCCGCGAGAACTCGGAAGACATCTACGCCGGCATCGAATGGCCGGCCGAGTCCGAGCAGGCGAAGAAGGTCATCAAGTTCCTGACCGAAGAAATGGGCGTGAAGAAGATCCGCTTCCCGGAAACCTCGGGGATCGGCGTGAAGCCGGTGTCGCGCGAAGGCACCGAGCGGCTCGTGCGCAAGGCGATCCAGTACGCGATCGACAACGATCGCCGCTCGGTCACGCTGGTGCACAAGGGCAACATCATGAAGTTCACCGAGGGCGCGTTCCGCGACTACGGCTATGCGCTCGCGCAGAAGGAATTCGCGGCGGAGCTGATCGATGGCGGCCCGTGGATGAAGATCAAGAATCCGAAGACGGGTGGCGATATCGTCGTTAAAGACGTGATCGCGGACGCGTTCCTGCAGCAGATCCTGCTGCGTCCGGCTGAATACGACGTGATCGCCACGCTGAATCTGAACGGCGACTACGTGTCGGATGCGCTGGCCGCGCAAGTCGGCGGGATCGGCATCGCGCCGGGCGCGAATCTGTCGGACTCGGTCGCGATGTTCGAAGCCACGCACGGTACGGCGCCCAAGTACGCGGGCAAGGACTACGTGAATCCGGGGTCCGAAATTCTGTCGGCGGAAATGATGCTGCGTCACCTCGGCTGGTTCGAAGCGGCCGACCTGATCATCCAGTCGATGGAAAAGTCGATCCTGCAGAAACGCGTCACATACGACTTCGCGCGTTTGATGGAAGGCGCGACGCAGGTGTCGTGCTCGGGCTTCGGGCAGGTGCTGATCGAGAATATGTAAGCGGCGTTTCTACACGCGTTTCTACACGCATTCCGGCACGCGTCGATGCGTGCCGGCAAACCCCGGCGACACATCGCGCGTTACCGGGGTTTTTTGTTTTACATGCTGGGATGATGCGCGATGGATTGCAAACTCGGCCTATCCCGGCGTATTAGAGCGTCGGACCCAAAATCCGATTCGCATGCGACGAGCGTCAACGCGCTGCGCCACAAAAAAGAAACCCGGCACGAAGCCGGGTTTCAAAGGACGGGTATCGAACGTTATCAGGCAGGTGCCTGGATGTTCGATGCCTGTTTGCCTTTCGGGCCTTGCACGACCTCGAAGGTTACCTTCTGGCCTTCCTTGAGGGTCTTGAACCCATTCATCTGGATGGCCGAGAAGTGTGCAAACAGATCCTCGCCACCTTCATCAGGCGTGATGAATCCGAAACCTTTTGCGTCATTGAACCATTTGACCGTACCAGTTGCCATTCCAACTTCCCCTGTAACTCATATCACTACCACGAGCCCTCGAAAAGCTCGACGACCGCGCGAGGCAGCCGCTCCCTCCTCACAAGCTCACCATCGGCATTTTTTCGAAATTATGGCTCAGTGAAAAAAGTGCCAGCTTGATTGTTGGGGCTCTTTATTCGGGTGTCAAGAAAATTTTGAGACGGCCGTTGTCCAGTTGCAAACACATGCTTTTCCAGGGTTTTTCCCGCTTTTGTTATGTGCGGTTGCGCAAGCGGGCTGTCTTGAAAAGTCGCATAATCGACTCACATGCTGTCCTGTCAGTTGCCCACCGCCGAGAGGCACGGGGCGAGCGTTCCAGCCGGTTCCGGCAGGTTGTGCGATACTCGATCCGACTGCGGTGCAGCAAGGCCGCGCTGCATCAGGATAGGGGCCGGCTCCGCAAACGGCTCGTCGAATGGCGCACGTTTTGGTGAGGGTGAGTTCACCAGACGTTGGCGAACGGGCTCACCGGCCGGTCGGCCGGGTTTTGACAGGATTGCGGGCCTGTCCTAGTTGTTTAGAATGGGTGTATGGCGATTATCCCGGACAAGCAGGACGGCACCGTACTGGAGCGGCAGGAGAAAAAACTCAAGCCGCCTTCCATGTACAAGGTGGTGCTGCTGAATGACGACTTCACGCCAATGGAATTTGTCGTGATGATCGTGCAGGAATACTTCAATAAAGATCGTGAAACCGCAACACAGGTAATGTTGAAGGTGCATCGCGAAGGCAGGGGAGTTTGTGGGGTCTATACGCGGGACATCGCGTCGACCAAAGTCGAGCAAGTCGTTACCCACGCACGGCAGGCCGGGCATCCGCTGCAGTGTGTGATGGAGGAAGCATGATTGCCCAGGAACTGGAAGTCAGCCTGCACATGGCGTTCATGGAAGCACGCCAGGCGCGGCACGAGTTCATAACGGTCGAACATCTTTTGCTGGCACTGTTGGACAATCCGACAGCGGCGGAAGTGTTGCGTGCATGCGCGGCCAATATCGAGGATCTGCGCCAGAACCTGCGCAACTTCATTCATGACAACACGCCGACCGTGCCGGGCACGGACGACGTGGACACGCAACCCACGCTGGGATTCCAGCGTGTGATCCAGCGCGCGATCATGCATGTGCAATCCACCTCGAACGGCAAGAAGGAAGTCACCGGCGCGAATGTGCTGGTGGCGATCTTCGGCGAGAAGGATTCGCATGCGGTTTACTACCTGCAGCAGCAGGGCGTGACGCGTCTGGACGTGGTCAATTTCATCTCGCACGGCATCGCCAAGACGAGCAGCACGGACGCCGCGAAAGCGAGCGACGCGAATGCCGAGTCCGACGAAGCCGCCGCGCAGAAGGAAACGCCGCTCGCCCAGTTCACGCAGAACCTGAACCAGATGGCGAAAGACGGCCGCATCGATCCGCTGATCGGGCGCGAGTCGGAAGTCGAGCGCGTGGTGCAGGTGCTGTGCCGCCGGCGCAAGAACAATCCGCTGCTGGTCGGCGAAGCCGGTGTCGGCAAGACGGCGATCGCCGAGGGCCTCGCATGGCGCATTACGCGCGGCGAAGTGCCGGACATCCTCGCGGACGCCCAGGTGTATTCGCTCGACATGGGCGCGTTGCTCGCCGGCACCAAATATCGCGGCGACTTCGAACAGCGTCTGAAGACGGTCCTCAAGGAATTGAAGGAACGTCCGCACGCCATTCTGTTCATCGACGAAATTCATACGCTGATCGGCGCGGGTGCCGCGTCGGGCGGCACGCTGGACGCGTCGAATCTGCTGAAGCCGGCGTTGTCGTCGGGCACGCTCAAGTGCATCGGTGCGACGACCTTCACCGAATATCGCGGCATCTTCGAAAAAGACGCTGCGTTGTCGCGCCGCTTCCAGAAGGTCGACGTGACCGAGCCGACCGTCGAGCAGACGGTGGCGATTCTGCGTGGCCTGAAGTCGCGTTTCGAAGAGCATCACGGCGTGAAGTATTCGTCGGGCGCGCTGTCGGCGGCGGCTGAACTGTCGGCACGCTTCATCACGGATCGTCATCTGCCGGACAAGGCGATCGACGTGATCGACGAAGCGGGCGCCGCGCAACGCATTCTGCCGAAGTCGAAGCAGAAGAAGACCATCGGCAAGAACGAGATCGAAGAGATCATCTCGAAGATCGCGCGCGTGCCGGCGCAAAGCGTGTCGCAGGACGATCGCAGCAAGCTGCAGACGCTGGATCGCGATCTGAAGAGCGTCGTGTTCGGGCAAGACCCGGCGATCGACGCGTTGTCGGCCGCGATCAAGATGGCGCGCGCGGGCCTCGGCAAGCTGGACAAGCCGATCGGCGCGTTCCTGTTCTCCGGCCCGACCGGCGTCGGCAAGACGGAAGTGGCGAAGCAGCTCGCGTTCACGCTGGGCATCGAGCTGATCCGCTTCGACATGTCCGAGTACATGGAGCGTCACGCGGTCAGCCGGCTGATCGGCGCGCCGCCGGGCTACGTCGGTTTCGACCAGGGTGGTCTGCTGACCGAAGCCGTCACGAAGAAGCCGCACTGCGTGCTGCTGCTCGACGAAATCGAGAAGGCGCATCCGGACATCTACAACGTGCTGCTGCAGGTGATGGACCACGGCACGCTGACGGACAACAACGGCCGCAAGGCGGATTTCCGCAACGTCATCATCATCATGACGACGAACGCGGGCGCCGAGGCGATGGGCAAGTCGGTGATCGGCTTCACGAACCGCCGCGAAACCGGCGACGAAATGGTCGACATCAAGCGTATGTTCACGCCGGAGTTCCGTAACCGTCTGGACGCAACGATCAGCTTCCGCTCGCTCGATGAGGAAATCATCATGCGCGTGGTCGACAAGTTCCTGATGCAGCTGGAAGATCAGTTGCACGAGAAGAAGGTCGACGCGCTCTTCACCGACGCGTTGCGCAAGCATCTCGCCAAGCACGGTTTCGACCCGCTGATGGGCGCGCGGCCAATGCAGCGTCTGATCCAGGACACGATCCGTCGTGCGCTGGCCGACGAGCTGCTGTTCGGCAAGCTGATGAACGGCGGTCGCGTGTCGGTCGACGTGGATGCGGAAGACAAGGTCCAGTTGACCTTCGACGAGCATCCGGCGCCGCGCAATCCGAATCCGGAAGCGGTCGAGGTCGAGTAAGGTCGGTGGCGTGACGCCTGGCGAAAGCCGGGCGCGCATCGCAAGAAAAAACGGCGCGGGTTGCAAAACCCGCGCCGTTTTTTTATGTCTTGGAGGCCGCGTCTTCGGATGATCGCAGGGCCGCCATGTGCCGCATCATCAATGCTTGCCGGTGCTGCCGAACCCGCCCGCGCCGCGCTCGCTGGTCTCGAAGTCCTCGACGATATTGAACTCGGCCTGCACCACCGGCACGATCACCAACTGCGCAAGGCGTTCCATCGGATTCAGCACGAACGTGGTCTCGCCGCGGTTCCACGTCGAGATCATCAGTTGGCCTTGATAATCCGAATCGATCAGACCGACAAGATTGCCCAGCACGATCCCATGCTTATGACCCAAACCCGAACGCGGCAGAATCAGCGCCGCGTAACCCGGATCGCCGACGTGGATCGCGAGGCCCGTCGGCACCAGCGCCGTCTGGCCGGGTTCGAGCGTCAATGGTGCGTCGAGGCAGGCGCGCAGGTCGAGGCCCGCGCTGCCGGTGGTCGCGTAGGCCGGGAGTTGGTCGCGCATGCGCGCGTCGAGAATCTTCAGGTCGAGTTTCATGCAGGTTCGTGAAAGAGAAGGTTGAAGCTTAGCGGGCCAGCTGGAAAGCGTCCGCGAGGAGTTCATAGGAGCGCAGGCGCGCGCGATAGCTGCCCGCGACGGTCAATACGATCAGTTCGTCGGCCTGGAACTGCTCCTGCAACGCACGCATGCGTTCAGCGACGCTGTCCGGCGTACCGACGATGCTGCGCGGCCGTTCCCGCGCGATCACCAGTTGTTCGCGCTGGCCGTATTCCTGCGCGATGCCCTGTTCGATCGTCGGGATGGGTTCGTTCAGGCCGTAGGCCATCTGCACACGGCGCAGGTCGACGGCTTTTTCCAGATCGGCGGCTTCCTGTTCGGTGTCCGCGCAGATCACGAAGACCGCGGCGGCGAGATAGGGCTGCTGCGTTTCGTCACTGGCCTTGAAGCGCTCGCGATACGCCTGCGCCACCTGCTGCCCGAAATGCGCATTGATGAAATGCGCGAACGCGAAGCGAATGCCGAGTTGCGCCGCCAGCAAGCCGCCGAACTCGCTCGATCCGAGCATCCACAATTGCGGGCGCGTGTCGACCTGCGGCTGCAGCAGCACGCCTCGCGCGATGTGCTCCTCGGGCAGTGTGCCGTGCATCAGGCCGATCAGATCGGCGACCTGCTGCGGAAAAATGTCGCCGCGATTGTAGTCGCCGGCTGCGACCGCCTGCGCGGTTCGCATGTCGCCGCCCGGCGCGCGGCCGACGCCGAGATCGATCCGGTTCGGAAACAGCGCCTCGAGCATCATGAATTGCTCGGCGACCTTGAACGGGCTGTAGTACGGCAACATGACGCCGCCAGAGCCGAGCCGGATGCGCCGCGTCACGCTGCCCAGGCGCGCGAGCAGCACTTCGGGGCAAGGGTTCGACACGCCTCGCAAGCCGTGATGTTCGGCGCACCAGTAGCGCGTGTAGCCGAGGTCGTCGGCGAGTTGCGCAAGTTCGACGGTGGCGGCGATCGCATCCGCCACCGAGTGCCCGGCGATCACGGGCGTTTGATCGAGCACGGAGAGTAGCGTCATGTCGGCATAACTCCAGAAATTTCATGCGGCACACGCGGCCGGCGATGCCTGGCGACTTATCTGTCGCCGGCCGCCGCGCGCGGCGCTCAGCGAATCAGACTCGCGTCGGGCAGACGTTTCGCGATTTCCGCGATCAGCGCGCGCGCGAGCGTCTGCTTGTCGGCACGCGGCAGTTTGGTCGCGCCGGCGGCTTCGAACAGGATCACCTCGTTGTCGTCGAGGCCGAAGGTCAACGGGCCGAGATTGCCGATCAGCAGCGGCACATTCTTGCGCGCGCGCTTCTCCTCGCCATGCACCTCGAGGTCGCCGCTTTCCGCGGCGAAGCCGACCGTGAACGGCGGATGCGGCAGCTTCGCGACGGCAGCCAGAATGTCCGGATTCTCGATGAACGTGAAGCTCGGCAACGCGCGCCCGGCGGTCTTCTTGATCTTGTGCTCGCTCGCGTGATCGACGCGCCAGTCGGCCACCGCGGCCACGCCGATGAAGATGTCGGCGTCCGCGACCGCGTGCATCACCGCGTCGTGCATCTGCTGCGCGGTTTGCACGTCCTGGCGGAACACGCCCCACGGCGTGTCCAGCGCGACCGGGCCGGCGACCAGATGCACGTCGGCGCCGGCCTGCTGCGCGGCGCGCGCGAGCGCGAAGCCCATCTTGCCGCTGGAGCGGTTGGTGATGCCGCGTACCGGGTCCAACGGTTCGAAGGTCGGACCGGCGGTCAGCAACACGCGTCGGCCAGCGAGAATTTTCGGTGCGAAAAACGACGCGATCGCTTCGTAGGTGGTGGCGGCTTCGAGCATGCGCCCGTCGCCGATTTCTCCGCATGCCTGCGGGCCGGAATCGGGGCCGAGCACCTGCACGCCGTCCGCGCGCAACTGGGTGACGTTGCGCTGCGTCGCGGGGTTCTGCCACATCTGACGGTTCATCGCCGGGACGACCAGCAGCGGACAATCGCGCGCGACGCAGAGTGTCGACAGCAGATCGTCGGCCATGCCGTGCGCGAGTTTGGCGAGGAAGTCGGTGGAGGCGGGCGCGATCACGATCGCATCGGCTTCACGCGACAGATCGATATGCGCCATATTGTTCGGCACGCGGCCGTCCCACTGGCTCGTGTAGACCGGACGGCCCGAGAGCGCCTGCATGGTGACGGGGGTGATGAATTGCGTGGCCGCTTCGGTCATCACGACCTGCACGGTCGCGCCGGCCTTGGTCAACAGACGCGTGAGTTCGGCGATCTTGTAGCAGGCGATGCCGCCCGTCATGCCGAGGACGAGATGTTTTCCTGCGAGTTCTGCGGTTGCCAACGAAGCCTCCGACAAAGCGTGGTGGCGGGCGGCGCATGGTGGAATCGCGCGAGGCGTCGCACCGGGGCCGCCGCGTCTTTCGAACCGGATACCGGCATTCACCCGTGCAGGGTCAGGCCGGCATCCGTGGCGTTTGCGGCGTTAGCTTAGCGCGAGGCGCCGCGCACGCGCCGCAGCTCGTCGAGCACCAGCAGGATCGCGCCGATCGTGATCGCGCTGTCGGCGAGATTGAAGGCCGGCCAGTGCCACGCGCGCACGTGAAAATCGAGGAAGTCGATCACGTGGCCGTACGCGAGCCGGTCGATCACATTGCCGAGCGCGCCGCCGAGAATCAGCGAGAGCGCCGTGCAGAACATCTTCTGGCCGCCGTGGCGCTTGAGCAGATAGCAGATCACCAGTGCCGCCACCACGCCGAGCGCGGTGAACGCCCAACGCTGCCAGCCGCCCGCCATCGCGAGGAAACTGAAGGCCGCGCCGCGGTTGTACACGAGGATCAGGTTGAAAAACGGCGTGATCTCGTGCGCGATACCGTAGGCGAAAACCTTCTGGATCGCGATCTTGGTCAACTGATCGAACAGGATGACGATCAGCGCGACGCCCAGCCAGGGCGCCAGCGAACTATTGCCGCTCGATGCTTTCGACAGGGTTCTCGCCATTATGCCGCGCTCCTCTTTTCACCGTCGCCGAACAGATTGCTGAAGCAGCGGCCGCACAGCGACGGGTGATCGGCGTGTTCGCCGACATCCGCGCGATAGTGCCAGCAGCGTTCGCACTTCAGGTACTTCGACGCGAGCACCTCGACGCCTTCTTCCGCTTCGCTCGCCACCTTCACGACCGTTGCCGCCGACGTGATCAGCACGAACTTCAGGTCGTCGCCGAGGCTCGTCAACGCGTCGTAACGCGCGCCGCTCGCGCGGATCTCGACTTCGGCCTGCAACGAAGAACCGATCAGGTTCGCGACGCGGGCTTCTTCCAGCGCCTTCGTCACGTCGCCGCGCGCGGCGCGCAGCAGCGTCCACTTGTCGAGCAGCGCCCCGGCCTCGGGCACGGCCGGGAACGCGTGATAGGTCTCGGTGAAGATCGTTTCGCTGTCCGGCTGGAACACCTTCCACGCTTCCTCGGCGGTGAACGACATGAACGGCGCCATCAGACGCAGCAGGCCATGCGCGATGTGATACAGCGCGGTCTGCGCCGAACGCCGCGCGACCGAGTCCGCCGCGGTGGTGTACAGGCGGTCCTTCAGCACGTCGAGATAGAAGCCGCCGAGGTCTTCCGAGCAGAACGTCTGCAGCTTGGCGACCACCGGGTGGAACTCGTATTTGTCGTAGTGCGTGAGGATGTCGCTCTGCAGATTCGCCGACAGCGCGACCGCGTAGCGATCGATTTCCAGCCAGTCTTCGAGCGGCCGTGCGTGCTGCGCGAAGTCGAAGTCGGACAGGTTCGCGAGCAGGAAGCGCAGCGTGTTGCGGATGCGGCGATAGGCTTCGGTCACGCGCTTCAGGATTTCCTCGGAGATCGCCAGCTCGCCCGAGTAGTCGGTCGACGCGATCCACAGGCGGATGATTTCCGCGCCCAGGCGGTTCGCCACTTCATGCGGGTCGATACCGTTGCCGAGCGACTTGCTCATCTTGCGGCCTTCGCCGTCGACGGTGAAGCCGTGCGTCAGCAGCGCGTTGTACGGCGGCCGGCCGTCGAGCATGGACGCGGTCAGCAGCGACGAGTGGAACCAGCCGCGATGCTGGTCCGAGCCTTCCAGATACAGATCGGCCGGGAATTGCAGTTCGTCCTTGTGCGAGCCGCGCAGCACGTGCCAGTGCGTGGTGCCCGAATCGAACCAGACATCCAGCGTGTCGCGGTTCTTCTCGTACATATTGGCTTCGTCGCCGAGCAGTTCGCGCGGGTCGAGCGTTTGCCACGCTTCGATACCGGCTTTCTCGACGCGTTGCGCGACCTGTTCCAGCAACTCCAGCGTGCGCGGATGCAGCTCGCCGGTTTCCTTGTGGACGAAGAACGCCATCGGCACGCCCCACTGGCGTTGACGCGACAGCGTCCAGTCCGGCCGGTTGGCGATCATGCTGAACAGACGCTGCTTGCCCCACGCCGGATAGAACGCGGTGTTCTCGATCCCTTCCAGCGCGGTTTCGCGCAGCGTCTTGTCGCTGTCGTTCGGCTTGACGTCCATGCCGGCGAACCACTGCGACGTCGCGCGATAGATGATCGGCGTCTTGTGACGCCAGCAGTGCATGTAGCTGTGCTCGTACGACTTCGTGTACAGCAGCGAGCCGGCCGCGCGGAGCGCCTCGACGATCTGCGGATTGGCCGCCCAGATCGACAGGCCGCCGAACAGCGCGAGCGATTCGATGTAGCGGCCGTCGCCCATCACCGGATTGATGATGTCGGAATCGGCCATGCCGTGCGCCTTGCACGACACGAAGTCTTCCACGCCGTAGGCCGGCGACGAGTGCACGACGCCCGTGCCCGACTCGGTCGTCACGTAGTCGCCGAGGTACACCGGCGCGGTGCGCTTGTAGGCCGGATGCGCGGACGCGAGCGGATGGTTGAAGCGCAGTTCGACGAGCTTCGCGCCCGGCGCGGTGGCGACGACCGTGCCTTCCAGACCGTACTGCTTCAGGCAGGCCTCCACGCGTTCCTGCGCGAGGATCAGCAGCCCGCGCGGCGTATCCACCAGCGCGTAGACGATTTCCGGATGCAGGTTCAGCGCCTGGTTGGCGGGGATGGTCCACGGCGTGGTGGTCCAGATCACGATGCCGCCTTCGTTGCGCGGCAGCGCGGCGAGACCGAACGCCTGCGCGGTCTTCTCCGGCTCGGCGAAGCTGAACAGCACGTCGATGGTCGGATCGCTCTTGTCCTTGTATTCGACTTCCGCCTCGGCAAGCGCCGAGCCGCAGTCGAAACACCAGTTGACCGGCTTCAGGCCGCGATACACGTAACCCTTTTCCAGGATCTTCGCGAGCGCGCGGATTTCACCGGCTTCGTTCGTGAAGTTCATGGTCTTGTACGGGTTGTCCCAGTCGCCGAGCACACCGAGACGGCGGAAGCCGACCTTCTGCTTCTCGATCTGCTCGCTCGCGTAGGCGCGCGCCTTCTGCATCACTTCGGCGGCCGGCAGCGACTTGCCGAACTGCTTCTCGATCTGGATTTCGATCGGCATGCCGTGGCAGTCCCAGCCCGGCACGTAGACCGCGTCGAAGCCCGCCAGATTGCGCGCCTTGACGATCATGTCCTTGAGGATCTTGTTCACCGCGTGGCCGAGGTGGATGTCGCCGTTCGCATACGGCGGGCCGTCGTGCAGGATGAACTTCTTGCGGCCCTTGGAGGCGGCGCGGATCTTCTCGTAGATCTTGCGTTCCTGCCACTCCTTGACCCATTGCGGCTCGCGCTTGGGCAGGTCGCCGCGCATCGGGAACGGCGTGTCGAGCAGGTTCACCGGATAGCGTGACTGCGGTTTCGAATCGGCTTTCTTGTTGCTCATGATGTGGTCGCGATGAATTCGTTCTATGCGCAGCAGGGCGCGGAATGCGCACGATGCGCGAAGGCGTGGGGCGCGCCCGGCAGGCATGTCGCGTGATCCACGGACGCCCTTCGATGCGCGCGGCGAGGGTTCACGCGGCGTCGGTCACGCGCGCATGAACCGCGGCGGCTATCTAATTCGGTCGGTGGCCGAGGTGGCGAAGCCGGTGGACCGGCTGCCCGGCGTACCGGCGCCGACGGCCGCGAACCAGGCGCGGGCGTTGGCGACGTCGCGCGCGATCGCGGCCGTCAGCGTTTCGAGGTCGACGTACTTTTCCTCGTCGCGCAGCTTCTTCAGGAATTCGATGCGCACGAGCTTGCCGTACGCGTCGCCGTGCCAGTCCAGCAGATGCACTTCGAGCAGCACGCGGCCGGAATCGTCGACGGTGGGGCGCAGGCCGAGGCTCGCGACGCCCGGCAGCGGCTCGTCCGCCACGCCGTGCACGCGCACCACGAAAATGCCCGCGAGCGCCGGCCGCTTGTGCGCGATGGCCAGGTTCAACGTGGGAAAGCCGAGATCGCGGCCGAGCTTCATGCCGTGCACGACGTGGCCGCTGATCAGGTAATCGCGGCCGAGCGCGGCGCGCGCCGCGTCGAGATCGCCCGCCACCAGCGCGGCGCGCACGCCCGAGCTGGAAATGCGCGCACCGGACGGATCGGCCACCGTGGCCATCTGCTCGACCTCGAAACCGTATTGCTGACCCGCAGCCTTCAGCGACGCGAAATCGCCCGCGCGCTTCGCGCCGTAGCGGAAGTCGTCGCCGATCATCACCCAGCGCGCGTGCAGCCCGTTGACGATGATCCGCTCGACGAACGTGGCCGGCGACTGGCTCGCGAACGTGTGATTGAAATGCTCGACCACCACGCGGTCGACGCCGTTGGCGCGCAGCGCTTCCAGCTTGTCGCGCAGCAGCGCGATGCGCGGCGGCGCGCCGGCCGGGTTGAAGAACTCGCGCGGGTGCGGCTCGAAGGTCATCACGCAGACGGGCAGGCCGCGTGCATCCGCCGCCGCGCGAACGTGCGCGAGCAAAGCCTGATGGCCGCGGTGGACACCGTCGAAGTTGCCGATGGTCAGTGCGCAGGGCGCACGGCTTTCAGCATTGGGAAGACCGCGGAAGACTCTCACGATAGCGGGTTGGAGTAGGGCGGCCGGGGTGCCGCAAAACAAACGATTATAAACGCTCGGCGCACGAGACGGCGGCGCGTCGCGGTTTCGGGGTCCCCCGAATGATAAAATCCGCGGATGAAAAAACTCGTCATCCTGATTTCCGGACGGGGAAGCAACATGGAAGCGATCGTGCGAGCCTGCTCGGACGAGGCCTGGCCCGCCCAGGTCGCCGCCGTGATTGCCAACCGTCCTGACGCCGCGGGCCTTGCGTTCGCGGCGTCGAACGGCATTGCCACGGCGGTGGTCGACCACCGCGAGTATCCGGATCGCGACAGCTTCGACGCGGCGCTGGCCCGGCAGATCGACGCGTTCGCGCCCGATCTCGTGGTGCTCGCCGGCTTCATGCGGGTGCTCACCGCCGGTTTCGTCGATCATTACGCCGGGCGCATGCTGAACGTGCACCCGTCGCTGCTGCCTAGCTTTCCGGGCCTGAAAACCCATCAGCAGGCGCTGGACGCCGGCGTGCGGCTGCACGGCGCGTCGGTGCATTTCGTCACGTCGCAGCTGGATCACGGGCCGATCGTCGCGCAGGCGGCGGTGCCCGTCGACGCTGGCGACACCCCCGCCACGCTCGCCGAACGCGTGCTGGCAACCGAACACATCATTTATCCACGCGCGGTGCGCTGGTTCGTCGAAGGGCGTCTTGCGCTCGACGGCCTGCGCGTCACGCTAACGCCGCCGGAGCCGCAATGGCTCTTTGCCGGTCACACCGCCGGAGAGGGCGTATGAGATTGCATGGTTTTTTGATTGGACAAACCGAGACTTTGCTGGCTGAAGTCCTGAGACTGAACGGCCCGGCCGATGCCACCACCAGCCGCTTTTTCCGCGCGCATCCGAAGCTCGGACACGGCGAGCGCGGCGTGATCGCGGAGGCCGTGTTCGCGGTGCTGCGCCGGCGCATGGAATTCGCCCACCTCGCCGAGAGCGGCGCGGGCAGCCCGGCACGCCGCATGGCCTTGCTGGGCTTGATGCAGACGGCGGGGCGCACGGCGCTCAAGCCGTTCGTCTCGGAAGCGGAATCGCGCTGGCTCGAACACGTCGCGACGATCGATCCGGACAGCCTGCCGCTGCGGATTCGCCTGAATCTGCCCGACTGGATCTATCAGGCGCTGAACAAGCGCTTCGAAGCTGCCGAACTCGCGCAACTGGCTGCCGCGCTGAATTACCCGGCGCCGCTGGATCTGCGCGCGAACCCGATCAAGGCCAGCCGCGACGACGTGCTGAACGCGCTGTCGAAGGCCGGCATCGAGGCCGGCGCCACGCCGTTCGCGCCGTTCGGCGTGCGGGTGGTCGGCAAGCCGCCGCTCACCAAGCTCGACGCGTTCCAGCACGGCTGGCTCGAAGTGCAGGACGAGGGCAGCCAGTTGCTGTGCTCGCTGGTTGCGCCGAAGCGCGGCGAGATGATCGTCGACTTCTGCGCGGGCGCGGGCGGCAAGACGCTGGCGCTGGGCGCGGCAATGCGCTCCACCGGCCGTCTCTATGCGTTCGACATCTCCGAGCGGCGTCTGGCCAAGCTCAAGCCGCGCCTTGCGCGCAGCGGTCTGTCGAACGTCAATCCGGTGCTGATCGACAGCGAACACGACGCGAAGATCAAGCGGCTGGCCGGCAAGATCGACCGCGTGCTGGTCGACGCGCCGTGTAGCGGCCTCGGCACCCTGCGCCGCAATCCGGACCTGAAGTGGCGCCAGTCGCCCGAGTCGATCACCGAACTGGCGCCGAAGCAGGCGTCGATTCTGGCGAGCGCCGCGCGTCTGGTGAAGAAGGGCGGCCGCCTCGTCTACGCGACCTGCTCGATTCTGGAAGCGGAAAACGAAGCGGTCGTCCAGCAGTTCCTCGCCGATCACCCGGACTTCGTGCTGGTGCCGGCGCGCGACGTGCTGGCCGAGCAGCGGATCGAGCTGGAAATGGGCGACTACCTGTCGCTGTGGCCGCATCGTCACGCCACCGACGGCTTCTTCGCCGCCGTGCTGGAGCGCCAGAGCTAAGCAGCGCGACAGCGATTGGCCGGCGCCGGCGGGCTCGGTTTTCGAGTCCACGGGCGCCGGCGGTTTCGGCGACATCATGCATAACCGTATCTTTTCTCATATGTTCGGCGACGTCTCGCGCGATTTCGGACAGCCCGTGATGCTCTGGCAGGTCGGCGTGCTGCTCGGCACGCTCGCGCTGGCGTGGCTGCTCGCGCGGCTACTGCGACGCACGCTGGACCTGCGCCGGCAGACCCGCTACCAGACGCTGCGCTTCGGCGCGGAAAGCCTGAACCGCGCGTTCTTCCCGCTGATCGGCGCGGCGCTCGTGTGGGTGGCGCGCGCGATCGCCGGGCCGTTCATGCATACCGCGCTGCTCGATCTGGCGCTGGTGCCGCTGTTCGGCATCGGCCTGATCTACATCGTGTTTTTCTTCGCGCGGCGCGTGTTCAGCCACGACGGCGTGACCCATCCGTGGCTGTTCCTCGTCGAGAAGTTCGTCTCGCTGATCGTCTGGGCCGGCATGGTGCTGACCGTGATGGGCATTCAGGACGACGTGATCGCGTGGATGGCCAGCGTGCATTTCCGCGTCGCCAATGCGCACATGACGCTGCTCTCGCTTACCACCGGTCTGCTGTGGGTGTGCGTGACGATGGTCGTCGCGATGTGGCTCGGCTCGACCTTCGAGGACCGCCTGATCCGCTCCACCACGCTCGACGCCAACCTGAAGGTGGTGGTGGCGCGCGTCGGCCGGGCGGCGCTGATGCTGGCCGCGATTCTGATCAGCCTGTCGCTGGTCGGCATCGACATCACCGTGCTCGGCGTGTTCGGCGGCGCGCTCGGTGTCGGACTCGGGTTCGGGCTGCAGAAGATCGCCAGCAATTACGTGTCGGGCTTCATCATCCTGATCGACCGGTCGCTGCGGATCGGCGACACGATCAACGTGAGCGGCCTGCAAGGCATGGTCACGCAGATCCGCACGCGCTACACCGTCGTGCGCGGTCTCGACGGCATCGAGACGCTGATCCCGAACGAAAAGCTGATCACGGACGTGGTGCAGAACCAGTCGTCGTATCTGACCCGTGGTTACGCGAAGGTGGCGGTCCAGGTCGCATACACGTCGAACGTCGAACAGGCGATGGCGCTCCTCGCCCAAGCCGCCGAAGGCGTGCCGCGGGTGCTCCAGGAGCCCGCGCCCACGCCGTATCTGGCAAGCTTCGGCGCCGACGGCATCAATCTCGAGCTGGGTTTCTGGATCGAGGACGCGGCCACTGGCACCTCGGGCGTTCGATCCACGGTGAACCGCAACATCTGGCGTCTGTTCTCCGAGCACGACATCTCGATTCCATTCGCGCAACGCGAAATCCGGATCGTCGGCAATGCGAGTGCCGCGATGCCGCAGCCGGTAACTATGACCGCTCCGGCAGCCAATCAGGCGGACGGCGCCCGCTGACAGGCATCCCACCCTCTCCGGTCGCGCGAAAAGGGCCGCCGGAGAGTGCCATCCTGTTGATATCCCACAAAAAATCTCTATTTGTTACAAACACTTGGAACGGTTCAAGTAGAATGACGTCCAATCCCGCTGTATGCTTTCACTTTCTTGACACGGGCATGTCGCGCGTGTCTCGTGTCTCTCGTTCCACAGGTAAATCGCCTTGTTGAATTCCTTGCTCGACTTCCTTGCCCACGGCCTGCTGCGCTTCTCGTGGTGGCAACTCGTGCTGTACACGCTGGCCGTGACGCACGTCACGATTATCGGCGTGACCGTTTATCTGCATCGCTGCCAGGCGCACCGCGCGCTGGAGCTGCATCCCGTCGTCAGTCATTTTTTCCGGTTCTGGCTGTGGATGACCACCGGCATGCTGACCGGCCAATGGGCCGCGATTCACCGTAAGCACCATGCCAAGTGCGAGACCGAAGAAGATCCGCACAGCCCGCAAACGCGCGGTATCTGGAAGGTGTTGCTCGAAGGCGCGGAACTGTACCGCACCGAAGCGAAAAACGAAGAAACCATGCGCAAGTTCAGTCACGGCACGCCGAACGACTGGATGGAACGCAATGTGTACACCAAATACCCGATTCTCGGCGTGAGCCTGATGATGGTGCTGAACATCGCGCTGTTCGGCGTGGTCGGCCTGACCATCTGGGCGGTGCAGATGGTGTGGATCCCGTTCTGGGCGGCCGGCGTGGTCAATGGTCTCGCGCACTTCTGGGGTTACCGCAACTTCAACTCGTCGGATGCGAGCACCAACATTTTCCCGTGGGGCATCATCATCGGCGGCGAGGAGCTGCATAACAATCACCACACGTATGCGACCTCGGCCAAGCTGTCGAACAAATGGTACGAGTTCGACATCGGCTGGATGTACATCCGCATCATGTCGGCGTTCCGTCTCGCCAAGGTGAAGAAGGTCGCGCCCACGCCGCGTCTGACCACCGGCAAGCTGGTGCTCGATCAGGACACGCTGCAGGCTGTGCTGGCCAATCGCTACGAAGTGATGGCGCGTTACGGCAAGGCGCTCAAGCGCGCGTATCGTCAGGAGCTTGCGCATCTGAAGGAAGTCGGTGCGCGCGAGAAGTACCAGGTGATGCGCGGTGCGCGTAGCTGGTTCCACAAGGAAGAAGCGGGTCTGGACGAGCCGCAGAAGCGTCAGTTGCCGCAGATCTTCGCGAACAGCCAGAAGCTGAAGACCTACATCGACATGCGCAACGAACTCGCGTCCATGTGGGAACGCTCCAACGCATCGCGTGAGCAACTGCTGCAGCAGTTGCAGGATTGGTGTCATCGCGCCGAACAGAGCGGCATCAAGGCGCTGCAGGAATTTGCGATGCGACTGCGTCGTTATGCCTGATACCGAAATCCATTAAAATCCCGGTACGTCACAAAACCCCGCGTTGGCGGGGTTTTGCTTTTTGGGCCGCGAAAATTGCGACGACGCGTCGTTGACCATTCGCGGCGGCAGAGCGAGGGCAGAGGAGATCATGGATCAGCAGGCGATCAGGACCGTCGAATACGACCGGCCGCAAGCGCAAGGCATGACCTGCGGGATCGGGCAGGCGTGGGCGAAGGTACCCGACATGCCGTCGGCGCAGGAAAAGGCGGCACTGAAGACGCGCATTCGCGCGCTGCTCGAACGCGAGAAAGCGGTACTCGTCGCGCATTACTACGTCGATGCGGAATTGCAGGAACTCGCCGACGAAACCGGCGGCTGCGTGGCCGACTCGCTGGAAATGGCGCGCTTCGGGCGCGACCACGAAGCGCAGACGCTGGTGGTGGCGGGCGTTCGCTTCATGGGCGAGACCGCGAAAATCCTCAGCCCCAACAAGCGCATTCTGATGCCCGATCTCGACGCGACCTGTTCGCTCGATCTCGGCTGCCCCGCGGATGAATTTTCCGCGTTCTGCGACGCGCATCCGGATCGCACGGTGGTGGTCTACGCGAACACCAGCGCAGCGGTGAAGGCGCGCGCGGACTGGATGGTGACGTCGTCGATCGGACTGGAGATCGTTGCCGATCTGCACGCGCGTGGCGAGAAAATCATCTGGGCGCCGGACCGGCACCTCGGCAGCTACATTCAGAACAAGACCGGCGCGGACATGCTGTTGTGGCAGGGTTCGTGTCTCGTGCACGACGAGTTCAAGGGCATCGAGCTCGATCTGCTGCGCGCCGAGTATCCGGACGCGAAGGTGCTGGTGCATCCGGAGTCGCCGGCCAACGTAGTGGCGCAGGCGGACGTGGTGGGCTCGACCACCCAGTTGATCGACGCCGCGCAGAAGCTCGACGCAAGCCATTTCATCGTCGCGACGGACCTCGGCATTTTGCACAAGATGCAACTCGCCGCGCCGGGCAAGACCTTGATCGCCGCGCCCACGGCCGGCAACAGCGCCACCTGCAAGAGCTGCGCGCATTGCCCGTGGATGGCCATGAACGGTCTCGCGAATCTGGCCGACGTACTGGAGCGCGGCCACAACGAAATTTTCGTCGACGCAGCGATCGGCGAGCGGGCGCGTTTGCCCATCGACCGGATGCTGGATTTCGCCGCGCGTCACAAGAAGCGCGTGCAGGCGAGCGGCGATCTCGCGCGCGACGCGCAGTTGTATTCGAACGTGGGGGCGGCGTGATGGGGGCGGTCGAAAACGTGGTGGAACGTAATTCGGGCGACGCGGTGTCGCCGCTTTTCGCGGAAATTCGCGCGCAATACGGCGCGGCGTTCGACGCAGCGCTGGCGCGCAATGTCGCCGATGCGCTGGCCGAAGACGTCGGCAGTGGCGATCAGACCGGCCGTCTGGTTCCGGCGGACGAGGTGCGCGACGCGCGCATCATCGTCCGTGAAGATGCGGTGCTGTGCGGTGTGCCCTGGTTCAATGCGGTCGTGCGCGAAGTGGATGCGCGCATCGAAGTGCGCTGGTTGTACCGGGAGGGCGATCGCATGACGGCGAACACGCCGGTGTGCGAACTGCGCGGACCGGTGCGCGCGCTGCTGACGGCGGAGCGCAATGCGCTGAATTTTCTGCAGTTGTTGTCGGGCGTGGCGAGCGCTACGCGCCGGTATGTCGATGCCATCGCGCATACGCAAACGCGCATTCTGGACACGCGCAAGACCTTGCCTGGTTTGCGGCTCGCGCAGAAGTACGCGGTGCGCGTGGGCGGTGGAGCGAACCAGCGTCTCGCGCTTTACGACGGCATTCTGATCAAGGAAAACCACATCGCGGCGGCCGGTGGAGTCGGCGCAGCGATGGATGCGGCGTTGGCGCTCAACGCCGGCGTGTCGATCCAGATCGAAGTCGAAACGCTCGAGCAACTGGATACGGCGTTGGCGCATCGTGCGCAATCCGTCCTGCTGGATAATTTTTCGTTCGATGCGATGCGTGACGCGGTGCGTATCACCGCTGGCCGGGCGGTGCTGGAGGTGTCGGGCGGGGTGAACTTCGACACGGTGAAGACGATCGCGGAAACGGGCGTCGACCGAGTGTCGATTGGCGCGCTGACGAAGGACGTTCGCGCGGCCGATTACTCGATGCGGATTGTTTGAGGGGGGGACGTTCTTAGCCTACCCAATTGGCCCGACACGCGTGGCTTTGGATTTTGGATGAAGAAGGCCGTCGAATAAAGAAAGGCCATCGCCAGATTGTTCAACTGGCGATGGCCTTTTTATTTCCTTGGACTCATGTAACCCGCCCGGCCAACGGATGCGAAGCGCGAGCGGGTTCAACGTCACACGTTGCGATTGCGCACGTGCTCCGGCGACAGCACCGACGGCAGCGCCTTCGGCAGGGTGGCTGGCCAGTCGCGGCTGAAGTGCAGCCCACGGCTTTCGCGTCGCGACCGCGCGCCTTCGACGATCAACGACGCCACGTCCACCAGGTTGCGCAGTTCGAGTAGATCGCGGCTGACCTTGAAGTTCGCGTAGTACTCGTGGATCTCGTCGCGCAGAAGTGCAAGCCGATGCTTGGCACGCATCAGGCGCTTATCGGTGCGCACGATCCCGACGTAATTCCACATCAGCCTGCGCAGTTCGTCCCAGTTGTGCGCGACCACGACTTCTTCGTCCGGGTCCGACACGCGGCTTTCGTCCCAATCGGGCAGCGGCGCGTGGACGGCGGCGCTGAACCCTTCCTCTTCGATCGCCTGCGCGGCCGACCGTCCAATCACGAGGCATTCGAGCAGCGAGTTGCTGGCAAGACGATTGGCGCCGTGGAGCCCCGTGCACGATGTCTCGCCCACTGCGTAAAGGCCCGCGAGATCAGTGCGCCCCGCCAGGTCCGTGACGACACCGCCGCATGTGTAATGCGCGGCCGGCACGACCGGAATCGGTTCTTTGGTGATGTCGATGCCGAACTCCAGACAGCGCGCGAGGATGGTCGGAAAGTGCTCGCGCAAAAATTCGGGCGACTGATGGCTGATGTCCAGATACACGCAGTCGATGCCTCGCTTCTTGATCTCGAAGTCGATCGCGCGGGCAACGATGTCGCGCGGCGCGAGTTCGGCGCGCTCGTCGTGATTCGGCATGAAACGCGTGCCATCCGGCAGCTTCAGGATGCCGCCTTCGCCGCGCACGGCCTCGGAAATCAGAAACGACTTCGCGTACGGATGGAACAGGCAGGTCGGGTGGAACTGGATGAACTCCATGTTCGACACGCGGCAACCCGCGCGCCATGCCATCGCGATGCCATCGCCCGTCGCGGTGTCGGGATTGGTGGTGTACAGATAGACCTTGCCGGCGCCACCGGTGGCGAGCACGGTGTGCGGCGCCTCGATGGTCACGGTACGGCCGTTTTGCAGGTCGAGCGCGTACAGGCCATGACAACGACGCCCCGGCAGCCCGAGGCGATCTGACGTAATCAGGTCGATCGCGTAGTGGTCTTCGAGCAGCGTGATATTCGGATGACGGCGCACGCGTTCGCTGAGCGTGGCGACCACGGCGTGGCCTGTAGCGTCCGCGGCGTGAATGATGCGCCGATGGCTATGGCCGCCTTCACGCGTCAGATGGAAGCCGAGTTCCGCGGCGTCATCCCGCGTGAACGGCACGCCCTGGCTGATCAGCCATTCGATCGCCGCACGCCCGTGTTCGACGATATAGCGCGTCGCCGCTTCGTCACACAAACCGCCGCCGGCAATCAGCGTATCGCGCACGTGGTTTTCGATGCTATCCGCCGAGTCCAGCACCGCGGCAATGCCGCCTTGCGCCCAATCGCTCGCGCCTTCAGTCATCGATCGCTTGGCGACCACCGCAACCCGCCGGGTCTCGGCGAGATTGAGTGCCACGCTCAAGCCCGCCAGCCCGCTACCGACAATCGCCACATCGAATTCCATGCCACGCATCTCCTATCGTTTTGCCGTGACGACGAGATGTCTACCCGACGTCGAAACACGAAAGGATACGCGCCGCGCTGGACTAGGGAAAGCTGGCCAAACGGGTTAGGACTATCTGAGTACGCGAAGGTGCGTTTTAAGACGAGGAGAAAAGTGAGGCGCTAAGATCGTGAGCCCGGCGGCAATCGGTGACGCTAAAAACAAAAAAGCCTCGCATGAATGCGAGGCTTTTCAGTGTGTCTTTGCCTTCGTCAGAGGGCTGGAGCCAAGATTTATTTAATCTTGGTTTCCTTGTACTCAACGTGCTTACGGACGACCGGATCAAACTTCTTGATCAGCATCTTTTCCGGCATGTTGCGTTTGTTCTTCGTCGTCGTGTAGAAGTGACCCGTGCCTGCGGTCGATTCCAGCTTGATCTTGTCGCGTGCGCCTTTCGCCATGATTTACTCCTTAGGCTTCACCGCGTGCGCGCAGATCTGCGAGCACAGCGTCGATACCGTTCTTGTCGATCAAGCGCAGACCAGCGTTCGAAATGCGCAGACGCACGAAACGGTTTTCGCTTTCCACCCAGATACGGCGGCTTTGCAGGTTCGGCAGGAACCGGCGCTTGGTTTTGTTGTTCGCGTGGGAAACGTTGTTGCCGCTCATCGGCGCTTTCCCAGTTACTTGGCATACGCGTGCCATGAGAGCACTCCTAATACGCTAATTCTGAGTTCGAACGCCGTGAAAGTTTCCCGAAAAGAGCCACGCTTAAGTTATGAAACTAGAGGCGCTTGGTCCTTTCCGGAACGCCTTGGTGGCTTCGGAACAGGGGGTTGGAAATAAGGCAAACCGGAATTCTAGCAGAAAAAAAGCCGCAAAATCAAACCTTATTTGCGACACCTTACTCCGCGCAACGCCCGCGCCGTCCAGGTTCCAGCGGTTTCGGGCGGCCCGCAAGCCGGTCGCGATCGGTGCCGCATCGCTGTCAGGGCCAGCCGGCGCGGGCAAACGAGAAAACCCTGTCGACGCCGATCACGAGATGATCGACCAGTTGTACGTCGATCAGCGCGAGGGCGTCGCGCAACGTTCGTGTCAGTTGGCAGTCGCTGGCGCTGGGTTCGACGACGCCGGACGGGTGATTATGCGCGACGATCAGGCTGGCCGCATTCAACGCAAGCGCGCGCCGTGCGATTTCGCGAGGATAGACCGCCATCCGCGTAAGCGTGCCCTGCGCGCTCTGCTCGCATTCGATCAGACGATGGCGCGCGTCGAGATAGAGCGACATGAACACTTCCTGCTGAAGCGTGCCGATGCGCAGGCGGAGAAATTTTTCCACCACTTCGGGCGAGTTCAGCAGCGGACGTTCGCGCATGACGTCGACCAGCGAGCGGCGCGCCATTTCCATGATGGCGAGCAGTTGCGCGATTTTCGCCGGCCCGATGCCGCGGATGCCTTCGAAATCCGAATAGGTGGCGTCGAGCATCGCGCGCAGCGAACCGAAACGCTGCAGCAGCGCCCGCGCGACGCTGAACACGTCGTGGCCCGGCAGGCCGGAACCCAGCACGAGCGCGATCATCTCGGTGTCCGACAGCACGCCGGCGCCACGTTCGAGCAGCCGTTCGCGCGGCATGTCGCGCTTCAGCCATTTGCCGCGTACCAGCCCCAGGCGTGGCCGTTTGCCGCGCGACGCCGGGGTTGGCGCGACGGCCGGGACCGTCGCAGTGGAAGGGGTTCCATCGATCAAGCTGGCGTTTTCTGCCATATATAGAGTGTCCTCCGCTTCGAGTTGTGGGCGACGCGCACCATCGCGGCCGGTGCGACGCACCCAAGCCGCCGCTGGCTAGGTGGCTTACAATAGGCGCTTTGCGCACGGCACCCCCGACGGTTTGCCACACGCGTGGACGAGGCGCCGCCAGCGCCCGCGTCGCCCGCGTGCAGCGCGCTTCGACTGAGCGAGCATTGCATGAGCATCATCGACATTTCCGAGGTGAAACCCGGTTCACACGTGACGCTTCACTACCGGCTTTCCCTTGCCGATGGCGCCGAAGTCATCAACACCTTCACCGAAAAGCCGGCCACGCTGCTGCTGGGTGCCGGCCAACTGGCACCGTCGCTGGAAGCTATTTTGATGGGTTTGAAGGTCGGCCACCATTCGACCTTTCGGCTAACCCCGGATCAGGCGTTCGGCCCGCGTAACCCGGAATTGATCCAGCGCGTGTCGCTGGCCACGCTGCGCGAAAACAGCATGATCGGCGAGGATTTTTCGCCGGGCGATCTGGTCGAATTCAACGCGCCGGGTGGCGGCCGCTACGCCGGCGTTCTGAAGGAAGTCGGCGAAACGTCGGCCCTGTTCGATTTCAACCACCCGCTTGCCGGCCAGGCGCTGGCGTTCGAAGTGAAAATCATCGGGATTCTGTAAACATGAGCATCACGGATACGACTCTCGCCGAAACCGAGATCCTGCTGGCGCAGCCGCGCGGGTTCTGTGCCGGCGTCGATCGCGCGATCGAGATCGTCGAACGGGCCATCAAGCTGCACGGCTCGCCGATCTACGTGCGCCACGAAATCGTCCATAACGCCTACGTCGTCGAAGATCTGCGCAAGAAGGGCGCGATCTTCATCGAACGGCTGGAAGAGGTGCCGGCCGGCAACACGGTGATCTTCAGCGCGCACGGCGTGTCGAAGGCCGTGCGCTCCGAAGCCGAGTCGCGCGGGCTGCGGGTTTATGACGCGACGTGTCCGCTCGTGACCAAGGTGCACATCGAAGTCGCGAAAATGCGCCAGGACGGTTTCGACATCGTCATGATCGGCCACAAGGGCCATCCCGAGGTCGAGGGGACCATGGGGCAGGCCGGCGAGGGGATGCATCTGGTCGAAGATATCGAGGACGTGCAGGCCCTGCAGCTGGACGACCCCGAGCGGATCGCGTTCGTCACGCAGACCACGCTGTCGGTCGACGACGCCGCCGAAATCATCCGCGCGCTGAAGACCAAATATCCGTCTATCCGAGAACCGAAGAAGCAGGACATCTGTTACGCCACGCAGAACCGTCAGGACGCGGTGAAATTCATGGCGCCGCAATGCGACGTCGTGATCGTGGTGGGCAGCCCGAACAGCTCGAACTCGAACCGCTTGCGTGAACTGGCCGAAAAGCTCGGCGTGCCTGCCTATATGGTGGATTCGCCCGATCAGATCGATCCGGTGTGGGTCGAGGGCAAGCGCCGCATCGGCGTGACGGCGGGTGCGTCGGCGCCCGAAGTGCTCGCGCAGGCAGTGATCGCCCGTTTGCGTGAACTCGGCGTGCGCAACGTGCGTGCGCTCGAAGGCATCGAGGAAAACATCGCGTTTCCGTTGCCGCGCGGGCTGGGTCTGCCAGCCTGAGCTGAGCGGGAAAGCCTGACAATCAGCTAACCCTGTAAGAAAAGCGCGCCCGAGGGCGCGCTTTTTTTTCGTCCGGCGCTGGCCGGCGCGTTCCAAATAAAAAGTGCCATATCAAGCGAGCCAGTCGCTTTTGGTGTCCTTGCGCACAAATTCTTTTGAAATCCGAATGAGTTTTTAAACTCGATCCCATTGATGCGGCCCCGTTTATTGCGCGTTAAACCGCTTGCGTGCATTTTTGACGCACTAAAATAGTGCGTGATCAACAGTGCCAATAGAAACGTAATACCTGACGCAAAAGGCGCTGCAACCGGGGTTTGAGCCAATTCGCCACAACACTTGATGCCATGGGGCGCGGCGGTGGTGCAACTGATGCACGAAAAATAGTCGCAACCGGGTTGCGCCTGTATGCGAATTTCGCTCTCAAAATAAGGTTGCAATGCAGGAAAACCCTGTCGTTTCAACAATATTGCCCGTCGCAAAATTGGAGTTACAATGCGCGCGTTCTCAAGGCCTCCAGGCCCGGAACACGAGATTTTGCAAGGCGCAGGAGACCTACTTAATGCGAGTCAAGTTTGCTTACGCCGTGTCCATCGCGGCCGCGGTTGCGATGCTGACCGCGTGCGGCAAGAAACAGGATGGCGAGGCGGGAGCAGGTGCATCGGCGGCCACGACGGCGGCGGCACCGGCAAGCGAGGCGACTATCGTGAAGATCGGTCATGCGGCCCCTTTGACGGGCGGCATTGCGCATCTTGGCAAGGACAATGAGAACGGCGCGCGTCTGGCGGTCGAGGAAATCAATACGCAGGGTTTGACGATCGACGGTCACAGGATTCAGCTGGAGCTCGACGCGCAGGACGATGCAGCGGACCCGAAAACGGGCACCGCCGTCGCGCAGAAGCTGGTCGACGATCACGTGGTCGCGGTGGTCGGGCATCTGAATTCGGGGGTGTCGATTCCGGCTTCGAAGATCTATAGCGATGCGGGCATCGTGCAGATCTCGCCGTCGTCGACCAATCCGGCCTACACGCTGCAGGGTTTCAAGACGACCTACCGGGTCGTCGCCACCGACGCGCAGCAAGGCCCGGCGCTCGCCGATTACGCCACGAAGGCGTTGAGCGCCAGACGCATCGCCGTAGTGGACGATGCAACCGCCTACGGTAAGGGGCTCGCGGACGAATTCGCGAAGACCGTGCAGGCGAGCGGAGCGAAGATCGTCGCGCGTGAAGCGACGAACGACCGGGCCACGGATTTCCGGGCCATCCTCACGAAGATCAAGAGTGTTCAGCCGGACGTGATCATGTTCGGCGGCATGGACGCAACGGGCGGGCCGTTTACCAAACAGGCGGCGGCGCTCGGTATCAGGGCAAAAATCCTTGGCGGCGACGGCGTGTGTACCGACAAGGTAGGGGAGCTGGCGGGATCCGCCGTGCAAAACCTGGTCTGCTCGGAGGCGGGACTCGCGCTTTCGAAGATGGATAAGGGAGCGGACTTCGAAAAGAAGTACGTGGACCGCTTCCACACGCCGGTGCAGATTTACGCGCCGTTCACGTATGACGCTGTGTACGTGATTGTCGATGCAATGAAGCGCGCTAATTCTATCGAGGCGCCCAAGGTGCTGGCTGCGATGCCGTCAACCGATTACAACGGGGTAATCGGCCACATCGCGTTCGACGACAAGGGTGATTTGAAAGAGGGCGCCATTACGCTTTACGACTTCAAGGACGGCAAGAAAGCGGTTCTCGACGTCGTGAAGATGTGATGACGGGACGTTCAGCCTGACGGCACCGAAACCACCCAACGGTGCCGTTTTTGCATCCGCTCAAGGCGAGCTTGCGACCGCATCCCGGTCGTCCGGCGAACCGGCGGCGGATAACCCTTACCGGTCTTTTACATCAGTACCCGCAGTGCCGTTGAGATTCCGTCACGCATCACCGCCCACCGGCTGATGAACAACGCGAATCCAGTTGCACGGGCTAAGGAGCATTAAATGGATATCTTCATCCAGCAGGTCCTCAACGGGCTGGTGCTTGGCAGCGTTTACGCCATCATCGCACTGGGCTATACGATGGTTTACGGCATTCTGGGCATCATCAACTTCGCGCATGGCGACGTGTTGATGGTAGGCGCGATGGTCGCGCTCTCAGCCATAGGCGTGCTGCAGAACCACTTCCCCGGCCTCGGCAACGTGCCGACGCTCGTCATTGCGTTGATCATCGCGGCCATCGTGTGCGCGGCGGTCGGCTACACGATCGAGCGCGTGGCTTACCGGCCGTTGCGCAAAGCGCCGCGTCTGGCCCCGCTGATCACCGCGATCGGCGTGTCGATCCTGCTGCAGACGCTGGCCATGATGATCTGGTCGCGCAACCCGCTGCCGTTCCCGCAGCTGTTGCCCACCGACCCGCTCAACGTGATCAAGGCCACCGACACGACGCCCGGCGCCGTGATTTCGATGACTGAAATCGTGATCATCGTGGTGGCGTTCCTCGTGATGGGCGGCCTGCTGCTGCTCGTGCACAAGACCAAGCTGGGCCGCGCGATGCGCGCCATTGCCGAGAATCCGGGCAATGCGTCGCTGATGGGCGTGAACCCGAACTTCGTGATTTCGGCGACCTTCATGATCGGCTCGGCGCTCGCCGCACTGGCCGGCGTGATGATCGCGTCCGAATACGGCAATGCGCACTTCTACATGGGCTTCATCCCCGGCTTGAAGGCCTTTACCGCGGCGGTGCTCGGCGGGATCGGCAACCTCGGCGGCGCGATGGTGGGCGGCGTGCTGCTCGGCCTGATCGAACAGCTGGGCGCCGGCTACATCGGCAATCTCACCGGCGGGGTGTTCGGCAGTAACTATCAGGACGTGTTCGCTTTCATCGTGCTGATCATTGTGCTGGTGTTCCGTCCGTCGGGTCTGCTCGGCGAACGCGTTGCAGATCGCGCCTGATCCAGGGAGTAAATAGACATGACCTCAATTCAACCGATCGAGCCGTCCACGACGCTCATCCCTGAAAAGAACCTGACGAAGACGCTGACCGTCGGCATCCTCACCGCGATCTTCGTGATCGCCGCACCGATGATCATCGGCGCGGCCGGCGGCAACTACTGGGTCCGCGTGCTCGACTTCGCGATGCTGTACGTGATGCTCGCGCTGGGCCTGAACGTGGTGGTCGGCTTCGCCGGCCTGCTGGACCTGGGCTACATCGCGTTCTACGCGGTTGGCGCCTACGTCTCGGCGCTGCTCAGCTCGCCGCACCTGTCGACGCAATTCGAGTGGATCGCGCATTTCGCGCCGAACGGGCTGCACGTGCCGTTCCTGATCATCGTGCCGTGCGCGATGGGTCTGGCCGCGCTGTTCGGCGTGCTGCTCGGCGCACCGACGCTGCGTCTGCGGGGCGATTACCTCGCCATCGTGACGTTGGGCTTCGGGGAAATCGTGCGGATCTTCATGAACAACCTCGACCGTCCGGTGAACATCACCAACGGCCCGAAGGGGATCACCGCGATCGATCCGGTGCACGTCGGCGACTTCAGCCTCGCGCAGACGCACACGCTGTTCGGCTTCCAGTTCCCGTCGGTGTACTCGTACTACTACCTGTTCGTGCTGGCCGCGCTGCTGGTGATCTGGGTGTGTACGCGTCTGCAGCACTCGCGTATCGGCCGTGCATGGGCCGCGATCCGCGAAGACGAAATCGCCGCCAAGGCGATGGGCATCAACACCCGTAACGTGAAGCTGCTGGCGTTCGCGATGGGCGCGTCGTTCGGCGGCCTGTCGGGCGCGATGTTCGGTTCGTTCCAGGGCTTCGTGTCGCCGGAATCGTTCACGCTGCCGGAATCGATCGTCGTGCTGGCCTGCGTGGTGCTGGGCGGCATGGGTCACATCCCGGGCGTGATTCTCGGCGCGGTGCTGCTCGCCGTGCTGCCGGAATTCCTGCGCTCGACGATGGGTCCGCTGCAGAACATGGTCTTCGGTCACGAAATCGTCGATACGGAAGTGATCCGTCAGCTGGTCTACGCGCTCGCGATGGTGCTGATCATGCTGTACCGCTCGGAAGGCTTGTGGCCGTCGCCCAAGCATGAAGACAAGATTGCGAAACTGTCGAAGCGTGGCGGCAAGAAGCCGGTTCGCGCCTAAGCCGGGGAGAGAAAATAATGAGCGACAACATTCGACTGTCCGTCAAAGGCGTCAACAAACGCTTCGGTGGTCTGCAGGCTCTGTCCGACGTCGGACTGGAGATCAAGGCAGGCACCATTTACGGCCTGATCGGCCCGAACGGCGCCGGCAAGACGACCTTCTTCAACGTGATCACGGGCCTGTACACGCCGGATTCGGGGGACTTCAAGCTCGACGGCGAGAACTACACGCCGACCGCGGTGTATCAGGTGGCGAAGGCCGGCATCGCGCGGACGTTCCAGAACATCCGTCTGTTCGGCGGTATGACCGCGCTGGAAAACGTGATGGTCGGCCGTCACGTGCGTACGAAACACGGCCTGCTGGGCGCGGTGTTCCAGACGCCCGGCGAACGCCAGGAAGAGCGCGAGATCAAGGAACGCGCAATTGAACTGCTGGAGTACGTCGGCATCGCACAGTACGCGGACTACACGTCGCGCAATCTGTCGTACGGTCACCAGCGTCGTCTGGAGATCGCGCGCGCACTGGCGACCGATCCGAAACTGCTCGCGCTGGACGAGCCGGCGGCCGGCATGAACGCGACGGAAAAGGTCGAGCTGACCAAGCTGCTCGACAAGATCCGCGCCGACGGCAAGACGATTCTCCTGATCGAGCACGACGTGAAACTCGTGATGGGTCTGTGCAACCAGATGACGGTGCTCGACTACGGCAAGGTGATTGCGCAAGGTCTGCCGCAAGACGTGCAGAAGGATCCGAAGGTGATCGAAGCTTATCTGGGTGCGGGAGTCCACTGATGTCCACCACACAAGCAATGTTGAAAATCAAGGGCCTTCAGGTCAACTACGGCGGCATTCAGGCAGTCAAGGGGATCGACCTGGAAGTGCAGCAGGGCGAGCTGGTCACGCTGATCGGCGCGAACGGCGCGGGCAAGACCACCACGATGAAGGCGATCACGGGCCTGAAGCCCTACACGATCGGCGACATCGAGTACATGGGCGAGTCGATCAAGGGCATGGCGCCGCACGTGCTGCTGAAGAAGGGTCTGGCGATGGTGCCGGAAGGCCGCGGTATCTTCGCGCGCATGTCGATCGTCGAGAACATGCAGATGGGCGCTTATCTGCGCACGGACACGGACGGCATCAAGGCGGACGTGGATCGTATGTTCGGCTTCTTCCCGCGTCTGAAGGAACGTGCCGCGCAATACGCGGGCACGCTCTCGGGCGGCGAACAGCAGATGCTGGCGATGGCGCGCGCGATCATCTCGCGTCCCAAGCTGTTGCTGCTGGACGAACCGTCGATGGGTCTGTCGCCGATCATGGTCGAGAAGATCTTCGAAGTGGTGCGGGCGATTTCGGCCGAAGGCATGACCGTGCTGCTGGTCGAGCAGAACGCACGTCTGGCGCTGCAGGCGGCCAATCGCGGCTATGTGATGGACTCGGGTCTGGTCACGATGTCGGGTGACGCGAAGCAGATGCTGGACGACCCGAAGGTGCGCGCCGCGTATCTCGGCGAATAAGCAGGCGCGTAGGCCGGTCGAACGACCGGCTTAAGCGACCGACGTAAAAAAGGCTGCATGCGTTTTCGCATGCAGCCTTTTTCTATTGGGGCGTACTCAGTTCAGTTTCAGCGCAGTTCAGCTCAATTCGATGCGACCGGCCCGGCCAGTTCGCCTAGCCGCTTGCCGAGACTGATCACCGCATCCGCGCGATACCCGAGCGCCTCGTAAAACTCGCGGACGTCGGCCTTCGCCGACAACACCTGCAGATTCAGCTTCGGGCAACCGAGCCCCGTCAGTACCGCCTCGACATGCGCGACCAGCCGGGTGCCGATGCCGTGACGCCGCAGCGACGCATCCACCGCGAGCGAATACAGCCAGCCGCGGTGCCCGTCGTAACCGCCCATCACCGTGCCGACGATACGCTCGTCGAGCGTCGCGACGAAGAACAGTTCGGGCTGCGTCGCGAGTTTGTTGGCGATCGACAGATGCGGATTGCGCTGCGGCCTCGTCACGTCCCGGTACTCGGGAAACGCTTCCTGCCACAGTGCGACCACGGCGTCGGTGTCGCGCGCGTCGAAGCGGCGGATCGAGAGCGGGGCGGTCGTCGTCATCGGGTGGTTCCTGAGTGATTACAGCGTGTCGAGAATCGAACGCAGCATCGCCATCATCTGGTCGATTTCTTCGTTCGTGACGTTCAGCGCCGGCATGAAGCGCAGCAGGTTCGGGCGCGCCGCGTTCAGCAGCAGGCCGTCCGGTTGCATGTCGCGGGCTTTCTCGACGATCTGGTTGCCGATGTCCTTGCCAAGCAGCAGCGCGCGCAGCAGGCCTTCCCCGCGCTCGCCGTTAAAGCCGCGTTCCGCCGACAGTTCCAGCAGCTTCGAGCGCAGATACTCGCCGCGTGCGCGCACGCCTTCGAGGAAGCCTGGCGCCACCAGTTGCGAGATCACCGAATAGCCGACCGCGGTCATCAACGGGTTGCCGTTGTAGGTGCCGCCCTGATCGCCGGCTTCGAACACGGCGACTTCCGCCTTCGACAGCAGCGCCGCGAGCGGCACGCCGCCGCCGATGCCCTTGCCGAGCGTCATGATGTCCGGCTCGATGCCCGACAGTTCGTACGCGAACAGCGTACCCGCGCGGCCGCAACCGCTTTGCACTTCGTCGACGATCAGCAGCAGGTTGTGCTGTCTGGTCAGCGCGCGCAGTTGCTCCATGAACTCACGCGTGGCCGGAATCACGCCGCCTTCGCCTTGAATCGGTTCGAGCATCACGGCGACCGTCTTCGCGTTGATCAGCTTTTCCACCGACGCGATGTCGTTCAGATCCGCCTTCGGGAAGCCCGGCACCTGCGGCGCGTAGATCGTGTCCCAGCCCGGCTTGCCGCTTGCCGACATGGTGGCGAGCGTGCGGCCGTGGAAGCTGTGATCGAACGTGATGATCTCGAACGCACCGTCCTTGAACTTCTTGCCCCACTTGCGCGCGAGCTTGATCGCGCCTTCGTTGGCTTCGGCGCCGCTGTTGGCGAAAAACACCTTGTCGAAGCAGCTGTGCTGAGTGAGCAGACCGGCGAGCCGTGCCATCGGCTCGTTGTAGAACGCCGGCGACGGATTGAACAGCAGCTTGGCCTGCCTGTTCAGCGCTTCGATCATGCCTTCGTTGCTGTGCCCGAGGCTATTGACCGCCCAGCCCTGGATGAAGTCCAGATATCGCTTGCCGTTATTGTCGTAGAGCCACGAGCCCTTGCCGTGCGTGAAAACGATTTCGGGCCGGTTCGTGATGTACATCAGCGACTCGATCGGGTACTCGGAGAAATTCATGACGGCTAGCTCCAGACAGCGGGGTAAAGGGTGGATGAGCGTTGGCCGACATTGCGGGCTACGCAGCGGCGACCGGAAAAACAAAAAAGCCACGGCATGCCGTGGCTTTCATGATTCGAACAGCGTGCGCCGTGTGTGGCGCGAATCCGTGACGAAGCCAGCGGCGTCCCTAGGGGAGCGGCGAGCGGCGACGTCGAAGTTCGGATTGGATGCGGTTCATGCGCGAAAGAATACGACAAGGAAAGCGCCGGTGTAAACCATGAATTTGCACAGGATGGGTATTTTTCATCGCCGCGCGCATTCATGCGTAGTGACGATTATGAGATCGGCGGCTGACTAAAATGTGACGGCGGCGGTTGGGGGGAGGCGCTTGTGATGACGCAAGGACGGCGAATTCACGAGGCTATGTCGCCGCGAACGCCGCCAGAAATGCGAAAGGGCGCTCGACTGAGCGCCCTTTCTGGATCAGGAAGCCGGGGGTTCGCCCATCCGAAGATAGCTGCCAACACTGATCCCGACTTATCGCTGGCGATTCTAAAACCCATGGAGGTTGTCGTCAATGGAGTGCCTGACAGACGCGGAAATTTCCGCCGTGACCAAACTGTTTTCCGACGAGCGACTTGCGACGTTTCGAGAGATGTCCGCCACGCCACGCGACGCCATTGCGCTGCATCAGCAGATGCTGCGACTCGCCGGGACCTTGATGAGCGTGACGGCGGTCATCGAAATCGCGCTTCGCAATGCGATCTGCGATCGGCTCAGCGAACATTTCGGTGGGGAAGGCTGGCTACGCTGCCCACCGGCGCCGTTTGTCTGGAAAGACGAGGAGCGCGGCAAGATCGAAGCGGCGGTACGCGGAGCGCAACGCGCGGCCTACATCAAATTGGATGCGGCCGACAAGCGCGCCCTCGATGAGGTGGCGTTCCGTCGAGGTGTGCCGCCGGACCTCGAGCATGAATTGCGGATCGGTGCGCGGCAAAGGTCGATTGTCGTTCGCGGCGGTCAGGTAATCACGCAACTCACGCTGTATTTCTGGAAGCGGCTCTTTTCGCGGGAGTACGAGCAGACGCTCTGGAAACCCGCGCTGAAGCGCATCTTTCCGAGCAAGGCCATCGACAGGTCGACGGTCGCCGTTCAACTGGAGCAGATTCCATCAGACGCGCAACCGCGTTGCACACCATGAGCCGGTGTATGGTCCCCGGCTATTCGACACGCTGACGGCGGTCGATTTTCTCGCTTCGAATCTGGGTACCGTGGATAGCGACGGGTGCAGCGCCCTGCACAAAATATTGCATCCTGATTGCGCCGCGCTCGAGAGTCAGGCTCACGCGTTGTACTTCGACGCCGTCGCCGCCGATGAAGCCGCCGCCACCTGTGCAAAGCGCGGCCGTCTTGCCAGCCGCGCTTCGGGAAACAGCCATGGCGATCGGCGGCGCACACACGCCGGCGCCGCCGATGTCGCTCATCTCAAACCGCGTTTGCCAGATCGGCAGCGCTCGTGAACGAGTCCGCGTAGAACTCGTCTTCCGGCAGCGCGTGGTGCTGGGTGAAATCGCGCTGCGCCGATTCGACCATCACCGGCGCACCGCATGCGTACACCTGATATGCGGACAGATCCGGCAAATCCTCGATCACCGCGCGATGCACGAAGCCGACGCGGCCCGTCCATGCGTCGCTCGCATCCGGCTCCGACAGCACCGGCACGAACTTGAAGTTCGGAATCTCGCGCGCCCACTGTTCCGCGAGGTCGAGCAGATAGAGATCCTTCTTGCGGCGCGCGCCCCAGTACAACGTCATCGGCCGGTCGAGGTTCTTGAACACCGCATGCTCGATGATCGCCTTCAGCGGCGCGAAGCCCGTGCCCGACGCGAGCAGCACGATCGGCTTGTCGGAATCCTCGCGCAGGAAGAAGGTGCCGAGCGGCGCTTCGAAGCGCAGGATGTCGCGCTCTTTCAGCGTATTGAACACGTGATCGGTGAACGCGCCGCCGGGCATATGGCGGATGTGCAGTTCGATCGGCCCCTCGACGTGCGGTGCGCTCGCCATCGAATAGCTGCGGCGCTTGCCGTCCTTCAGGATGAATTCGAGGTACTGGCCGGCCAGATACTGCAGACGTTCGTTGGCGGGCAGTTGCAGTTTCAGCACGACGACGTCGTCGGCCTTGCGCTCGATCGCATTGACGCGGCACGGCAGCTTCTTCACCTGCACGTCGCCGACGCCGGCCACCTCGCGAATGTCGACTTCGAGATCGGAGCACGCGGTCGCGCAGCAGAAGAGCGCCATGCCGCGCGTCTTCTCGTCGTTCGACAATGCCGACGACGAATGCGCGCGTTGTTCGATCTGACCGCTGACGACGGCGCCCTTGCACGAACCGCACGCGCCGTTCTTGCAGCCGTACGGCAGGCCGATGCCCTGGCGCAGCGCGGCGCTCAGCACCGGTTCGTCCTGTTCTACCTGAAACTGCCGGCCGCTTTGCCGGAGCGTGACGTTAAATGCCATAAATTGTGGGAAATCGAAGAGTCAGTAATCTTTATCGGACCCGCCTCGCGCATGCCGGTACGGCACGACGCGGCGTCTGGTGCGGCTGGCGGCTACAATGCGTCCACCATGAAAACGACACGACACTTTCGCCGGCCGCGCGTGCTGATCGTCGGTTGCGGCGATGTCGGCATGCGCTGCGTGCCGCTGCTGCAACCGCGCGCACACGTCTTCGCGCTGACCAGCCACCCCGAGCGCCGCGCGGACCTGCGCGCCGCCGGCGTCACGCCGTTGATCGGCGATCTGGACCGGCGTCGTAGTCTGAAACGGCTCGCGGGACTGGCGCCGACCGTGCTGCATCTCGCGCCACCGCAAAAGACCGGCGACGACGATCTGCGCACCCGTGCATTGCTCGCCGCCCTGAGCGCGGGCCGTACGCGCGCTCGCGCATTGCGCGCCGCCATGGCGCCCATGACGCTGCCGTCTGGCCGCCTGCGCCGCGAACGCACCGCGCTGACCGACGACGCCTTGTGGGCCGGATCCGGAACAGCCGATATTGTACCCGACCGGGTGCGCCGTTCCGCCGCTTCGCGCGCGCCGCTGCGCCTCGTCTACGCGAGCACGACGGGCGTCTACGGCGATTGCGGCGGCGCGTGGATCGACGAGACGCGTACCGTCAACGCGGCAAATGCGCGTGCCAAACGTCGCGTGTCGGCGGAGCGGCAGTTGCGCCGGGCGACCGCGCGCGGCGGGGTGCGTGCCAGCATCGCGCGGATTCCCGGCATTTACGCGGCCAATCGTCTGCCGCTCGCGCGGCTCGACAAGGGCACGCCGGCGCTGATCGACGCCGACGACGTCTACACCAATCACATCCACGCCGACGACCTCGCGGCGATCCTGGTGCGCCTCGCCACGCATGGACGGCCGGCGCGCGTGGTCCATGCGTCCGACGATTCGTCGCTGAAAATGGGTGAGTACTTCGATGCGGTGGCCGACGCCTTCGGCCGTGCCCGCGCGCCGCGCATCACGCGCGCGCAGGCGGAGCAGCAGATCGAGCCGACCATGCTGTCGTTCATGCGCGAATCGCGGCGGCTCGGGAACCGGCGGCTGAAGACGGAATTGCGCATGCGGTTGCGCTATCCGAGCGTGGCGGATTTTCTGCGCGAGGCCGCGCCGAAGAAGGGGTGAGACAGCCGGCCAGATAGCCGGCCGCGTAGCGCCACCGTGCCGTCAGCAGAACCTGCAGAACCTGCACAACGCGTCTAAGTCAGCGCCGGCAGCGCCTCCAGCAGGAGGAAACACAGCATCGCGCCGATCAATGCCCCGATCAGATTCGGATGATAGCTATGTCGCAGTCGCATCGTGACCAGCAGCGCGCCGATCAGAACCAGGCCGACGCACAGAAAAACAATCATCACGGTCGAAACGCGGAAAGTGTCGTGGATGATCATGGCGCCCCTCCTTGAACCCTTTGTAGTCATTGTTTAAACGAGTATAGGGCGACGTGTAAGGAAGAGCATGCTGCGCCGCAGCGCGCGAACCCCGTCCGGCAACGCTTGCGTGCGGCCGCGCACAGCGGTTTTCCAGCCGGATCAACATCTTGAACGAGCACTAGCGGTTTACCCGCTCCGTAAACATCCGAGGTCGGCGGCGTCGAGCCATTGCCATGCGCCGGGCGCGAGCGTCGCGGGCAGCGCGAGTCCGCCGATCCGCTCGCGATGCAACGCCTCGCAGCGATTGCCCGCCGCGGCGATCATCCGCTTGACCTGGTGATACTTGCCTTCCATCACGGTGAGCGCGAGCGCATGTTCGCCGCGCGCCGTCGCATCGACGGCGGCGATGGGTTTCGGTTCGCCATGCAGCAGCACGCCGTCGCGCAATCGGGTCAACTGCGCGTCGTCGAGCGGATGACGCGTGGTGGCGACGTACAGCTTCGGCACCTTGCGTTTCGGCGACGTGAACAGGTGCACGAACTTGCCGTCGTCGGAGAGCAGCAGCAGGCCGGTGGTGTCCTGATCGAGCCGCCCCACGCATTGCACGCCACGCTCGGCGAACTGCGGCGGCAACAGACTGAAGACGCTCGGATGATGCTGCGGATCGCGCGAACATTCGTAGCCGGCCGGCTTGTTCAGCAACAGATACGCGTGCTCGCGATACGGCCAGACGACGCCGTCCACGCTGAACGTGAAGGCATCGCCGGTAATGGGGAAATCGGTGTCGGGATCGGTACGCACGGCGCCGTCCACGCTCACGCGCGCGTCGCCGATCAGCGCGCGGCACTGGCGCCGCGAGCCGAAGCCCTGGGTGAAGAGAATGCTTTCGAGATTCATGGCGAGCGAAGAATAACACCGCAAGAAGCGGAGCGCGCCGCGACCCGCGCCGGAACACGATGAACGCTTCATTGATCAGCACGGGAGTGCGCCGATGTCCGCTTCATCTTCTTCGTCTTCCTCTCCGGTCCGTTTGCCGTCCGCGTTCCAGCGGCTCGCGTGGTCGAACCTCGTCGCGCAGTCGGCCGAGCAGATCAGTCTCGCCGCCGCGCCGCTCGTCGCGGTGTTCGCGCTCGGCGCCGACGCGCGCGGCACGGGTCTGCTGCAGACCGCGCAGACGTTGCCGTTTCTGCTGCTGTCGATTCCGCTCGGCGTGTGGGCCGATCGCCGGTCGCGCCGCCTGTTGATGACGCTCGCCGAAGCCTTGCGCGTGATCGCGATGCTGGGCGTGCTGTTCCTGCTGTCGATGCACGCGCTGAGCTTGCCGTTGCTCGCCGCGCTCGGCTTCGTGGCCGCGACCGGGACGGTGGCCTACAACGTCGCCGCGCCGTCGCTGGTGCCCGCGCTGGTGCCGCGCACTGCGTTCGCCGTGGCGAACGGCCGGCTCGAACTCGCGCGCAGCGTCGCGTATTCGGCGGGGCCGGCGCTCGGCGGTTTGCTGGTCGGATGGATCGGCGCGGGATGGGCGTACGGCTGCGCGGCCGGACTATCGGCGCTGGCCGTCGCGTTGCTGGCCGGACTGCGCGAGCCGCCGCGCGCGGCCGCGCCGCAGCGCCACTTTCTTCTGGAACTCCGCGACGGCACGCGCTTCGTGATGCGCGACGCGCTGCTGCGGCCGATGCTCGCGACCGCCGTGTTCTTCAATCTCGGCTTCTTCATCCTGCAAGCGGTGTATGTGCCTTACGCGGTGCATCGGCTGGGGCTGAGCGCGTCGGCGGTGGGCGTGACGCTTGGCGCGTACGGCGTCGGCATGGTGTGCGGCGCGCTGGCCGCACCGGCGATCGCGCGGCGGCTCGCATTCGGGCGCGTGCTGGTGATCGGCCCATGCTGCGGGCTGCTGGCGTCGCTCGTGATGGTGGCGACGCTCGTCACGCCGTCGTTCTGGCTGGCGATGCTGAGCTTTTTCCTCGTCGGCGCCGGGCCGATTCTGTGGGTGGTCGGCTCGACCACGCTGCGCCAGGCGATCACGCCCGAGCGGATGATGGGCCGCGTGTCGGCGCTCACCAGCACCGCTACCTACGGCGCGCGTCCGCTGGGTGCGTTGCTCGGCGCGGCGATCAGCGCGCGCTGGGGCATGGGCGCGTGTCTCGTCGCGGCAGCGGCGGCGTTTTGCGTGCAGGCGTGGATTATCTTCATGTCGCCGGCGGCGCGCCTCGCGCATATTCCGGAGGCCAGCGGGGCGGTGGGCTGAACGCGGCGTTGTCGAGGGCGCGCGCGTTGCGATCCAAAACTGAAACTGGATGCCGGCGAGGTGAAAACAGGTGAGCGAACGCTGCGAATCCTGCCGCGCCTCGTCCGCGTGAATATACTTTCACTCATTCCTGGATCGAACGGTCGCACCGTGCACGTCGAAGCTCGCCTCGTCGCGAGCCTTGAATCCGGACGCAAAACCGGCGCCGTCCGATCCATCTTCACCACGCCCATTTCAGGTCAAACGATGAACGCCAACGCAGTCATAGCCATTCACGGCGGCGCCGGAACGATCCTGCGCGCGTCGATGTCGACCCGCGCCGAAGCCGAGTATCACGCGGCGCTGCATGCCGTGCTGAGCGCCGGTCAGCGCGTGCTCGCCGAAGGCGGCAGCGCGCTCGACGCGGTCAGCGAAGCCGTGCGTCTGCTCGAGGATTGTCCGCTCTTCAACGCAGGGCACGGCGCGGTGTACACGTCGGCCGGCACGCACGAACTCGACGCGGCGATCATGGACGGCCGCACGCTCGAAGCCGGTGCGGTGTGCAGCGTGAAGCGCGTGCGCAATCCGGTGCTGGCGGCGCGCAAGGTGCTCGAATGCAGCGAGCACGTGCTGTTCGCGGGCGAGGGCGCGGACGCGTTCGCCGCCGCGCAGGGGCTCGAAACGGTGGAGCCGGACTACTTCCATACCGATGCGCGTTACGGACAATGGCTGCTCGCGCGCGGCCAGCAACGCGCGATGCTCGATCACGACGGCGCATCGCTCAGCGCGAACGCCGCGCGAAACGAAGACGACCCGGCGCCGCACGAGCCGCTCGATCCGAACCGCAAGTTCGGCACCGTCGGCGCCGTCGCGCTCGACCTGCAAGGCCACGTGGCCGCGGCCACGTCGACCGGCGGCATCACCAACAAGCAGGTGGGCCGGGTCGGCGACACGCCGTTGATCGGCGCGGGCTGCTATGCCGACGACGCGACCTGCGCGGTATCGAGCACCGGCTCCGGCGAAATGTTCATCCGCATGGTGGCCGCTTACGACGTCGCCGCGCAGATGGCGTACCGCAACGTGTCGTTGCAGGATGCGGCGGACGACGTGGTGATGAACCGCCTGCCGAGGATCGACGGACGCGGCGGTCTGATCGCCGTCGACGCGCGCGGCAACGTCGCGCTGCCGTTCAATACCGAAGGCATGTACCGCGGTTTCGCGCGGCTCGGCGAAGCGCCGGAGACGGCGATCTACCGCTAGCCGCGCGGGCGGCGGATCGATCCGACGGACTGTCTGCACACGCAGAACGCACGTTTCACGAGGAAGGGTTACTCTCTGCGATCCAGGAGGTACCGACTTTCTCACTGAGCGGAGCGCAGCATGAGCAAGCAGACTATCGCGGATTATCTGGCCAGAACGTTGGCGGCGGCCGACGTCGAACGGATCTGGGGTGTCACGGGCGACAGCCTGAACGGCCTGTCGGACAGCCTGCAAAGGCTCGGTTCGATTCGCTGGATGCACACACGTCATGAAGAGGTCGCCGCCTTCGCCGCCGGCGCCGATGCCGCTGAGACCGGCAAGCTCGCCGTCTGCGCGGGCAGCTGCGGTCCCGGCAATCTGCATCTGATCAACGGTCTGTACGACTGTCACCGCAATCATCAACCGGTGCTGGCGATTGCCGCGCACATTCCGTCGTCGGAAATCGGGCTGGGGTACTTTCAGGAAACCCATCCGCAGGAACTGTTCAAGGAGTGCAGCCACTACGCCGAACTCGTGACGAATCCGTCGCAGTTTCCGCGCGTGCTGGCGCGCGCGATGCGCACCGCGATCGAGGAACGCGGCGTCGCGGTGATCGTGCTGCCGGGCGACGTCGCGCTCGGCGACGCACCCGACGAAACGCCGGCGTGGGCCGGCACGCTGGAGCGTTCGACCGTGGTGCCGTCCGGGGCCGATCTCGACCGCCTCGCCGATCTGCTGAATCAGGCCGGCGCCGTCACGCTTCTATGCGGCAGCGGCTGCGCGGGGGCGCACGACGAAGTGGTCGCGTTCGCCGACCAGCTCGCCGCGCCGATCGTGCATGCGCTGCGCGGCAAGCAGTACGTGGAATGGGACAACCCGTTCGACGTCGGCATGACCGGGCTGATCGGCTTCAGCTCCGGCTACCACGCGATGATGTCGTGCGACACGCTCGTGATGCTCGGCACCGATTTCCCGTATCGCAACTTCTATCCGTCGCACGGCAACATCGTGCAGATCGACCGGCGGGGCTCGGCGCTCGGCAAACGCGCGCCGCTGAAGCTTGGACTGGTGGGCGACGTGAAGGCGACGTTGCAGGCCCTGCAGCCGCGGCTCAAACGCCAGGCCGACCGGCGTTTCCTCGACAACGCGCGCAAGCACTACGCGGATACGCGCAAGGGGCTCGACGATCTCGCGCGGCCATCCGCGCCGGGGCGCGCGATTCATCCGCAATATCTCGCGAGCATCGTCGACATGGTCGCGAACGAAGATGCCGTACTGAGCGCCGATGTCGGCACGCCGACGCTGTGGGCCGCGCGCTATCTGACGATGAACGGCAAGCGCAGCCTGCACGGTTCGTTCAACCACGGTTCGATGGCGAACGCGATGCCGCAGGCGCTCGGCGCGCAGGCGGCGCATCCCGGACGTCAGGTGATCTCGCTATCGGGCGATGGCGGGTTGTCGATGCTGCTCGGCGATCTGCTCACCGCGCGCCAACTCGATCTGCCGATCAAGGTGGTGGTGTTCAACAACAGCGTGCTCGGCTTCGTCGCGATGGAGATGAAGGCAGGCGGCTATCTCGAAGCCGGCACCGATCTCGCGACCACCGACTTCGCGGCGATCGCGCGCGGCGCGGGCATCTACGGCGTGCGGATCGAACTGTCGGAGAACATCGAGCCGGCGTTGCGCGAAGCGTTCGCGCATCCCGGGCCGGCGGTGATCGACGTGGTGACCGCGAAGCACGAACTCGCGATGCCGCCGAAGATTCAATGGGCACAGGCGAAGGGTTTCAGCCTGTATATGTTGAAGGCGGTGCTGAACGGGCGCGGCGATGAAGTGGTCGAGCTGGCCAACACGAATCTGCGGTAACGGCTGGCGGATCGTGCTTGAGCGGATCGTGGTTTGGCGAGGTGCGCTGTAGCGAGGCGCGCCGCTATCGTTACTGCTGTCTGCTCAACTCGCGCGCCGCGCGATCGATCGCGTCCGCGATCGCGCCGGCGTGCGACACCGGCGCGAGATGGCTCGACGCCACGGGCACGATCTTCGCGCCCATCCGGTCGGCCATAAATTTTTCGACGTCGGGCGAGACTGCACGGTCCTTCGTCGTCAGCACGTACCACGATGGTTTTTCCCGCCACGCGACCTGACTCACCGTTTCGCCGAAAGCCTTCGCGGCGATCGGCACCTGCGCGGTGGCGAGCACGCGAGTGAGATTTTCGGGGACGTCGGCGGCGAACTCCGCGCGGTATTTGCTGCGGTCGAGCCACAGGAAGCCGTTCGCGTCCGGCATGATCGCCTGGGCCGCGGGCATCGGCGCGGCGCGCTTCATCAGATCCTGGGTCGACTCGTGCAGGTCCGGCGCGATCGCCGCGACGTACACGAGGCCCGCCACGTTCGGCGCGTTCGCGCCCGCTTCGGTAATCACGACGCCGCCCCACGAGTGGCCGACCAGCATTGTCGGTCCGTTCTGACGCGCGAGCACGCGGCGGGTCGCGGCCACGTCATCGGCAAGGGACGTCAGTGGGTTTTGCACCGAACTCACGTGATAACCCTTCTGCTGCAGCTTCGCGATCACGCCGTTCCAGCTCGAGCCATCGACGAACGCGCCGTGCACCAGCACGACGTTGCGCACGGGGCCGGTCATGGGCGCGGCGTTGGCGGCGGCTTGCGTGGGGGCTGCGGGTTGGGGCGCTTGCGCGGGTTGTGCCGGCTGAGCGGGTTGCGCGATCGGCGGCGGGGCGGGGGCGTCGGACGGGGTGCCTTGGGCGCCGGGCCCATCGGCGGGTTCGGCGGATGGCGTCGTCATGGGCGTGTCGGCGGGCGCCGGTGTCTGGGCGAAGGCCGCGCCGGCATCGATCAGGCAGAGACCCGTGCAGTACAGAGACACGGCAGCAGCGCAAAACAGGCGTTTGGGCGACATGAGCAATCTCCGGAGGCGGCGACCTCGACTACGCGACCATACCGAAGCGCCACGCCAGTGACAATGCTTATCCGCGCCGTTAAGTGCGGCGCAGAACCAAACGCGGGTTGCTCCCGATATTTAGGCAATATCGGCCACGCTAAAATTTCGGGTTCGGCCGGGCCGGATCATAAGTCCGTACCGGTGAATGAAATCCATACACTGGGGCGCAACGTTGAATAGTGCACAGCAGCAAGACGGCCTGAAGCGTGGGCTCAAGAATCGCCATATCCAGTTGATCGCGCTTGGCGGCGCGATCGGCACCGGCCTGTTTCTCGGCTCCGCGAGCGTGTTGCAGGCAGCCGGCCCGTCGATGATTCTCGGCTACGCGATCGGCGGCATCATCGCGTTCATGATCATGCGCCAGCTCGGCGAAATGGTCGCGCAGGAACCGGTGGCGGGTTCGTTCAGCCACTTCGCGTACAAGTACTGGGGTGATTTTCCCGGCTTTCTGTCGGGCTGGAATTACTGGGTGCTGTACGTGCTCGTGAGCATGGCTGAGCTGACCGCGGTCGGCACTTACGTGCATTACTGGTGGCCGGGCGTGCCGGCCTGGGTGTCGGCGCTGGTGTGCTTCGTCGGCATCAATGCGATCAATCTCGCCAACGTGAAGGCGTATGGCGAAACCGAATTCTGGTTCGCGATCGTCAAGGTGGTCGCGGTGATCGGGATGATCTTGTTCGGCGGCTATCTGCTGTTCAGCGGACATGGCGGCCCGCAGGCATCGCTAAGCAATCTGTGGAGTCACGGCGGGTTTTTCCCGCACGGGTTTCACGGCCTCTTCATGATGCTCGCGGTCATCATGTTCTCGTTCGGCGGGCTGGAGTTGATCGGTATCACGGCCGCCGAAGCGGATGAGCCGCGCAAGAGTATTCCGAAGGCGGTGAATCAGGTGATCTACCGGATCCTGATTTTCTACATCTGCTCGCTGACGGTGCTGCTGTCGCTGTATCCGTGGAACGAGGTCGCGGCCGGCGGCAGTCCGTTCGTGATGATCTTCTCGCAGATCGGCTCGACGCTGACTGCGAACGTGCTCAACGTCGTGGTGCTGACGGCGGCGCTGTCGGTGTACAACAGCGGCGTCTACGCGAACAGCCGCATGCTTTACGGCCTCGCGGAGCAGGGCAACGCGCCGCGTGCGTTGATGAAGGTGGATCGTCGCGGCGTGCCGTATATGGCGATCGGATTGTCGGCGCTCGCGACGTTCACCTGCGTGATCATCAACTATCTGATTCCCGCCGAGGCGCTCGGATTGCTGATGGCGCTGGTGGTTGCGGCGCTGGTGCTGAACTGGGCGCTGATCAGCCTGACGCATCTGAAATCGCGCAAGGCGATGGTGGCGGCGGGCGAGACGCTGGTGTTCAAGTCGTTCTGGTTCCCGGTCAGCAACTGGATCTGTCTCGCGTTCATGGCGCTGGTTCTCGTGATTCTCGCGATGACGCCGGGGTTGTCGGTGTCGGTGTGGCTCGTGCCGATGTGGCTGATGGTGATGTGGATCGGGTATGTGTTCAAACGCCGGCGCGCAGCGGTACGGGGTGGGGCGCGGGTGGCGGGGCGGTGACGCTGGCGGTTTCGGTTCGACGCGGTTGATTGGTCGCGTCGATGGTTGAGGAAGGCCTCGTGAAGCGTGATGCGCTTGCGGGGTTTTTCTTTTTTTTTGTTGTTGTTTTTCTTCTTCTTCTTCGAAAAGTCAGCATTCGGAAGAGGGGGCGGTCGGGTGGATTGACTGCGGGTTTAGTTCTTCAGGATGGAAGGTCTGACCTTGCGGACTAGCGATGTTCCGATCGACGCGATGAGTAGCGCGATTGCAAAACTGACGAGCAGCATCGCGGCGATGAGGATCTGACCATCGCCCGTGATGCCGATAGCATTGCACACTCGGAATAGTGGCTCGAAGGTAGCCCAGCCGGCGCCGCTGATGAACCAGTTTTCGAGCGCGCTGATATGGGCGAGCGCGATGTAGACCGGCAATGTCAGGACTAGCGCAGAGGTCAGGCGAAGGAGGGATGGTTTCATCGGACAGTCAGATTCTCGACCATGTTGTGAGGATTATGAAACGACAAGCGTCTGATATTTATTGACCGACTTCCTTTTGTTTGCATCCAGGCTTCGACTCGCGACTTATCCTCCCGCTCGTAGCGAACTTTGATCCATTCAGTATGCTGTTCGCCAATGACGATAACTTTATCACCCTTGACTAGATAACCGTGTCTGACGCTCCCTACCGACGGCCGCTCATAGAGCCATGCGTGATTGCGTCGGACCGTCCGTACCCTCAGATCGCTCAAATCAAGCATTGACGATGACTGTGCTTTATTCCGCGGCAGATCGACAGTCCGGTTTGTTGTCTTCTCTTCGCCGAGCGCGTTCTCGATTTGCGCATAGTAGGTTGCGTTCTCTGCGCTCGGCGGGTCGCACGCTTTGACATTGCTGAGCCCCAATGCAACACGCAGGAAGGGTTTGATGTCTGCGCTTCCTGAGTGAATGTACCGACTCCACACGGCCTTCGCCGTTGGCATTTCCAAAGTACTCATCGACTGCATGTCAGGGCGGCCCGAATCCAATTGACTGCGCCAGACATCGTTCTTGCTATCCCACGCTCCGCCGCAGACGGCACCCGAATAGTCGCGTGAAACGCATCCATTCTCGGTATCCAATATCGGACAGAACTCACGACTTGCTGTCGCGGACTTACCCGCTTCGTCTTGAGTCATACCATTGCGTGTTAAATCGAGAGCGAGGTAATTTCCACTGGGTGACAGTGCGCGGTCGCCGACCATGGAAAAAATCACTCCGCCGTTATTGCCCAGCATTTCATCTTCGAGAAGGGGTAACTGGCTGCCGTCGGGGCGGACGAACGTCAAGCGCATCCAACCAGGTCCAAATTTTCGGATCAGTATCGGCGGCACGGGCATCGAAAAAACCAACTGCGCACGATTGCGAAAGTTCGTGACCGATTGTTGATCGGAGCCCATTGTTTCTTGAGAAATGAATAGTGCGGAGATCAAGAAGCCGAATCTTGCTGTTTTGTGCATGCGTAGCTGCATATTCGTTGATTGTCTCGCGACGTTTATTTCATCTCGAAGCGATAAGGGTCTATTTGGTTGCTCTCCTTTAGCGACGAAAAGATATCAAGAGTCATCGAGGCGGGTTACTGAGTTTGAGATTGCTCCAGATACTGTCGGAGTGTCTTTGCTCTTTCGCCAGTCAACTGACCAATACATTGGGAACGATTAACGACTTGCCACTGATCCGCACCACCGTTCGAACTTGTTCTGAAGTCGCATTCCGCATCTCTGAAGACCACCCACGCACGTTCGGCGGTGACGATCTGGCTTCTGGAGAAATTCTCGTTTTCAGGTTTGTCTTCTAAGTTGCTGAGAAGCGCTTTGTATGTATCGTTCAACTCTTTGTCCGCTGAGATGCGTGCATTCTCTGCGCATAGTAAATTTCCTTGAGCGCTTACGAGATCAATCCCGCCGGGCGGATTGTTGCAATCCGCGGCAAAAGAGCTGGTGGAGATGCAAGACAGGGCGATAGCGAGACAACGGGTCAGGGTCATGCCCTGCATTGTAGCTATGGGTAGTCGTACCGGGTGTACAAGTAGCTGCTCAAGGCGACGCTTCGAGAAGAAGCCTGGTTTTGTCGTTCGATCAGTCCTGTCTCGCTGGCCTGTGACAAATCTGATCCTGTCTTACAAATTCATTTCGCCGGGCGTTGAGCAGCTTCTAGCTCAAGCGGAATTAACGTTTCGTCGATCGAATATCCCCCTGAATATTCATGCCGCATTGCCAAGGAGTTATTTTTCAGCTTCTTACACTTGTCCATTTGCGTTCACACAATCGTCATACGTAAAATCGCGCGATTAGCCGGAACAAAGAGAGATGTGGGATGGGCACACGGGATGCGATCGGGGCAATAACAGGCGGACTTGCGCAGCAAGACCGTCTTCTGAAACTGGATACACCGGCGGGCAAAAATGTCCTGCTGCCGCATCGCGTCACTGGCCGCTCGCGCATTGGCCGTGATTATCTTTTTATGCTCGACTGTGTATCCACGTCGGGCGATGTTCAGCTCAAGACGCTGATCGCCCAGACCGTCACGCTCTGGATGCAGCAGACAGACGGCGCGTATCTGCCGCATCACGGCTACGTGCACATGGCGCGCCGGCTGGGCAGCGAAGGCAGTCTGACCACCTACCAGTTAACGTTTTCATCGTGGATGCATTTCCTGAGATTCCGCCGCGACCAGCGCCACTGGCAGGACAAAAGCGTCGACGAAATCGTCTCGGACGTATTTAACCAGCATCCGCAGGCGCGCGGCATGTTTCGCTTTGCGTTGTCGAAGCCGTTACCCTCGCGCTCTTACTGCCGACAGGACGAAACCGACTGGAACTTCGTGCATCGCCTGCTGGAGGATGAGGGACTGTACGGCGTCTGGCAGCAGGCGAGCGATGGCAACTCGCACACGCTGATCATCACCGACCGCCTTGAGACTCTCGAGCCGCTCTCGCCGGAGACGGTCGGCTTTAGTCGCGCGGGGGTGAACAACGAGGCCGACGCGCTAACGCAATGGTCGGGTACGCGGACGTTGCAATCCGTGCTGTTGTCCACGCGCACGTTTGACTACAAGAACCCGTCAACCCCATTCAACCCGAAAGGCACGTCGATTCCAACGCTGGGCAATCAAGGTGCGTTGCCCAATCAGGCGGAGGTCTATGAGTACACCGGCGGCTATACGTACCCGTTGCAGGATCGCGGCGACGATCTTTCGAAAATCCGCATGGAAGAATGGGAGTCGCAGGCGAAGCGCTTTCATGGTGAAGGTGGTTTGCGGGCAATCGACGCGGGGCGGCGTTTCGTCGTCGAAGGGCATCCCGCGCATGATCAGGATGCCGGCAATCAGCGCGAGTTTGCGGTCATTGAGGTTGAGTGGATCATTGAAAACAACCTCCCGCTTTCCGGTCATGAAGCAGATTACCCGCACAGTCTGAACAATCGACTCGCACAGGCTCGCGCCGACGATCCCGGCAAGCAGCTAAGCGTTGCACACGTAGACGGCTCAACGGGGTTCTACCGGGTTAGCGTCGAAGCGCAGCGCACGACAGTGCCTTACCGCAGTCCTTTCGAACACCACAAGCCCGAAGCCAAGCTGGAATCGGCCATTGTCGCCGGTCCAAAAGGGCAGGAGGCGTACACCGACGCGTTGAACCGTATCAAGGTGCTGTTCGTATGGGACCGGATAAACGAGGGCGACGAGCGCGCATCGTGCTGGGTGCGCGTAGCGCAGTCCGACACGGGAGATGGCTACGGCGGCGTGCACATGCCACGCGCGGGCGAAGAATTGCTGATCGGATATATCGGCAACGACATCGACCGGCCGATTGCGTTGCATCGCGTCTATAACGGTGCGGCAAAACCACAATGGCATTCGAACGGGTTGCTGTCGGGCTTCCGCTCCAAAGAATTCTCCGGCGACGGCTTCAATCAGATGCTGATGGACGACGCGACCGGGCAGAATCGCGTCCATTTATACAGTTCCAGCACGAATGCCCAACTGCATCTTGGTTATCTGATCAACCATACCGGCAACACGCGTGGCAACTTCCTCGGCAGCGGCTTCGATCTGAGTTCTGAAGCGTATGGAGCGCTGCGCGCGGGGCGCGGATTGTACGTGTCGACACACCCCGTCGTCAGCGAACCGCTCGATGCACAGGCTGCGGGCAACCAGCTTGCCGGTGCAACAGGTGTGCTCGACGCTGCGTCGCAGGCGAGCGAGGCGTCGCAGGCGGAAAGTCTGAAGGACGGGCACGACGCCCTCAAGACATTTGCCGATTCGACGCAGCACAGCGAAGCGGGTGCGACCGGTGGTGGAGGCAACACAGCGGGCGGAGGAACGGGCAACGCGAGCGCCTTCACCCAGCCGGTGATGCTGTTTGCCGCGCCGGCGGGTATCGCGCTGTCGACACAGAAGTCTGCGCACCTTGCGGCGGACCAGCACATCAATCTGGTGAGCGGCCAAAGTACACATATCGCGACGGGTAAGTCGCTTGTCGCAAGCGTCACCAGCAAGTTGAGCCTGTTCGTGCAGAACGCCGGGATGAAGTTGTTCGCGGCGAAGGGGAAGATTCAGATACAGGCTCACGCGGACAATGTGGAACTCACCGCGCAGAAATCGTTGTTGTTGTCCTCCGTGACGGAGAAAGTACAGGCGGCTGCGCAGCAGGAAATCCTGCTGACTTCCGGAGGCGCGTATATCCGCGTCAAGGACGGCAACATCGAAATTCACGCGCCGGGCAAGATCGACTTCAAGGGCGCGAATTTCCCGTTCAGCGGACCGACGCGAATGGACGTGACCAACCCGGCATTCAAGGATATGCCGACACGACGACTCACCCTTAACACCATGGCTTCGCCGTCCGCGACGAACGTCGCGCCTGCCGGCATGCCGTACAAACTCTACGCCGACGGTGCGTTGATAAAGCAGGGGGTGTTCGACAGAACTGGACAATTACCCATCGACCATCAGGTCACGACGCAGAAGTACATGCTTGAACTGGCGAACGGCGTGAAGCATGAGATTCCTGTTCCTGGCGACTATCGGGATGCGGCGAACGGGATGCTGGCTAATCAAGGGTTCCAGTTTCACGCGAGCAGCAGCGCGGCCGATATCACATCCCCGGGTGACCGTGCGCTGCATCGCCAGCGATATAACGATCTGCTTAATCCGGATTCTGGAGCCGATGCATGACAACAAGCCCGCCCATCGTGACCCCGGCCGCATTGAACTGGACATCGGGTGCGTACGCGTGCATGCCGTGGTTCGTGGATATTACGGACGAGGGGACTCCCTGCGAGTTTCATCCTTTGCCATGCTCGTATAAACCTCTTGTGAACGGCGCGGAGGCATTCGGCGCCGTATATGACGCGATTGCCGCCGCGCGGCATTCCATCGATATCATCTGCTGGGGTTTTCAGCCGTCGATGTATTTCAAGCGCGGCAGCGATTCGCTCAATACGTTGAGCATCGGCGACCTGCTGATCGAGCGCGGCGAGCACAATGTCAGGATCAGACTGCTGTGCTGGGTCGATACCTTTGCCGGGGCGCAGTTCATTGAAAACCCGACGCCCGGATTCAGCTGGCTGAGAACGTTGAATAGAACGAACGAGAACATTTCTGAAAAGGACTACGACCGCGCGTGGTACTACCGCGCAAGCGCCGGAAGACCTGCTCCGATGCGCGACCAGTTTGCTGCGACGCAGTCGGGGGCGCCGTCGAAGCAGGGGGCGGCGGTCCAGGGATTCAGGAACATCGAGCTGGCCACGCGTGACTTCTCGCTGAAAGATCGGATCGAGATCATGTTTCGCGAGAGCCGTTTCCGTTCCGACAAGGATCTGAACGAAGAGGCAGTCGGTAGTTTCGGCGCGGCGCCTTCGCATCATCAGAAGATGGTGTTGATCGATTACGAGGCGCCGGAGCATGCGGTCGGTTTCGTGATGGGTCACAATACGCTCGACGCCTATTGGGACGACGACGCTCATTCCTACGCCCGCATGAATGCGCGTTTCGGTCGTAACGGGGCGACGCCGAGACAGGATATGTCCGCACGTGTGACGGGACCGATCCTCGAACATCTGAATGTGAATTTCTGCAATGCCTGGAAGCGCAGTACGGGCATCGATCTGATTACGCCGCGTGCGGCCTTGGCATCGAGACTGAGCGTGCGTCCGGACCTCGGCACGCCAGTAATGGCTCAGATTACCCGTACGCAGTCACAGGAGAATCGCAGGGACATCCGGTCGCTGTATCGTCAGACGGCGAATAACGCGGCGAAGTTTATCTACATCGAGAACCAGTATTTCCGCTATCCACCGCTGGTCGACAACATCAAGGCGGCGGTGCAGCACCAGTTGAGTTGGGGGCGTGACACGGGTAAGGACGGGTCCATTTACCTGTTCGTGATTACCAATTCCAACAAGGACGGTCTGGACAAAGGACAGGTGTCGACCCAACGGATGATGACCGCTCTCGGACGTCCCGATGCACTGCCGGCCATTACACGTCTTGAGCGTGGCGAGTCACTGCAACAGCAGCAAAGCGCACTCGAAGCGAAACTGGACGGCATTCAAAGTAACGAACACCTGGTCGATATGTATGGAACGGGAACTCGCGAGCAAATGGCGAAGGTCAACGCAGACTACGAGGCGCAGAAGAAGGACGTTCAACGCAAGCTCGACAGCGTGAACAACCAGATTGCGGGCAATGGGCAATATCAGCCCGTGCCGGTCAACATTCCCGGGCTGAAAGTGTTGATCTGCACATTGGTCGCACCGGACTCGCCCCCGGGTGCATGGATGGATACGTATATTCACGCCAAGGTGATGATTATCGATGATGCGTTCACAACGCACGGCTCGGCCAACATCAACACCCGGAGCATGGAAGTGGATAGCGAGTTGAACATCTGCCACGAAAATGGCGCGGTGACGAAGGCTCTTCGGAAGCGTCTGTGGGGGATTCATACGAAGCCGAGCTTCCTGGAGCTGCAATCGTCGCAAGGAGATTCGAATGCAGCCTATGAGCGGGCAACTGGAGACGATATGAACGAGGCGTACAAAGCATGGAGTGCGCTGATAGAGAAGAATAGGACGCGTCGCAATTCGAAGAGCAAGTCGCCGGTTGTGCCGGTAGTCGGCTTTGTCAGTAATACGACGACGCGCAGCGCGCTGGACTAGTCATGCGTATAACTATCATCGCTTTGTTCGCAACGTGTCTCTTATGTGCCTGTTCGAGGAACGAAAATACCGTGACGTCTGTACCTGACCTTGGTGCTGTACGCGCCAATCTCGCCTTTACATGCATGCATGAGGCCGCCCATCTGCCGCAGATCGATCAGGAATCGGAAAGGCTCTTTCAGTACGCCCGCTATCTTGAGAAAAAAGAGGGGCCGAAAGACTACAACGATATTGCCCGCTACTACCGGATTGCCGCGGCATACGGGAATTTCAAAGCGAATCATAATTTGCAACTGCTTGTTTCGACTGGCATGGCGTCTTCGCCTGATGCTGAGAACGAGAGTGTCGATCTCGCGGAACAGCTGATCAAGGCAGGTGTGCCCAGTGGCTACTACGATGTCGGGCACTACCTGCTGAACGGATATGGACTCAAGCAGGACGCCGATGCGGCTCGAAGCTACATCCGCAAGGCCGCTGATCTCGGCAACGCGGACGCTCAGTATTACGTCGCGAATTTGCTTGACCCAGCAGATGCGGCGCCGGATATCGCGCTTCAAATGTTCCAATGTGCTGCGGATCAGGGGCATGCCGAAGCGGCAAACTATCTCGGAACAAAGCTGCAGGACAACGAGAAGTATGCAGACGCGATGGTGGCATTTCAAAAGTCAGCGGCAGCCGGGAATACGCAAGGCGCATTTGCGTTAGAAATGGGATTCCTGGCGAAATCAAAGAGTGATGTTGTGAGCTATCTGGGCGTAGCACCTGACCCGGAACGGGCAACGCGCTACAAGTTAATCGGCAAGTTTATCGATGGTAATGACGGTCGCAACCCAAGGGTTCCCGACATCGACAAGATCGTACCGTTGCCGCCCGCCAAGCTTCCGCCATGGGACGGCACGTTCGAATGGCAAAAGCAGCAGGATGCCGCAACGCCCCCACAGAAGCCGTCCGAAGAACTCATTGATCGGCTGGCGAAAACAAAGCAACTCGATCCGGCGACGGGCCTGCCGCTATCGGGGCTCTTGAAGAAGACATCGCAGGCGGAAGAACCTGTGAGCGTCGCGTCCCGCGTACCGCTCGGCACCTTCGTCAGCACCGGCGAGATTTGCCCTGAAGATGGTGTCTGGCATGCAAAGCTTCAGGTGGGGCAGATGGGAGATTCGCAGCGTCGTTTCCTCAAGGGCGATACGTTGCCGTCGCTGGTCGTACACGAATCGCGTCAGCTCGCGCTTCTTGATCGCGTGATGGGTGAGCGCCGGCAGACTTCACGGGTCGCGTGGGAACTGGTCGCGTATATCGATCAGGTGTGATGTTTCGACAGGCAGGCAGATTGGTCCAAATAAAAAACAGGAGTTGGGTCGTGCGAATTTTAGTACCGCTGTTTCTCGTTGTTGTTGCATTCACTGGTTGCGCCGATCGAAGTGTCTTGCCTTCACGCCAGGACACTACTTCATCTCAGGAACTGACCAGCTTCAATCATTCGGCGGCGTGGGATGACGTAAGCGCGCAGGAAATGGATCGGACGCTCCTCGCGCAGTTCAAGGGCAGGCCGTTCGTCTGCCGTCAGGCACAAGACCACACGCCGGAAGAGTCCGCCGCGGCAGCGAAGGCTTTTGCTGAGTTTGTCCAGTACACCACGCATGGAAACAGTGTTCCTGACTTCTGGGACAGCGAGGCCGCACGCAAGAAACGTCTTGACCTGATCAGGGCCGCAATCAAGGCGGGCAGTTGGAAGGCCGAGTATGTCGACAGCGTTTGGGCCTTCAGGGTGCGGGGAGACGCTGCGGCACATCAGGATGCGGCACGACGGCTGGAGAAGTTGGCGGCGCAAGGTATTCCCATCGCGGCATACACCTACGCGACCTATCTTGAGCAGGTGCCGCAGGAGCAGGAGCGGGTGATGTCCGAAGCAATCGACCGCGGAAGTCCCGATGCGATGGTCTGGGTGGGTGGCGACATCGTTGTTCGATCGAAACAATTGAGGCCGGCCGGCAAAGCGATGCTGGAATGTGCAATGGCACAGGGAGATGGAGAGGCCTATGACAGCCTTGGCGTACTCGCGGACATGGAAGGACGGAAGGTAGACGCTTATCGCCTTTGGGAAAAGGGGGTAAACAATGGATGTTCCGCGTGCATCGGACACCTGGAAGGATTCGCGAGAATACGCGCCGATTACGATCCCTCCCGAGGGACGACCGATGCAACGCCCGCGTTGAAGCAGATCGGAAATTTCTATTCGGATAACTCTCTGTTCGAATGGACGCGCCTGCCGGATCTTTATAGACCGCTCACCGACGACCTGTCGTTCCACGTCAGCGATGGGGATATCTTGAAGCTGCTGAAGTTGCAGGCGTCCCTGCACGAAGACTGAAGGATGTTTGGCCGGGCGCGGAAGCGCGCTCGCATCGACCACCTCACCCTGTAGGTCGTCACTGATCGGATCGCACTGCCGTCTGAAGGTATCTGCTGCCACTCAAGACGTTGCTGGCGCCACCCTTACGGCTGAACGGGGCGCTGCGAGTTCAGTGTTTCATGATGGAAGATCTGAGCCACAGAACCGGCGTATCGCGGAAGCAGTGGATACGCCGGATTCCAAAGCTGGACTGACTAGAATTTCCGCTTCTTCAACGTATAGGCGAACAGTGCGTATTGCGTGTTGGTCTCTGGATCAAAATAACCGCCCTGAGCGCTGCTCTCATCTAGCGGCTTCCAGGATTGTCCGGAATCGCTGCTAATGATGGTGAGGTCACGCGGTGCGCCTTCGCCCGATGCATCGGTTGCATAAACAAGCAGTACCCCCTGTCTGCCTACGCTGAGCCCGTCCAGCATCAACTTATTGTCAAAGGTATGCAGTTGACGCGCCACTGGTTGGGGGCCGTTCGTCCACGTTGAAATAGCGCCAACGCGATGCCCTTTGTCCGCCGGATCATCCCAGTTACGCGGAGGGCCGAGGCGCGATAGTGCATAAAGTGAATAGCTTCCTGCTGAGTCCGGCGTCGATTGCAGATCGACGACAGTTTGTTGCGGCAACACGACCTCTCGCACGAAATCCTGCTGATCCCACGCGAGTCGATAGATCAGGCTCGATGTCTGAGTTTCATCGAGCTTGTCGACGTAGTAGGCGACGTGCAATACGCCATCGGGACCGAGGTTCACCGCGTCAAACGTCTTGCGAGGTTTGCCTGCATCCGCGAGTGGCGGCACTTTGATTTCGTGCCATGACTGGCCGCCGTCAGCCGTCCGCCATATATGCGGCCCCCATCCGATCGCGTAACCCCGTTGCGGATCGAGAAACAGAAGTTGGCCGATGTTGCGGTCTTCTGGCCAGGTCAATTGGGTCCAGTTTTGGCCGCCGTCAGTTGACCGCCAGAGCTTGGTAATTTGCGGAGTTAGACCATTCGATGGGACAGGCGATTTGTAGTCCATCCATCCGATGCTGACATAGACGGTGTGCCAGTCCTTCGAATACCACCAGGCAGCGTCCTGGCCGCGCTGCTGGAAGGTCCGTGTCAATCCGCCATTCAACGTTCCCTTCAGGAAAGCCACCGTGCGTCGATTTAGGCGCTCGGAAGAGTCGTCCATCCACGCTTCAGTGAGTTCCGCCACTTCAGGATTCTTAAGTTGGCTTGCCGGTTTGAACTTGAGTTCCGGTCCTGCAGTCTTCAAACTGATGACGTCGTTACCGCGAACGCGGAATGCTCCGCCGCCGTAGGGCTTGTCACTTTTCGCAAAAGATGTCGTGACTGTTTCCCAACCTGTCGTCAAGCTTTGGCATTCATAGATTAATGCTGCCAGCAAGGCGAAACCGCCTGCCAGCATTTTCCAGCGCTTTGACTTCTGCATATTAATTTTCCAACAGCTGCCCGAGAGCTTTCCCAACGGGATCGTCCATATTTTCTACCGGCGTATCCAGCTTAAGCAGGCGATCCTGTTGTGACAGGCCAGCCCTGATTGCCCTCAATATGCTCTGGGTATCCATGCTGCCTTTGACTTAATCTCAAACCCGAATCGCGCGATTCTACAGAGCTTTGATCAAGACGAAGTCGTTGGCCAACATAAAATGCCAAACGAATAAAAGCCAAGGTGTTTATATGTGTTGTTAATCAAGTGCGTGTGCATCTTTGGCTCGTTGGGCAATAGCTTTTTCTGAATATGGCCGCAGACATGGACGCCAACGACGTAAATGTCGCGAATTGCAAAGCGAGAGGCAATTGTGCTGCCGCTGTATGCGCAAAGTCATCGCTTGTGAGATCAAAGCATTGACAACAAGCAAGTGAAAAATCAGGGAAATTTTTGCGAAAGAGAGGGTGTTTCGCGATATTCGAAAGTAGCGGCGAACGCGCTGACTTGATGAATCTGTTTGGTGCCCAGGGCCGGAATCGAACCGGCACGCCTTGCGGCGGGGGATTTTGAGTCCCCTGCGTCTACCAATTTCACCACCTGGGCAGATCTTGCGGCTCACGCGCTGGAACATGGCGCGCGGCGAAGACGCAGATTATGGCCGAAAATTCGGCGACGGGCAAGCCGGCCGCCTTCATCGGCTGCAATGCCGTCAAACGGTCCGCGAAAACCGCTCGAGTGTCTGCTGACCGAGATACCGGTCGAACACCATCGCGATATTGCGCACCAGCATCCGGCCGGCCATCCGGACTTCGAGCTTGCCGGCATCGAGCGCGACGAGACCGTCTGCCTCGAATTCGCGCAGGCGCTCCAGCTCGGCCTCGAATGTCTGCGCGAAGCGGATGCCGTACGTCGCTTCGAATTCGTCGAAACGCAGTTCCAGATTGCACATCAACTGCGTGATGACGTCGCGGCGCAGCCGGTCGTCGGCGGTGAGACGCACGCCGCGCGAGATCGCGAGACGGCCGGCATCGATCGCCGCCCCGTAGCCCGTCAAATCCTTGACGTTCTGCGCGTAGACGTCGCCGACCTTGCCGATCGACGACGCGCCGAAGCCGATCAGATCGCACTCCGCGCGCGTGCTGTAGCCCTGAAAATTGCGATGCAACGTGCGTTGCGTCTGCGCACGCGCGAGCTCATCGGTGGGCAGCGCGAAATGATCCATGCCGATGTACACGTAGCCCGCGCCCGTCAGTCGCTCGACCACCCGCCGCAGAATCGCGAGCCGCGTGGCGGGCGAGGGCAGCGTCGCCGGGTCCATCTGCCGTTGCATCTTGAAGAGCTGCGGCATGTGCGCGTACGCGAACACCGAGAGACGATCGGGCGCGAGTTCGAGCATCGTGTCGAGCGTGCGGCTGAAGCTGTCGACGGTTTGATGCGGCAGCCCATAGATCAGATCGACGCCGATCGAGTGATAGCCGGTCTCGCGCGCGGCCTGCATCACCGACGCGGTCATCTCGCGCGGCTGAATGCGGTTGATCGCTTGCTGCACGAGCGGATCGAAATCCTGCACGCCCAGGCTCAAACGATTGAAGCCGAGCTTGCGCAGATGCGCGATCGTCTCGGGCGATGCCTCGCGCGGATCGACTTCGATCGAATACTCACCGTCGCCCTCGGCCTCGGTCCGCAGCGTGAAGTGCTCGCGCGCCGCGGCGATCAGCTCGGACATCTCATCGTGCGACAGGAAGGTCGGCGTGCCGCCGCCCAGATGCAATTGCGACACCGGACGCCGCGTGTCGAAGCATGCCGCCTGCAGCGCCATTTCGCGCTTCAGTTGTTCGAGATAGGGCCGCGCGTGCGCGCGGTTTTTCGTCGCGATCTTGTTGCAGCCGCAGTAGAAGCACACGGTGTCGCAAAACGGAATGTGGAAGTACAGCGACAGGTCGGTCGCGGACGCGCTCGGGTCGGCGGCGGCGCGCAGATAGTCGGCGGGATCGAACGTATCGCGGAACTGCAGCGCGGTCGGATAGGACGTATAGCGTGGACCGTTCGCGCTGTATTTGGCGAGCAGGTCAGGGCGGAACAGCGTCTCGGCGATGGTCATGGGGGGCTCGGGTTCGTGGACCGCGCGACGCGAGATGCCGGGGCAGGCATCGTCTGGTGGATCGATGTCGAACGCGACAGGTGGCTCGCGGCGTGGCCTTGTTGATCGACCCAGTCTAAGTGCGTGACCCGACGCAGTATTGCGTAAAAAGGTCGCACGGCATGCGGTGGCACAATGCGGTCTTGATCCAGATCTAGAAAATGCGTCGACGGATGTCGCGTTAGGGAAATGTCGTGAGTGGTTTGAAGATGGAACCTGAAAGAGACGGGCAAGGGGACGTGCTAAATTTTCTGCGCACAGGCTTTAATGATCCTGCGCCGCGAGATGAGGCACGCGGCGCTGCCGGACCGTCCGCCGGCGGCTCGAAGCGCGGTGAGTCGCCGTTTCGTTTCGCCGGTCACGCGTGCCGTCCCGATTGCGGCGCGTGCTGTATCGCGCCGTCGATATCGAGCCCGATTCCCGGCATGCCGAACGGCAAGCCGGCCGGCGTGCGTTGCGTGCAACTCGGCGACGACTTGCGCTGCGCGATCTTCGGCCAGCCCGAGCGGCCGGCGTGCTGTTCGGGTCTCCAGCCGCAGCCGGATATGTGCGGGACGCAGCGCGACGAGGCACTTGCGTGGCTCACGCAACTCGAAGCACAGACGCAACCGCACGCGGGCGCCGATCGATAGCGGACGTGATGACGTTCGCCAGCTTGCGGCGGTATTTTTTTGCTTCATGCCGCGCAGGCGGGATCAGCCCCATTCAGCATGACGTATTCGCATCGCGGCAGTCTTACCAAAACCGTCGCCTTGCCTCATAGCTCTCAGGAGATTTCGCATGATTCGACCCGCTGCGCCGGCCCGGCGCCGCTTTCTGCTCGCCGCGCTGACAGGTTGTAGCGCGCTGGGCATCACCGTTTCGCTTGCGGCTTGCGCAAGCTCGACGTTCCCGTTCATCCCGTCGCACTACACGTTCTCGCAGCAGCAGGTGCAGGACGCGGTGCAGCGCAAATTCCCGTATCAGCGCACGGTGTCGCAGGTGTTCGACGTCGCGCTTTCCAATCCGGTGGTCGGTTTCCTGCCGGACGCCAATCGCGTGTCCGTCAAGCTCGACGCCCGCTTCGCGAGCCCGTTCATGGCGCAGCCGGTGGCCGGCGTATTCACGCTGTCGAGCGAACTCGCGTACGACGCGGCCAGCAAATCGGTCGTGCTCAAATCGCCTAACGTCGACAACGTCAGCGTGAGCGGGGACGCGCAGGCGTTCACGCAGCAGATCAACGCCGCGGCGGCGGTGCTCGCCACGCAATTGCTGACCAATTACCCGATCTACACCTTCAAACCCGAGCAACTGCAATTTGCCGGGGTGAATTACGAACCCGGTACAATTACCATCCTTACAAACGGCATACGCGTACAGATCGTCGAGAAATGACGTCACGCGCGGCCGGCAGGGCCGCGCTCACCATGCCGGTCCTGTTCGTTCCGACTAATTAAAGCGATGAGGGTCTCGGATGGACTGGCTACTGGCTTGCAAGGCGCTGATTCTGGGCGTCGTCGAAGGATTGACGGAGTTTTTGCCAGTGTCGAGCACCGGGCATCTGATCGTCGCGGGCAGCCTGCTGAATTTCACGGACGACCACGCGAAGACTTTCGATGTCGTCATCCAGCTCGGCGCGATTCTCGCGGTGTGCTGGGAGTTTCGCCGCCGCATCGGCAGCGTGGTGGCGGGGTTGCCGAGCCGTCCCGACGCGCGGCGCTTCACGCTGAACGTCATCATCGCGACGATTCCGGCGGTCGTGCTGGGGCTGTTGTTCGAGAAGTCGATCAAGGCGGCGCTGTTTTCGCCGGTGCCGGTCGCGTTCGCGCTGGTGGCGGGCGGCGTGGTGATTCTGTGGGCCGAAGCGCGCCAGCGCGCACGTGGCGACGTGCCGGCGCGAGTCGGCAACGTGGACGATCTCAGCGCGCTCGACGCGCTCAAAGTCGGCCTGGCGCAATGCTTCGCGCTGATTCCGGGGATGTCGCGCTCGGGCTCGACGATCATCGGCGGCATGCTGTTCGGGCTCGAACGGCGCGTGGCCACGGAGTTCTCGTTCTTCCTCGCGATCCCGATCATTTTCGGCGCGACCGCTTACGAACTGTATAAAGACTGGCACCTGCTTTCCGCCGATGCGCTCGGCACGTTCGCGCTGGGTTTCGTGGCGGCGTTCATCAGCGCGTTTGCTTGCGTGCGCTGGTTGCTGCGCTACATCGCCGCGCACGATTTCACGGTGTTTGCGTGGTATCGGATCGGCTTTGGCCTGCTGATTCTGCTGGTTGGGTATAGCGGCGCGTTGAGTTGGGCGGAGTGAGGCGATCCGGCTGATTGCCTGGCGCCGCGGCTCCCGCTGCAAATGAAAAAGGTCCGCGTTCGCGGACCTTTTTGCTTGTGGATGACAGATTATCGTCAGCCGCGTTTGCGGAACACCAGGTCCCATACACCATGACCGAGCCGCAACCCGCGCCGTTCGAACTTCGTCACCGGACGATAGTCGGGGCGCGGCGCGTAACCGTCGGCGGTATTCTCCAGCGCGGATTCCGCGCTGAGGACTTCGAGCATTTGCTCGGCGTAGTTCTGCCAGTCGGTCGCCAGATGCAGATACGCGCCGGGTTTCAGGCGCGACACCAGCAGGGCGACGAACTTCGGCTGGATCAGCCGGCGCTTGTGGTGACGCGCCTTGTGCCACGGATCCGGGAAGAAAATGTGCACGCCGTCGAGGCTGTCCGGCGCGATCATCTGTTCGAGCACTTCGACCGCGTCGTGCTGAATGATGCGGATGTTCGACAGGTTCTGCTCGCCCATCAGTTTCAGCAACGCGCCGACGCCCGGTTCATGGACCTCGACGCCGATGAAGTCGTCGCCCGAGCGGTGCGACGCGATTTCCGCCGTCGTCGCGCCCATGCCGAAACCGATTTCCAGCACGCGCGGGGCGCTGCGGCCGAACACCTCGCTCCAGTCGGGTTGTTGCGGCGCGAACGGCAGCACGAAACGGGGGCCGAGTTCGTCCATCGCGCGGCGCTGGCCGGTCGACACGCGGCCCGCGCGCGTCACGAAGCTGCGGATGCGGCGCAGGCGCAGTGCGTTTTCCGGCGAATCGGCGCCGGCTTCAGGTGCGGCGGAGGAGTCCGCGGATGCGTTGGCGGGCGTGGAAAGGTCGTCCGGCAGGCCGGCGTCGTTGGGATCGTGGATCATCGTCGATTGCTACAAGGAGGAGGGCGTCGCGGCTCGCTCTGGCCGGCGCCGCCGTCACTACAAAAAAGCCGCCTTCATGGAGGCGGCTCGTGCTGGAGGCTGCCGATGCTCGGCAGCGAGGTGGAGCGGGCGTTGCAAGTGCGCGTAAGGTAGCACAACCCAAAAGGGTGCGTCCAGACGGGGGACGGGCCGCATTTTCGAATGGAAATTGTCGGCTACATTACATTTAAATAACCGTCGTGGTCATTCGTATGATTTAATTGTTCTGTAAGCCTTCTGTGTTCAACGATTATTCGAATGACTATTCACCATGAGTAAGCATAAACACAATCACCGTCAGGCAAAACCGGCCAAACAGAACTGGACGGCCATCGATCCGGATACCGTTGCGACGACCACGCGTCACGCACTGCGCGAAGCAATGTCGATCGAGAAAGTATCGCTGACTCAATATGACGATTTGCTGTGGCTGATGGCGCAGGAATCGGGCGGGGTCGTGGATTTGCGCAATCCGAAGATTTCCGCGCGCGGGCTTTATCAGTTATTGCCGGCGCAATCCGGGTTGAATCCGGCTGGGGACAAGTCTTTTGGGAATGCAGTGGAGGAATGCCAGGGTGGGATTCGCTATATTCTCGGCCGATATCACCATGCCGCGGCCGCGAGGCTGGTGTGGGAGGCGAATCGGTGGATTTGAGGGGGGCAGTAGTTTAGTCTGAGACGAGGCGCCGCACGGTTAAAGTCGTGCGGCGTATTTCGTGTAGACCATGAGTGAATGTGCGAGCAATGCGCGAGTTTGCTAAGTACGCGAGACGTGCGTTTCTCGTCGGATTAGATGTAGGAAGCCTGCATTAGGGGAGCGTCGACCGGATCTCGCACTGCCTGGCGCCAGGCGAGCAAGTGCGCTATGCCGAATGAAAGCGCTTCGCAGAAGGAAGCTGTGGAGCGGGCGATGGGAATCGAACCCACGGCTCTAGCTTGGGAAGCTAGGGTATTACCATTATACGACGCCCGCAGAGCGCACGATTTTACTCGGGAATGGGTGTCCAGCGCAAATCGCTCCGCCGCGATCCACCGAAGCCGAAACCGAAACCGAAACCGCATCACCCGCCTCCGGCCCCACCCGCCCCCATCTTCAGATCACGAAATAAGTCAGTTGCACCGCCGCCCGCGTCACCACCATCAACAGCACCTGCACGATCACGAACAGCAGAATCGGCGAAAGATCGATTCCACCGAGTTGCGGCACCACGCGCCGCAGCGGATTCAAAAACGGCGCCGTCAACTGATACAGGATCGGCATGGCCGGCGACCGCGGATTGAGCCACGACAGCAGCGCCATCAAAATCGTCATCCAGATGATCAGATTCAGCGCCCACTTGATCACCGTCAGCACCGCCACGATCAGCAGCGTCGGCACGAGCGTCAGCGGATCGGCGCCGGTCAGCGCCACCATCGCGACGACGTAGACGATCGCCGCGATCAGCGCCGCGACCAGGCTTGCCCAGTCGATGCTGCGCGTGCTTGGCAGGATGCGCCGCAACGGCAACACGATCCAGTTGGTGGCCTGCAGCACCGCATTCGTCACCGGGTTGTATGGCGGCATGCGGACGACCTGCAACCAGGCGCGCAGCAGCAAAGCCGCGCCGAACAGCGTGAAGACAGTATTGAGCAGAAAACGGGCGATATCGCCAAACATCGTGTGTCCTTATCCTTCGGGTGACGGCCGTCGGTCGGCCGCGGGACGCCGGCGCTTGCCAAACGGTGCGCCAACGGTGTTATCCGGTTGCCGCGCGACGACCTTGCGCAAGGGCGCGTCGAGCGGTGTATCGGGTCGTGCGGTGTGCGAGCGTGCGGGAAGAAGCGTCCGGTTCGACGATATTAACCATAGAGCCGCCGCCTCATCCCCATCCGCGCGGCATCACACGGAAATCTTGATCTCGCTGATCAGAATCGTGCCGTTGCCGCCGTCGGTGTAATTGGGAATGTCGGCCAGCAGTTGTTCCGAGGCCGATTTGAAGACCGCGTAGAAGTCGTTCACGCTGTCGAACAGGAAGTGGCCCGCGGCGAAGAACGGCGGCGGCGTTCCCGGCGGCCCGGCGTTGATGCCGACATCGACCGACCAGCCTTTCAGCGACGGCCCGAACAGCTTCGCCGCGAGCGGCATGTGCGTGGCGCAGTAATAGTCCACGTCGAAGTGGCCGTTTTCCCGGTACGGATAAAGGATGCTGACCTTGATCATTGTGCGTTCTCGTCTGTTGGTCCCGAAGCGCGGCGCCGGCGGATTGCGCGTGGCGCCGCCGGACGTCACATTATCACGGCTTACTTGACGCTTGCACCTGCTGCCGCCTGATTCAGCGAGCGTTGCAGCGATTCTTCGACGACGCCGGCGATCACCTCGATCGCGACGGGCGGACTCGCGCGCCGCTCGGCGAGCGCGACCGCGCGGCGCGTCATCAACCCGTACAGCGCGGCATGGTCGCCGCCCAGACCTTCCAGCAGCGCCAACTGCTTTTCGACGACCCCCGCGTCGCCCCGCGAGACCGGGCCGGCGAGGGCGTTCGGCAAACCTTTGTCGCGCGCCGTGGCGATGGTGCCGGAGAGCATCGGCAGCAATGCGCGCAGCGCGTCGTCCTCGGCGAAGCCGAGCGTGCGCCACAACGCGACACATTCGGCCAGGCTGCACAGCGCGAAGCTGGCCGCGTAGTGTGCGGCGGCGTGATACAGCATGCGGCCGCCCGCAGGAATCGACAACGGATGGCAGCGCAGCGCCAGCGCGAGGGCCGTGAGCGCCTCCTTCAGCGCGCCGTCGGCTTCGATCGTCACCGAGCAGCCGGCGATCCGTTCGAGGTCGGCGAGCTCGCCACCAAACAGGTAGAGTGGGTGGAAGCCGCCGATCGCCGCGCCTTGAGCGCGCGCGGGCGCCAGCAACTCGACCGGCGAAGCGCCGCTGCAGTGCACCAGCGCCTTGCTGGATCGGGTCATCGACGCCGCCGCGCCGGCGTGGTTTGCGCCATCGGCATGTTGAGTCCGAGGGGCGCCGTCCGCGCCGAAGCTCAGAGTGTGGGCTGTCGTACCGATATGGTCGTCGGGAACGGCTAAAAAGATGATGTCGGCGGCGTCGACGACCTGTTGAGGATCGTCGCATGCCGCGCACTGCTCGATTTGACCGGCGAGCCGGCTGGCGGAAGCGGCCGAGCGGCTCGCCACCGCCGTGACCGGATAGCCGGCGCGCGCAAAGCTCAGCGCCAGACATCGCGCGAGCCGGCCCGCACCGATGAAGCCGAGGCGCGGCAGGGAGGACTGGGACATGGTTGCCTGCTCCAGACGGAACATTTGAACGGGAAAGCAGCAGTATCGCGCATCGGGGCCGCCTGGCGTGGGCCGCGCGGCCGGACTTTCCTCCGAACAGTTTGCGCGCCGTATGGCGACACCGGCCGGTTATCCGGCGGCGCGCGCCCGCCGGGCGCGGAAACTGCTCACAATCGCTTCATGTGCCGGTTTGGCCATTGCTGTTCCGGGTATTTCGTCTCGCAGTCAGATTCGGGAGGTCACGATGAGCATATTTTCTTACCGAAAGCACTTGCGCTTCCTCACGCACGCGCAGCGGCGCCGTTGGTGGGATCAGAAAAAGCGCCTGACGCCGCGCGTTCGTATTAGCGGGGCGTACGTGCCGCCAAGCGTGTCGCGCGAATTCGCCTACGTGAAGGTGGGCTGACGCCCGTTGCTCGTGCTCTGCGCAGGTAAGGAATGCCCGGCTGATTTGCCGGGCATTTTTCGTTGGCCCCGCCACAACTTTCCGCGTCAGCATTGAAGCTAATTTGTAATCAAAGATTACTGAAAAGGCGTCCGCCGACGCTCGACGCCCCGGCGTACCGCCCGCAGCGTCCGTCAACTACGCGCAAACCCTTGATTTTTAGTCCACCGCCGGCTCGATCTGGCGTATTCTCCGTGCCGTCGAATTGCGGCGTATTGCCGTCAATTGCAATTTGCAACAAATGCGAACAGATACGTGCGCGCTTTTTCGATACATTGAATTCATAGCATGCAGGGCATGCGAAGTCGGCGACCTTGGTGGGCCGCGCTAGGAGAATAGAAGTGAAAAAGATCGTTCCGTTTGTCGTTGCCGCCGCACTCGGCCTTGGACTCGCCGGTGCAGCCGAGGCGCATGTGTCCGTTGGTATCGGTATCGGGGTGCCGATCGCGCCGGCCTATCCGGTGTACGCCGCTCCGCCGCCGGTCTACTACGCGCCGCCGCCCCCGCCGGTCTATGCACCGCCGGTCGTCTACGCTGCGCCGCCGGTCGTCGTGGGTGGGTATGGCTACTACGGTCATCCTTATTACCATCACGGTTATTACCGTGGCTACTACGGCCACGGCTATTACCGTCGTTAATCGAATTACCACGGGCGTGATCGCTTAAGTAGCATAAGTGCGCTTCGGCTTTTAACGTTCCGCTGGTTAAACGGCGCAATGCCGGCTCGATTGCCGGCATTGCGCCGTTTGTGTTTTCGGTCACTGAAATGCGTCTTTCCAAAGCGGGGATGAAGCTGGGAGAATGGCCATCCCACCACCGCTCCGAGAGTTCCGCCGATGCACGCGCTTCCCGCTCCCACCTTCGACGACGTCCTCGACGCCGCGGCACGTCTCGAAGGCGTCGCCCATCGCACACCGGTCCTGACGTCGAGTACGTTCGACGAACGCACGGGCGCGTCGGTCTTCTTCAAATGCGAAAATTTCCAGCGGATGGGCGCCTTCAAGTTTCGCGGCGCGTACAACGCGATCTCGCATTTCGACGCGGAACAGCGCAAGGCCGGCGTGCTGACGTTTTCCTCGGGCAACCACGCTCAGGCGATCGCTCTGTCGGCGCGCCTCGCCGGCATCCACGCGACGATCATCATGCCGCACGACGCGCCCGAGGCGAAAATCGCCGCGACCAGGGGCTATGGCGGTGAGGTCATCACCTACGATCGCTATACGGAGAACCGCGAGGACATCAGCCGCCGTCTCGCCGAAGAGCGCGGCATGACCTTGATTCCGCCGTACGACCATCCGCATGTGATCGCGGGGCAGGGGACGGCGGTGAAGGAGTTGATCGAGGAAACCGGCCCGCTCGACATGTTGTTCGTCTGCCTGGGCGGCGGCGGGTTGATCGGCGGGAGCGCGTTGTCGGGGGCGGCGTTGAGTCCGGCGTGCACGGTGATCGGCATCGAACCGGAAGCGGGCAACGATGGCCAGCAATCGCTCGCTCGCGGCGAAATCGTGCATATCGATACACCGCGCACGATCGCCGATGGTGCCGCGTCCACGCATCTCGGTCACTACACGTTCGCGATCATTCGCGAGCACGTGGCACGCATCGAAACGGTCAGCGACGCGCAGTTGATCGACTCCCTGCGCTTTTTCGCGCAGCGCATGAAGATCGTGGTCGAGCCGACCGGTTGTCTCGCCGCGGCGGCGGTGCTGAACGGCATCGTGCCGGTCGCGGGCAAGCGGGTGGGCGTGGTGGTGAGCGGCGGCAACGTCGATCTCGCGAAGCTCGCGCAGTATCTCGCGTGACGGGGCCGGTCAACTCACCGCGTGCGCGGTTTGCACGATCAGATCGCGATACCCGTTGACGATCACGCTGTAGGAGAAATACGCGAACAGCAAGGCGGACATCACGTGGCAGGCTCGCAGCAACCCGGTGCCGGCGCGCTTACGGCCATGGCTGCCGAGCCCGCAGATAAAGAGCGTCCAGCACAGTCCGCCGAGAAAAAAACCGCCGAGAAACACCGGCGCCGTCGTGACGCTCGTTGCGCCGGCCTTCGCGATCAGCGCACCGCCGACCGCCGCGAACCAGAGAATCGCCGAGGGCGACGACACCGCCAGCAGCACGCCGCGCAGAAAACCGCGCCATGCCGACGGATGCGGCGTACCTGCTTGCGCTTCACCGGCGACGGCGGGCGCCTTCGCGGGGAACATCGCCTCGCGCGCCATTTTCCACGTGAGAAACAGCAGGATCGCCGCGCCGCCGATCCACACCACCCAGCGCACCGACTCGAACTGCAGCAACGCGGCCATGCCCGCGAGCGCGAGCGCCGCGTAAATCAGATCGCCGACGCACGAGCCGAGTCCCAGCCAGAACCCGGGTTTGAAGCCATGGGAAAGCGTCAGCGAAATGATCGCGACGTTCACGAGACCGATGTCCAGACACAACGACAACGACAGAAAAAAGCCATCCGACATCATTGAAAAGGCATGCATCCGTGCAACGGCTCCCTCGATTCTCTTATTGGTCTTGTCGTACGGCTGGCGTGACGGGGGCCGGCGCCGGCCTCGATTCGTGACGCAAGGTCACAGGCCCAGCTCGTTCCACAAACCGTCGATACGTTGCTTGACCGCGTCGTCCATCACGATGGGCCGGCCCCATTCGCGGTCGGTTTCGCCCGGCCACTTGTTAGTCGCGTCGAGCCCCATCTTCGAGCCGAGCCCCGCTACCGGCGATGCGAAATCCAGATAGTCGATCGGCGTGCGATCCACCAGCACCGTATCGCGCGCCGGATCGATACGTGTGGTGATCGCCCAGATCACCTCTTTCCAGTCGCGGATATTCACGTCCTCGTCGACCACCACGATGAACTTCGTGTACATGAACTGCCGCAGGAAGCTCCACACGCCGAACATCACGCGCTTCGCGTGGCCGGGGTAGCTCTTCTTCATCTGCACGATGGCCATGCGGTAGCTGCACCCTTCGGGCGGCAGATAGAAATCGGTGATCTCGGTGAACTGCTTCTGCAGCAGCGGCACGAACACTTCGTTGAGCGCGACGCCGAGCACCGCGGGTTCGTCGGGCGGTTTGCCGGTGTAGGTGGAGTGATAGATCGCGTCGCGCCGCATCGTGATGCGCTCGACGGTAAACACCGGAAACCACTCCTGCTCGTTGTAGTAGCCGGTGTGATCGCCGTACGGTCCTTCGAGCGCGTGCTCGTAACCCGCGGACGCGCCCTTCGCTGGACGCGGCGGCGCGCCCGCCGGCGCCGGATCGGGCGAGCCTTGCTGCGGGTAGATGAAGCCCTCCAGCACGATCTCCGCGCGCGCGGGCACCTGCAACCCGTCGACGCCCGGTGTGATGCACTTCGCCAGCTCGGTGCGGCCGCCGCGCAGCAGCCCGGCGAACTGGTATTCGGACAGCGTGTCGGGCACCGGCGTCACCGCGCCGAGAATCGTGGCCGGATCCGCGCCGAGCACCACGGCCACCGGATACGGTTTGCCCGGATTCTGCAGCGCGAACTCGCGAAAATCGAGCGCGCCGCCGCGATGCGCGAGCCAACGCATGATCAGTTTGTTACGCCCGATCAGTTGCTGGCGATATATGCCTAAATTTTGTCGGCTCTTATTCGGGCCTTTCGTGACGGTCAGACCCCATGTGATCAACGGGCCCGCGTCGCCTGGCCAGCAGGTCTGAATCGGTAATTTCGCCAGATCGACGTCGTTGCCTTCCCACACGATTTCCTGACACGGCGGGGCGCTGACCGTTTTGGGGGCCATGTCCCACACCGCCTTCGCGAGCGTCAGCAGTTTGCCTGCGTCCTTGAG